>NZ_JBEYJD010000002.1:0-407886 GCF_040636125.1 Streptomyces sp. NPDC006733 | reverse complement strand
CTGGCCGCGCACAGCGACGCGATCCACCTCGACGCCGGGCTGTTCGCCCGGGTCGCGGCGGGACGGCCTGGTCATCCCCGGCGGCGAGTCCACCACGATGTCCAAGCTGGCGGTCATCTTCGGCATGCTCCAGCCGCTGCGCGAGCGGGTCGCGGCCGGCCTGCCGGTCTACGGGTCCTGCGCGGGCATGATCATGCTCGCGGACAAGATCCTGGACGGCCGGGACGACCAGGAGACGGTCGGCGGCATCGACATGATCGTGCGCCGCAACGCCTTCGGGCGGCAGAACGAGTCCTTCGAGGCGGCCGTGGAGATCGCCGGCATCGGCGGCGGCCCCGTGGAGGGCGTCTTCATCCGCGCCCCGTGGGTGGAGTCGACCGGCGCGCGGACCGAGGTGCTGGCCCGGCTCGACGACGGGACGGTCGTCGCCGTGCGCTCCGGAAACCTGCTGGCCACCTCGTTCCACCCCGAGCTGACCGGCGACCACCGCGTTCACGAGCTCTTCGTGGCCATGGTGCGCGCCGCGATCTAGTCCGACCCCGGTAGGATCTCTCCTGTTCATTTCTACTGGCGACGTTGTAAGGAGCTGGCGATGTCCGGCCACTCTAAATGGGCTACCACCAAGCACAAGAAGGCCGTGGTTGACGCCAAGCGCGGCAAGCTCTTCGCCAAGATGATCAAGAACATCGAGGTGGCGGCGCGCATGGGTGGCGGTGACGTCTCCGGTAACCCGACCCTCTACGACGCCATCCAGAAGGCGAAGAAGAGCTCCGTCCCGAACAAGAACATCGACAGCGCGGTCAAGCGCGGTGCCGGTCTGGAAGCCGGCGGCGCCGACTACCAGACGATCATGTACGAGGGCTACGGGCCGAACGGCGTCGCGGTGCTCATCGAGTGCCTCACCGACAACCGCAACCGCGCGGCCTCCGACGTCCGGGTCGCGATGACCCGCAACGGCGGTGCCATGGCGGACCCGGGTTCGGTCTCCTACCTGTTCAACCGCAAGGGCGTCGTCATCGTCCCCAAGGGCGAGCTGTCCGAGGACGACGTGCTGGGCGCGGTGCTGGACGCGGGGGCCGAAGAGGTCAACGACCTCGGCGAGTCCTTCGAGGTCATCAGCGAGGCCACCGACATGGTCGCGGTCCGCACCGCGCTCCAGGACGCGGGCATCGACTACGACTCCGCGGACGCCAACTTCGTCCCCACCATGCAGGTGGAGCTGGACGAGGAGGGCGCGCGCAAGATCTTCAAGCTCATCGACGCGCTGGAGGACAGCGACGACGTGCAGAACGTCTTCGCCAACTTCGACGTGAGCGACGAGGTCATGGAGCAGGTCGACGCCTGATCGCCGCGCGATCGCGTGAGGTCAGCGGACGGGCCGGCGGGGACACACCCCGCCGGCCCGCCGGCTTTTGCGGCGATGTCAGTCGGAACGGCTAACCTGCAGGAACAGTTGACCGACAGGGCGTGAGGGGTGACGGGGTGCGGGTACTCGGCGTGGACCCGGGACTGACCCGGCTCGGCATCGGCGTCGTGGACGGCGTCCCGGGACGCCCGCTGACGATGGCCGGGGTCGGCGTGGTGCGCACCCCGGCCGACGCGGAGATCGGCCCCCGCCTCGTCCTGATCGAGCGCGGCATCGAGGCGTGGCTGGACGAGTACCGCCCGGAAGTCGTCGCCGTGGAGCGGGTGTTCAGCCAGCACAACGTCAGCACGGTCATGGGCACCGCCCAGGCCAGCGCCGTCGCGATGCTCTGCGCCAGCCGGCGCGGCCTCCCCGTCCACCTGCACACCCCCAGCGAGGTCAAGGCCGCCGTCACCGGCAGCGGAAGGGCGGACAAGGCCCAGGTCGGCGCCATGGTGACGCGGCTGCTGCGGCTGGACGAGCCGCCCAAGCCGGCCGACGCGGCGGACGCGCTGGCGCTCGCCATCTGCCACATCTGGCGCGGTACCGCCACCAACCGCCTCCAACAGGCCATCGCCGCCCACAAGCCGGCACGAATCCAGGAGCCCCGAGCATGATCGCCTTCGTCAGCGGCCCGGTCGCCGCCCTCGCCCCGGACGCCGCGGTCATCGAGGTGGGCGGCATCGGCATGTCCGTCCTGTGCACCCCCGGCACCCTCGCCGGCCTGCGCACCGGCCAGCAGGCCAGGCTCTCGACCTCGCTCATCGTCCGTGAGGACTCGCTGACGCTGTACGGCTTCGCCGACGACGACGAGCGGCTGGTCTTCGAGCTGCTGCAGACCGTCAGCGGCGTCGGACCGCGGCTGGCGCAGACGATGCTCGCGGTGCACTCCCCGGACGCGCTGCGGGTCGCCGTCGCCACCGGCGACGAGAAGGCGCTCACCGCCGTGCCCGGCGTCGGCAAGAAGGGCGCCCAGCGGCTCCTGCTGGAGTTGAAGGACCGGCTCGGCGAGCCCGTCGGCCCCGGCGCGCAGCGCGGGATCGGCAGCGCGGTCAGCGCCTCCTGGCGCGACCAGCTGCACGCGGCGCTCATCGGCCTCGGCTACGCCACCCGCGAGGCCGACGAAGCGGTCTCGGCCGTCGCGCCGCAGGCCGAGGCGGAGCTGGCGGAGGGCGGCACGCCCAACGTCTCCGCCCTGCTGCGCGCGGCCCTGCAGACCCTGAACCGCACCCGCTGAGGCCAGGCCGCCGCCCGCCTGCCCGCCCACCCCGCACCGCCGACCCGAAAGTCCACCATGCTGCGTTTTCCCGGGGAGCGACTCCCCGTACCCCTGCGCAAGGCCGGGTCGCCCGGACCGCGGAAGGCAGCGACGCGAGGTGGGGCACGATGAACTGGGACGAGCCCGCACCCGCCGCCGACGAGCTGCCGGAGCGGCTGGTCCGCTCCGACGCCGACGGTGAGGACCAGGCCGTCGAGGCGGCGCTGCGGCCGAAGGACCTGGGGGAGTTCGTCGGGCAGGAGCGGGTGCGGCAGCAGCTGGACCTGGTGCTGAAGGCGGCCAAGAAGCGCGGCGGCACCGCCGACCACGTCCTGCTCTCCGGAGCGCCCGGCCTCGGCAAGACCACCCTGTCGATGATCATCGCCGCCGAGATGGGCGCCCCGATCCGCATCACGTCGGGCCCGGCCATCCAGCACGCGGGCGACCTCGCCGCGATCCTGTCCTCCCTCCAGGAGGGCGAGGTGCTCTTCCTCGACGAGATCCACCGGATGTCCCGGCCCGCCGAGGAGATGCTCTACATGGCGATGGAGGACTTCCGGGTCGACGTGATCGTCGGCAAGGGCCCCGGCGCCACCGCCATCCCGCTGGAGCTGCCGCCCTTCACCCTGGTCGGCGCCACCACCCGGGCCGGCCTGCTGCCGCCCCCGCTGCGCGACCGCTTCGGCTTCACCGGCCACATGGAGTTCTACGCCCCCGCCGAGCTGGAGCGCGTCATCCACCGCTCGGCCCGCCTGCTGGACGTCGAGCTGGAGGGCGAGGGCGGCGCGGAGATCGCCGGCCGCTCCCGCGGCACGCCCCGCATCGCCAACCGGCTGCTGCGCCGGGTCCGGGACTACGCGCAGGTCAGGGCCGACGGGCGGATCACCCGCGAGATCGCCGTCCAGGCCCTGGAGGTCTACGAGGTGGACGCCCGCGGCCTCGACCGGCTGGACCGGGCCGTGCTGCGCGCCCTGCTCCAGCTCTTCGGCGGCGGCCCGGTCGGGCTGTCGACGCTGGCGGTCGCCGTCGGCGAGGAGCGCGAGACGGTCGAGGAGGTCGCCGAACCGTTCCTGGTCCGCGAGGGCCTGCTGGCGCGCACGCCCCGTGGCCGGGTGGCCACCCGGGCGGCGTGGACGCACCTCGGGCTGGTCCCGCCCCAGCAGCCCGCGGGCCCCGGCCAGGGTGGCCTGTTCGGACCGTGACGGCACGGGGACTCGCTCCCCAGGAACCCCAGTGCCATGCTGGGCGTTGTTTCACCGGCGAGGACTCGCTTAGACTCCGCCGACGCCCTTCCTCCGGATCGGCATACACCCCCGTAGATCAGGCCAGCCACCGCGGCCGTGCGAAGGAACGTTGTAAATCGTGAGTATCGGCTTGCTCCTCCCGTTCATCATCCTTATCGGTGCCATGTTCCTCATGACCCGGTCTGCCAAGAACAAGCAGCGGCAGGCGGCGACGATGCGGAACCAGATGGAACCGGGCTCCGGTGTCCGCACCATCGGCGGCATGTACGCCGTGGTGAAGGAAGTCAACGAGGACACGGTCCTCCTGGAGCTGGCCGACGGGGTGCACGCGCACTTCGCCAAGAACGCCATCGGCGCCGTCCTCGACCAGGCCGAGTACGACCGGATCGTGCACGGCATCGAGCCCGAGGAGCTGGAAGAGGGCTCCGAGGACCTCGGCGAGGACGCGCCGCACGATGAGGACGTGGCTCACGACCAGGACGCCGCCACGGCCGGGGCCGCCGATGACGAGCGCATCGACCTGAGCAAGACGGAGGACGAGCCGAAGAAGGACGGCACCGACCCCAAGTAGGGCGGTCGGTCCGGACTCTCACATCACTTCGTGGCCACCCCACGGGCGCGCAGGCCCGGGGGCTGGTTGGACAGGGAGATACAAGAAGGTGGCAGCACCCAAGAAGGGCCGCAGGTCCTCGGGGAGTCAGGGGTACCCCGGGCGCGCACTGGCCGTGATCCTGATCGCGCTCGTGGCGTTGACGGGGACGATGTTCCTCTCGCACAACACGACTCCGCGACTGGGTATCGACCTCGCCGGCGGCGTCAGCATCACGCTGACGGCCAAGAGCGACCAGGCCGGCGCGATCAACAAGACCAACATGAACACCGCGGTGAGCATCATCAACCAGCGGGTCAACGGTCTTGGTGTCTCCGAGGCGGAGGTGCAGACCCAGGGCGACAAGAACATCATTGTCAACATCCCCAAGGGCACCGACGCCAAGCAGGCGCAGGAGCAGGTCGGCACGACCGCTCAGCTGTTCTTCCGGCAGGTGCTCGCCGAGCAGGCGAACCCCCCGGCCGTCAAGACGCCGCCGGCGACGCCCTCCCCGTCCGTGACCCCGACGGGCAAGGCCACCGGCACGCCGAGCCCGACGCCCAAGGGCGGCACCCCGCCGAAGGCCACGCCCACCTCGAGCGCCACCACCCAGGGCCGCGCGGTCACCGACGGTCTGAAGGCCGTCCCCGGCAAGGCGCCCACGCCGACGCCGACCCCCAGCCCGTCCGCGCCCCCGGCCGGCACGCTGGACAGCACGATTCCGGCCGACCTTCAGGCCAAGTTCACCGCCCTGGACTGCAACGACCCGAAGCAGCGCCTGGCGGCGAACCAGGGCGTCAAGCCGGAGAACAAGGTCGTCGGCTGCGGTGAGCGCGGCGAGAAGAAGGACAAGATCTGGTACAAGTACGCGCTCGGCCCGGCCGTCCTCGACGGCAAGGACGTCTCCAAGGCCAGTGCGAAGTTCGACACCCAGTCCGGCAACGGCTGGGTCGTCGACCTCAGCTTCACCGGTGGCGGCGCCAAGAAGTTCACCAAGGTCACCACGCAGCTCGCCACCCAGCAGCCCCCGCTGAACCAGTTCGCGATCGACCTCGACGGCAACGTCGTCTCGGCGCCCTCGGTCTCGCAGGCCCTGCCCGGCGGCAGCGCGACGATCTTCGGCAGCTTCACCCAGACGTCGGCGCAGAACCTGTCGAACGTCCTGTCCTACGGTTCGCTCCCGCTGACCTTCGACATCAGCGACGTGACCACGGTCTCCGCCGCCCTCGGCGGCGAGCAGCTGCGCGGCGGCCTCATCGCGGGCGCCGTCGGGCTCGCGCTGGTCGTGCTCTACATGCTGGCGTACTACCGGGGCCTGGGCCTCGTCGCGATCGTCAGCCTCCTGGTGTCGGCGGCGCTCACCTACACGCTGATGGCGCTGCTCGGCCCGGCCATCGGGTTCGCGCTGAACCTGCCGGCGGTCTGCGGCGCCATCGTCGCCATCGGTATCACCGCGGACTCGTTCATCGTCTTCTTCGAACGGATCCGTGACGAGCTGCGCGAGGGCCGCTCCCTGCAGCCCGCCGTGGCCCGCGGCTGGCCGCGCGCCCGGCGCACCATCCTGGTGTCGGACTTCGTCTCCTTCCTCGCCGCCGCCGTGCTGTTCGCGGTGACGGTCGGCAAGGTCCAGGGCTTCGCGTTCACCCTGGGTCTGACCACCCTGCTCGACGTCGTGGTGGTGTTCCTCTTCACCAAGCCGCTCATGACGATCCTGGCCCGGCGCAAGTTCTTCGCCAACGGCCACAAGTGGTCCGGACTCGACCCGAAGGGCCTGGGCGTCCAGGCCCCCATCCGCCGCGTCCGCCGCAGGACGAGCACCGAGACGAAGGAGGCCTGATGTCCAAGCTCGGCAATCTCGGACAGCTCGGACACCGGCTGCACCGTGGCGAGATCGCCTACGACTTCGTCGGCAAGCGCAGGCTCTGGTACGGCGTCTCGATCCTGATCACGATCGTGGCCATCGCCGGCCTGGCGATCAACGGTCTCAAGCTCGGCATCGAGTTCTCCGGCGGCGCGGTCTTCACGACCCCGAAGACGCCGTACTCGGTCACCGAGGTGCAGAACAAGATCGCCGGTCACACCGGCGGCCACGTCGCCACCGTGCAGAAGCTCGGCAACGGCGGGGTGCGGATCCAGGTCAGCGACATCTCCACCACGGAGTCGAAGGACATCCAGGAGAAGGTCGGCACCGACCTCGGTGTGCCGGCGGACAAGATCGACGCGCAGATCGTCGGCCCCAGCTGGGGTGAGGAGATCTCGAAGAAGGCCTTCACCGGCCTGATCATCTTCATGATCCTGGTGGTGATCTACCTCGCCATCGCCTTCGAGTGGCGGATGGCCATCGCCGCCCTCATCGCCCTGATCCACGACCTCACGATCACCGTCGGCGTCTACGCCATCGTCGGTTTCGAGGTCACCCCGGGCACCGTGATCGGTCTGCTGACGATCCTCGGTTACTCGCTCTACGACACCGTCGTCGTCTTCGACGGTCTCAAGGAGACGACCCGCAGCATCACCAAGCAGAGCCGCTTCACCTACAGCGAGCTGTCCAACCGCAGCCTGAACCAGACCCTGGTGCGCTCCATCAACACCACGGTCGTCGCGCTGCTGCCCGTCGGCGCCCTGCTCTTCATCGGCGGCGGCATCCTCGGGGCCGGTGTGCTCAACGACATCGCGCTCGCGCTCTTCGTCGGCCTCACCGCCGGTGCGTACTCCTCGATCTTCATCGCGACCCCGCTGGTCGCGGACTTCAAGGAGCGCGACCCGGAGATGAAGGCCCTCAAGAAGCGCGTGCTGGCCAAGCGCAAGGCCGACGCGGCCAAGGGCGTGGACCCGGCGGAGGAGGACCGGCAGGCCCGCGAGGACGTCGCCGCGGCCGAGGCCGCCGAGGAGGACGCCGAGCTGGACGACGGCGACCGTGCCGCCGCCGGCGGTGTGGTCGGCCAGCGTCCGCAGGGCGCCGCCACCCGCAGCCGCAACAAGAACCGGCCCTCGGGGAAGCGGCGATGACGGCGATCTCAGCCGCTGCCGAGGCGCTGCGCGAGCAGCTCCTCGGCCGGATCCGGGACGTGCCGGACTATCCGCAGCCGGGTGTGGTGTTCAAGGACATCACCCCGCTGCTGGCCGACCCCGACGCGTTCAACGCCCTGGTGGACGCCCTGGCCGTGCTCTGCGCGCGCCACGGCGCCACCAAGGTCGCCGGGCTGGAGGCGCGCGGGTTCATCCTCGCCGCCCCCGCGGCGGCACGGGCGCACCTCGGCTTCGTGCCCGTGCGCAAGGCGGGCAAGCTGCCCGGCGCGACCCTGTCGCAGCGCTACGAGCTGGAGTACGGCAGCGCGGAGATAGAGGTGCAGCGGGACGCCCTCGCCGCCGGCGACCGGGTCCTGGTCATCGATGACGTGCTGGCCACCGGTGGTACCGCCGAGGCCTCGCTGGAGCTCGTCCGGCGGACCGGCGCGGAGGTGGCCGGAGTCGCGGTCCTGCTGGAGCTCGGCTTCCTCGGCGGCCGCGAACGGCTCTCCGGCGCCCTCGCGGGCGCGCCGCTGGACGCGCTGATCATCGTCTGACACCGCAGGCCCGGCGCCTGCGGCACCCAGCACGGCCCCGGAGGCGGGCGCCCGGAACCACCGGGCGCCCGCCTCCTGCCACAGATCGATACCATGGGTGCTCTAACCCGCGTGAGGAGTGCTCTTGCCAGACGAGGCCCAGCCGCTCGACGCCGAAGGCGGGGACGAAACCCCCGCCGGGAGCAACGGAGCCGCCCCCGAGCCGCCGACGCCTGCCGTCCGGCCCGCACGGACCCCCGGCAGCGCGACACCCTCGCGCGCCGCAGGCTCCTCCAACCGCGTCCGCGCCCGCCTCGCCCGGCTCGGTGTGCAGCGCTCCAGCCCGTACAACCCGGTGCTGGAGCCGATGCTGCGCATCGTCCGGGGCAACGACCCCAAGGGCGACACCGCGCAGCTGCGGCAGATCGAGCGCGCCTACCAGGTCGCCGAGCGCTGGCACCGCGGTGTGAAGCGCAAGAGCGGCGACCCGTACATCACGCACCCGCTCGCCGTCACCACGATCCTCGCCGAGCTGGGCATGGACCCGGCCACCCTGATGGCGGGGCTGCTGCACGACACCGTCGAGGACACCGACTACAGCCTGGACGCGCTGCGCCGGGACTTCGGCGACCAGGTCGCGCTGCTGGTGGACGGCGTCACCAAGCTCGACAAGGTGAAGTTCGGCGAGGCCGCGCAGGCCGAGACCGTGCGCAAGATGGTCGTGGCCATGGCCAAGGACCCGCGCGTCCTGGTCATCAAGCTCGCCGACCGCCTGCACAACATGCGCACCATGCGGTACCTCAAGCGGGAGAAGCAGGAGAAGAAGGCCCGCGAGACGCTGGAGATCTACGCCCCGCTGGCGCACCGGCTGGGCATGAACACCATCAAGTGGGAGCTGGAGGACCTCGCCTTCGCGATCCTCTACCCCAAGATGTACGACGAGATCGTGCGGCTGGTCGCCGAGCGCGCCCCCAAGCGCGACGAGTACCTCGCCGTCGTCACCGACCAGGTCCAGCAGGACCTGCGCGCGGCCCGGATCAAGGCGACCGTCACCGGCCGCCCGAAGCACTACTACAGCGTCTACCAGAAGATGATCGTGCGAGGCCGCGACTTCGCCGAGATCTACGACCTGGTGGGCATCCGCGTCCTCGTCGACACCGTCCGCGACAGCTACGCGGCGCTCGGGACCATCCACGCGCGGTGGAACCCGGTGCCCGGGCGGTTCAAGGACTACATCGCGATGCCCAAGTTCAACATGTACCAGTCGCTGCACACGACGGTCATCGGGCCCAGCGGCAAGCCCGTCGAGCTGCAGATCCGCACCTTCGACATGCACCGCCGCGCCGAGTACGGCATCGCCGCGCACTGGAAGTACAAGCAGGACCCGGTCTCCGGCGCCTCCAAGGTGCGCACCGACACCCCGCGCAAGAGCGACGGCGACACCGTCAACGACATGGCGTGGCTGCGGCAGCTGCTGGACTGGCAGAAGGAGACCGAGGACCCCAGCGAGTTCCTGGAGTCGCTGCGCTTCGACCTCTCGCAGAGCGAGGTCTTCGTCTTCACCCCCAAGGGCGACGTGATAGCGCTGCCCGCCGGCGCCACTCCCGTGGACTTCGCCTACGCGGTCCACACCGACGTCGGCCACCGGACCATAGGGGCCAGGGTCAACGGCCGGCTGGTGCCGCTGGAGTCGACGCTCGACAACGGCGACCTGGTGGAGGTCTTCACCTCCAAGGCCGCCAGCGCCGCCCCGTCGCGCGACTGGCTGGGCTTCGTGAAGTCCCCGCGCGCCCGCAACAAGATCCGCGCCTGGTTCTCCAAGGAGCGCCGCGAGGAGGCCGTCGAGCAGGGCAAGGACGCCATCGCGCGGGCGATGCGCAAGCAGAACCTGCCGATCCAGCGGGTCCTGACCGGCGACTCGCTCGTCACCCTCGCCCACGAGATGCGCTACCCCGACATCTCCGCGCTCTACGCGGCGATCGGCGAGGGGCACATCACCGCCCAGTCCGTCGTCCAGAAGCTGGTCGACGCGCTCGGCGGCGAGGAGGGCGCGACCGAGGAGATCGAGGAGGTCACCACCCCCTCGCGCAACCGCTCCAAGCGGCGCGCCAACGCCGACCCCGGCGTGGTCGTCAAGGGCGTCGACGACGTGTGGGTCAAGCTGTCCCGCTGCTGCACCCCGGTGCCGGGCGACCCGATCATCGGCTTCGTCACCCGCGGCAGCGGCGTCTCGGTGCACCGCACGGACTGCGTCAACATCGAGTCGCTGTCCCAGGAGCCCGAGCGGATCCTGGAGGTCGAGTGGGCGCCCACCCAGTCGTCCGTCTTCCTGGTCGCCATCCAGGTCGAGGCGCTGGACCGGTCGCGGCTGCTGTCGGACGTCACGCGGGTGCTGTCCGACCAGCACGTCAACATCCTGTCCGCCGCCGTGCAGACCTCCCGCGACCGCGTCGCGACCTCGCGCTTCACCTTCGAGATGGGCGACCCCAAGCACCTGGGGCACGTCCTGAAGGCCGTACGCGGCGTCGAGGGCGTCTACGACGTGTACCGCGTCACCTCGGGCCGCCAGCGCTAGAGCAGACGCGAGCGGCCCCGGTACGGATCTGCCTCTCCGTACCGGGGCCGCTCGCGTGTGCGGGGCCGGAGCTCAGCCGCCGAACTCCTCCAGGCCCTTCAGCGCCTGGTCGAGCAGGGCCTGCCGGCCCTCCAGCTCACGGGTGAGCTTGTCGGCCTTCGACGTGTTGCCCGCGGCCCGAGCGGCCTCGGCCTGCGTGCGCAGCTTGTCGACGGCCGCCTGGAGCTGGCCCGTCAGCCCCGCGGCACGCGCCCGCGCCTCCGGGTTCGTCCGGCGCCACTCGTTCTCCTCGGTGTCCTGGATCGCGCGCTCGACCGCGTGCATCCGGGCCTCGATCCGCGGCCGGGCGTCGCGCGGCACGTGGCCGATGGCCTCCCAGCGCTCGTTGACCGCGCGGAACGCCGCCCGCGCCGCCTTGAGGTCCGTCACCGGCAGGAGCTTCTCGGCCTCGATGGCCAGCTCCTCCTTGAGCGCGAGGTTCTCCCGCTCCTGCGAGTCACGCTCGTTGAAGACCTCGGTACGGGCCTGGAAGAACTGGTCCTGCGCACCGCGGAAGCGGTTCCACAGGTCGTCCTCGGCCTCGCGCTGCGCGCGGCCCGCGGCCTTCCACTCCGTCATCAGCTCGCGGTAGCGGGCGGCCGTCGGACCCCAGTCGGTGGAGTTCGCCAGCGCCAGCGCCTCCGTGACCAGCTTCTCCTTGACGCGGCGGGCCTCCTCACGCTGCGAGTCCAGCGACGCGAAGTGCGCCTTGCGCCGCTTGGAGAAGACCGAACGGGCGTGGCTGAAACGGTGCCACAGCTCGTCGTCGGCCTTGCGGTCCAGGCGCGGCAGCGCCTTCCAGGTGTCCACCAGGGCGCGCAGCCGCTCGCCCGCGGTCCGCCACTGCTCGCTCTCGGCCAGCCCCTCGGCCTCCGCGACCAGCTCCTCCTTGGCCGCCTTGGCCTCGTCGGTCGCCTTCGCCTTGGCGATCTTGCGCTCCTCGCGGCGCGACTCGACCAGCCCGACGAGGGCGTCCAGCCGCGTGGCGAGTGCCGCCAGGTCGCCCACCGCGTGTGCCTCGGTGACCGACGCCCGCAGGTGCTCGATCGCGGTCAGCGCGTCCTTGGCCGCGAGGTCGGTGGTCCTCACCCGCCGTTCGAGGAGGCCGATCTCGACGACGAGCCCCTCGTACTTGCGCTCGAAGTAGGCCAGCGCCTCATCCGGAGACCCCGCCTGCCACGAACCGACCTCCCGCTCCCCGTCGGCCGTACGCACGTACACGGTCCCCGTCTCATCGACGCGGCCCCATGGGTCGCTGCTCACAGCGCCTCCTCCACGTGATGCCCGGCCGTTGTACGGCTCGCCGGCATCGTTCACAGTTTCCTCCGGTCGGGCTGCGCCCTGACCGGTCCAACGCCAACATAGGCGACCGGCGCCCCGGCTGTCCGCATCCAGCGCACGCGAAATTTACCTCCGGGGCCCGGCTCATCAGGGGTTCACGACTGCTTGACGACCGCCTTGTTGATCACCACGGTCGCGTTCGGCGCGGTGTTCCCCTGGGCGTCGGCGGCTGCCGCCCCCGCGCCCGCGATCTTCTCCAGCACCTTCATGCCGTCGGCGCCGATGGTGCCGAAGGGGGTGTAGGACGCCGGCAGCGGGCTGTCCTTGTAGACCAGGAAGAACTGGCTGCCGCCGGTGTGCGGCTTGCTGGTGTTCGCCATCGCGACGGTGCCCGCCGGGTAGGTGCCCTTCGCGACGGACGGGTCCTTGAGGTTCTCGTCCGGGATCGTGTAGCCCGGACCCCCCTGGCCGGTGCCGGTCGGGTCGCCGCACTGCAGGACGTAGATGCCCTCGGCGGTGAGCCGGTGGCACTTGGTGTGGTCGAAGTAGCCCTTGTCGGCGAGGAACTTGAACGAGTTCACCGTCGACGGCGCCTTCTCCGCGTTCAGCGCCAGCGCGATGTCACCGCAGGTCGTCTGGAGCGTGAAGGTGTACTTCGCGCTCTTGTCGATCGCCATCGCCGGCTCGGACTTCCACTGCTCCTTGCCCGGGGTGCCCGCACCGGGCTTGGCGCACGGGTCCGGTGCCTTGGCGGGCGTCGTGGCCGAGGGCGTGGCACTGGCGGCCGCGTCGGTCTTCGGCTTGTCCTTGCCGTCCAGGCTGCCGGTCGCGTACGCCGTGGCACCCGCGGCGACCACGACGGCCACCACGGCCGCGACCACGGCGTTGCGCCGGCGGGCCTTGGACTGCTCCACGGTCCTGCGCTGCTGCTGCCGCTCGAACTTCTCTCGGGCGAGCTGTCGCCGCCGCTGTTCCTTGGTGACCACTTCGCCGTCTCCCGGTCTTCTGCTTCAGTCTTGACGAAAACGTGTTCTCAACGTGAATCCGCGTGCGGCGAATCTTCGCGCCCCAGCGGGCCCGCAGTCCAGTACCCGCCCGCCACCCGTGCGGTACCCGCGGGCGCCCCTGCCGGGACGATACGGGTTCGCCCCGGCCGCTCCCGCGCCGGTAGGCTCGTGAGCTGCCGACACCTCCGCGGACGACAGAAGGACGAACGTGCTCATTGCCGGGTTCCCCGCCGGGGCCTGGGGGACCAATTGTTATGTGGTCGCCCCCGCCGCCGGTGAGGAGTGCGTGATCATCGACCCGGGTCACCAAGCGACCCAGGGCGTCGAGGACACGCTCGCCAAGCATCGCCTCAAGCCGGTCGCCGTCATCCTCACCCATGGGCACATCGACCATGTGGCGTCCGTCGTGCCGGTCTGCGGGGCCCACGACGTCCCGGCCTGGATCCACCCCCGGGACCGCTACATGATGAGCGACCCGGAGAAGGCCCTGGGCCGCTCCATCGGGCAGCAGCTGCTGGGCGAGCTGACGATCGGCGAACCCGACGACGTCCGGGAGCTGACCGACGGCGCCGCCCTCGGCCTGGCCGGCCTGGAGTTCACCGTCTCGCACGCGCCGGGCCATACGAAGGGGTCGGTGACCTTCAGGCTCCCCGAGTCCTCCGACGTGCCGTCGGTGTTCTTCTCGGGCGACCTGCTGTTCGCCGGCTCCGTCGGACGCTCCGACCTGCCCGGGGGCTCCCCGGACGAGCTGCTGGAGTCGCTGGCACGGGTGTGCCTGCCGCTCGACGACTCGACCGTGGTGCTCTCCGGCCACGGCCCCCAGACGACCATCGGCCGCGAGCGCGCCGCCAACCCCTACCTCGGGGAAGCGGCCCGCGGCTTCGGAGCCGGCTCGCCGGCTCCGCGACGAGGATTGTGACCAGGCTTGCTGTGAGTACCTTCCAGGCCCCTCGGGGCACCTATGACCTGCTGCCGCCGGATTCCGCGACCTTCCTCGCGGTGCGCGAGGCGATCTCCGCGCCGCTGCGCAATTCCGGCTACGGCTACATCGAGACACCCGGCTTTGAGAACGTGGAGCTGTTCGCCCGCGGTGTCGGCGAGTCCACCGACATCGTCTCCAAGGAGATGTACGCCTTCACGACGAAGGGCGGCGACGAGCTGGCGCTGCGCCCCGAGGGCACCGCGTCCGTGCTGCGCGCGACGTTGGAGGCCAACCTGCACAAGGCCGGATCGCTGCCGGTCAAGCTCTGGTACTCCGGCTCGTACTACCGCTACGAGCGCCCGCAGAAGGGCCGGTACCGGCACTTCTCGCAGGTGGGTGCCGAGGCGATCGGCATGGAGGATCCGGCGCTGGACGCCGAGCTGATCATCCTCGCCGACCAGGCGTACCGGACGCTCGGGCTGCGGAACTTCCGCATCCTGCTGAACTCGCTGGGCGACAAGGAGTGCCGTCCGGTCTACCGGGCCGCGCTCCAGGAGTTCCTGGCCGGGCTCGACCTGGACGAGGACACCGTGCGGCGGGCGGAGATCAACCCGCTGCGCGTGCTCGACGACAAGCGCGACGCGGTGCAGAAGCAGCTGGTCGGCGCTCCGGCGCTGCGCGACTACCTGTGCGAGGCGTGCAAGGCGTACCACGAGCAGGTGCGCGAGCTGCTGACGGCGGCGGGCGTGGTGTTCGAGGACGACGAGAAGCTGGTGCGCGGGCTCGACTACTACACCCGCACCACCTTCGAGTTCGTGCACGACGGACTCGGCGCGCAGTCCGCGGTCGGCGGCGGCGGCCGCTACGACGGCCTGTCCGAGATGATCGGCGGCCCCGCGCTGCCGTCCGTCGGCTGGGCGCTCGGCGTGGACCGCACGGTGCTGGCGCTGCAGGCCGAGGGGATCACGCTCGAACTGCCCGCCTCCACCAGCGTGTTCGCGGTGCCGCTCGGCGAGGAGACCCGCCGGGTGCTCTTCGGGGTGGTCACCGAGCTGCGGAAGGCGGGCGTGGCCACGGACTTCGCGTTCGGCGGCAAGGGGCTGAAGGCGGCGATGAAGGCGGCCAACCGCTCGGGCGCCACGTACGCGCTCATCGCCGGTGACCGCGACCTCGCCGAGGGCGTCGTCCAGCTCAAGGACATGGTGTCCGGAGAGCAGACCGCGGTGGCGCTCGACGGGATCGTCGCGGCAGTCCGGTCGCGGCTGGCCTGACGGAGGGCCGAGCACCCGGGCGGGTGCTCGGCCCCTCCACTCCCGCACGGGGGTGGAGCGGGCGGACTCCGGCGGCGTCGGGTCGCAGGTGCCCGGACCACCCCCCGCGTCGGCCGGGAGCACGGTTCGCCCGACGAGCGCGCGGCCCGTTCGGCACGGGTCAGATCAACCCGTGCCGCATCGCGCTGGTGACCGCCGCTGTGCGGTCGTCCACGCCGAGTCTGGCGAACGCGCGCAGCAGGTGGGTCTTGACGGTGCTCTCGCCGATGAAGAGGCGGCGGCCGATCTCCGCGTTCGTGCAGCCCTCCGCGACCAGGCGCAGGACCGCCGCCTCGCGGTCGGTCAGGCGGGGGCGTTCGGGGCGGGTGCGCAGCTGGTCCATGAGGCGGGACGCGACCGAGGGGGCGAGGACGGTCTCGCCGCGGGCGGCGGCGCGGACGGCGTCGGCGAGTTCGGCGCGGGAGGCGTCCTTGAGCAGGTAGCCTGCCGCGCCCGCCTCGACCGCGCGCAGGATGTCGCCGTCCGTCTCGTACGTGGTCAGCACGATCACCCGGCAGGGGAGTCCCGCGGCGGTGATGCGGGCGGTCGCGGCGACGCCGTCGCCGCCCGGCATCCGCAGGTCCATCAGCACGATGCCGGGGAGCAGCCGGGCCGCGAGCGCCTCGGCCTGCGGGCCGCTGTCGGCCTCGCCGACGACCTCCAGGTCGGGTTCGGCGTCGAGCATGCCGCGCAGGCCCTCGCGCACCACGGGATGGTCGTCGGCGAGCAGGACGCGGATCACGCGGGGCTCCTGGTGGCGGTGGCGGGCAGGGGGGCGGTGGGGAGGGTGATGACGACTTCCGTGCCGCTATCCGGCGCGCTGCGCACGTCGGCCGTGCCGCCGATCTCGCCGGCGCGGGCGCGGATCCCCGCCAGACCGTATCCGCCGGAACGGGTGCCGGTGCCGAAACCGCGGCCCTCGTCGCGGACCCGCAGGCACAGCGCCTCGGCCGCGTACTCCAGCGACACGGTGACCGGCGCGGCCGGTCCCGCGTGCCGGCGGGCGTTGGACAGGGACTCCTGGCAGCCGCGCAGGGCCACCACCTCCACGCCGGCGGGCAGCGGGCGGACGGCGCCGGTCACCTCGACGGTGGCCGCCGCGCCGGTCTGCTCGCGGTGGCGGGCCACCAGCCGGCGGACGGCGTCGGGCAGCGAGCTGCCGTCCAGGCCGGCGGGGCCGTCGCCGGTGACCAGGGCGCGGGCCTCGGCGAGGTTCTCGCGGGCGGTGCGGGCCATCAGCGCGAGGTGGCGGCGGGCCTCGTCCGGTGCGCCGGTCATCTCCGACTCGACGACCTGCACGAGCATCAGCAGGCTGGTGAAGCCCTGGGCGAGGGTGTCGTGGATCTCCCGGGACATCCGGGCCCGCTCGGCGAGCGCGCCGCGCTCGGCGGAGAGCCGGGCCACCTCCTCGCGGCTGGCGTCGAGTTCGGCGATGAGGTCGGCGCGCTCCGCGCTCTGCGTGATGATGCGGATGGTCCAGCCGCCGAACGCGGCGGAGAAGGCCAGGGTGACGACGGCGAAGACGGACTGGAAGAAGAGGTCGTGCGCGGCCGGCCGCCACAGCAGCCCCCAGCCCACCACCGGCACCAGGTTGACCACCAGCATCAGGGCCAGCGCCCGGCGCAGGTGCGTCCACAGCAGCATGAAGCACTGCGGGGCGAGGGCGAACGTGGCGAGCCGGGTCTCCCCGACGAGGAAGGCGGGCGGCAGGAACAGCGCCACCGCGCCGGTCAGGTAGAGCAGTGACCGGCGTTCGTCCGCGCCCTCGACGACCAGCGCGGGGCGCCCGACGGCGACGTACCAGGGCACGGAGGCGGTCAGCAGCACCGCGGCGACCGTCCGGAGGCCGGGGCCCGGGGTGGCCGCGCCCAGGATGAAGACGAGGGTGCAGAGGTACACCACCGCGAAGTAGGCGTCCCAGCGCAGGAACCGGTTGTTCCACTCGTCGCCGCCCCGGGCGCTGCCCGCGGTCATCCCTCGTCCCGGCTCTTCCAGCGGAAGGTCATCACACACAGCGCCAATCCTGCGACGCACCAGGCCCCCAGCACCAGGGCGGTCTTTCCGTACTCCCAGGCCCCGGCCTGCTCCAGCACCCGGGCGTGGTCGGGCAGGAACACCCCGCGAAAGCCCTGGCACATCCACTTGAGGGGGAAGAACGCGCCGACGGTGAGCATCCAGTCGGGCACGGTGTCGACCGAGATGTAGACGCCGGAGACGAACTGCAGGACCAGGAAGGGCAGGACGACCACCGAGGAGGCGCTGCGGGAGGACTTGGGGACGCTGCTGATCGCGATGCCGAGCAGGGAGCAGGCGACCACGCCGAGGACCAGGACCCAGCCGAAGGTCAGCCACTTGCCGGCGGAGGCCGGCAGGTCGAGGTCGAACAGGGTGGTGCCGGCGAGCAGCAGCAGGGCGGTCTCGGCGATGCCGGTGACCAGGACCAGCCAGAGCTTGCCGAGGAAGTACGCGGACTTCGGCATCGGGGTGCCGCGCAGCCGGCGCAGCGCCTTCTCGTCGCGCTCGATGGCGATGGAGATGCCCAGCGACTGGAAGCTGGTGGACATCAGGCCCGCGCCGATCATGGCCGACGCGTAGAGCTGGGAGGCGCTGACGCCAGAGCCGTGCAGGTCGTCGCGGAAGATCGACGCGAAGAGCGACATGAGGACGACGGGGAAGGCGAAGGTGAAGACCACCTGGTCGCGGACGCGGAAGAACTGCTTGATCTCCAGGGCGCCGCGGCTCAGGCCGATCCGCCAGGCGCCGGGAAGGCGGCCCGGTCCCGCCGCCGTGGTGGTGCCGGTCGCCGCCGTGGTGGTCATCGTGCGTCCTCCTGGCCGATCAGCCGCAAGTAGACGTCTTCCAGGGTGGTGCGGGTGACCCGCAGGGCGGGTATCTCGCCGTCGAAGCGCCGGATGAGCTCGGCGACGGTCCGGGTGGGGGTGTCGGTCTCGACGCTGCGCGGCCCCTCCCGCGGATCGGTCCAGTGCACGGTGGCCCGGTCCTGGGCCCGGCCGCCCAGGGTCGCCGGGTCGCCGTCCGCCACCACCCGGCCGCCGGCGATCACCGCGAGCCGCCCCGCCAGCGCCTCCGCCTCCTCCAGGTAGTGGGTGGTCAGCACGATCGTGGTGCCCTCCCGGGCCAGCATGCGGATCAGGTCCCAGAACTGCCGCCTGGCGGCCGGGTCGAACCCGGTCGTCGGTTCGTCGAGCAGCAGCAGGTCGGGGGAGCCGATCACCCCCAGCGCCACGTCGAGCCGCCGCCGCTGGCCGCCGGACAGGGCCTTGATGCGGCTGTCGCCCTTCTCCTCCAGGCCGACCAGCCGCACGACCTCCTCCGGGTCGCGGGGGCGCGGGTAGTACCGCGCGAAGTGCCGGACGATCTCGCGGACGGTCAGCTCCGCCGGGGCCGACTCGTCCTGCCAGACGATGCCGACCCGCGAGCGCCAGGCGCGGCCCGCGGTGCCCGGGTCCTCGCCCAGCACCGACACCTCGCCGCCGTCCCTCGTCCGGTGCCCCTGCAGGATCCCGACCGTCGTGCTCTTGCCCGCCCCGTTGGGGCCCAGGATCCCGAACACCTCGCCGCGCCCGATGTCGAGATCGACGCCGTCCACCGCGGTGACCTCGCCGTACCGCTTGCGAAGGCCCCGTACCCGCACCGCTTCGTTTCCCATGCCGCCCAGGCTCCTCCCGGCGGGAGCCGCGGGGGACGACCAGGAGGACACTTTTGTGTCCACCGTTCGATGGACCTCCGGGCACCTGCGGGCCATGTCGCTGGTGCACAATGAAAGTCGCGCGGGCTAACGACGGATCTACGGAACGGCGATATGACGACTTCGGCGCTCGACCAGACGCTCACCGACGGTGACCGCGATACCTCCCGGGGCACCATCGGCACGGGGCGCGCCTACGCGTGGCTGCTGATCATCTGTGGCGCGCTCGGGACGCTCGCGTCCTTCGTGATCACCGATGACAAGTTCAAGCTGCTGGAGGACCCGAACTTCGTCCCGGCCTGCAGCCTGAACCCGATCATCTCCTGCGGCAACATCATGAAGAGCGACCAGTCCCACGCGTTCGGCTTCCCGAACCCGATGATCGGCATGATCGCCTATCCGATCGTGCTCTGCATCGGCGTCGGGCTGCTCGCCGGGGCCCGCTACCGCGGCTGGTTCTGGCTGGGCCTGCAGGCCGGCACCGTGTTCGGCGTCGGCTTCGTGACGTGGCTGCAGTACCAGTCGCTCTACAGCATCAACTCGCTGTGCCTGTGGTGCTGCCTGGCCTGGGCCGTGACCATCGCGCTCTTCTGGTACACCGCCGTGCACAACATCAAGCACGACATCATCAAGGTCCCGGCCGGGGTGCGCTCGGCGGTCCTGGAGTTCCACTGGGTCGTGCCGGTGCTCTGGTACGGCATCATCGTGATGCTGATCCTGACCCGCTGGTGGTCGTACTGGAAGACGCTCGTCTGACCCTCCCGCGCCGCCCCGCCGCACCCGTCGCGGGGTGCGGCGGAGACATGGCCGCTACTGCGGGGTGACGTACGCGCCGCCGATACCGCCGTCCACGAGGAACTCAGCCGCGGTCATGAAGCTGGAGTCGTCGCTGGCGAGGAACGCCACCGCGGCGGCGATCTCCGTCGGCTCGGCGAAGCGGCCCACCGGGATGTGCACGAGCCGGCGGGCGGCGCGCTCCGGGTCCTTGGCGAACAGCTCCCGCAGCAGCGGGGTGTTGACCGGGCCCGGGCACAGCGCGTTGACGCGGATGCCCTCGCGGGCGAACTGCACGCCCAGCTCGCGGGTCATCGCCAGCACCCCGCCCTTGGACGCGGTGTAGGAGATCTGCGAGGTGGCCGCGCCCATCTTCGCCACGAACGACGCCGTGTTGATGATCGACCCCTTGCCCTGCCGCTGCATGTAGGGGAGCACGGCCTTGCAGCACAGGTACACGGAGGTCAGGTTGACGTCCTGGACCCGGCGCCAGGCGTCCAGGCCGGTGGTGAGGATCGAGTCGTCGTCCGGCGGCGAGATGCCGGCGTTGTTGAAGGCGATGTCGACCGAACCGTAGGTGTCGTACGCCGTCCTGAACAGCGCCTCGACCTGCTCGGGGTCGGTGACGTCGACCTTCACGAAGATCCCGCCGACCTCCTCGGCGGCGGCCTTGCCCGACCCCTCGTCGATGTCGGCGACGACGACGTTGGCGCCCTCGGAGGCGAGGCGGCGCGCGGTGGCCAGGCCGATGCCGCTGCCGGCGCCGGTGATGACCGCGGTGCGGCCGACGAGGCGGCGGCAGACTTCGGTGGTGGATGGCTCTGACATGCGCTGCTACTCCTCAGTGCTGATGAAGACGTTCTTGGTCTCGGTGAAGGCGGTGAGGGCGTCGGGGCCCAGCTCCCGGCCGAGGCCGGATTCGCCGAAGCCGCCGAACGGGGTCGCGTAGCGGACCGAACTGTGGCTGTTGACCGACAGGTTGCCCGCCGCGACCCCGCGTGACATGCGGATCGCGCGGCCGAGGTCGCGGGTCCAGATCGAGCCGGAGAGCCCGTAGCGGGTGGCGTTGGCGAGCCGCAGCGCGTCCGCCTCGTCCTCGAAGGGCAGCACGACGGCGACCGGGCCGAAGATCTCCTCGGTGGCGGCGGAGGCGGCGGCGCCGACCGGCGCCAGGACCGTCGGCGGGTACCAGAAGCCCGGCCCCTCGGGGGCGCTGCCGCGGGCCGCCACCGGCAGGTCGCCGGTGACCAGCGAGCGGACCCGCTCGCGCTGGACCGCCGAGATCAGCGGGCCCATCTCGGTGGCGGGGTCCGCCGGGTCGCCGACCCTGACGGCCTCGACCGCCGGGACCAGCAGCTCCAGGAACCGGTCGTAGACCTGCCGCTGGACCAGGATCCGGGTGCGGGCGCAGCAGTCCTGGCCCGCGTTGTCCAGGAAGGACATCGGGGCCGCGGCGGCGGCCCGCTCCAGGTCGGCGTCGGCGAAGACGATGTTGGGGCTCTTGCCGCCGAGTTCGAGGGTGACGCGCTTCACCCGGCGTGCGCACTGCTCCATGATCCGCTTGCCGACGGCGGTGGAGCCGGTGAACACGATCTTCCGCACGTCCGGGTGCTCGACGAGCCGGGCCCCGGCGACCGGGCCGGCGCCGGGCAGCACCTGGAAGAGCCCTTCGGGCAGGCCGGCGGACAGGGCGAGTTCGGCCAGCCGCAGGGCGGTCAGCGGGGTGGTCTCGGCCGGCTTGAGCAGGACGGCGTTGCCCGCCGCGAGTGCCGGGGCGGCGCCCCACGCGGCGATCGGCAGCGGGAAGTTCCACGGGGCGATGACGCCGACGACGCCGATCGGCTCGTGGAAGGTGAGGTCGATGCCGCCGGCGACCGGGATCTGCCGCCCGCTGAGCCGCTCCACCCCGCCGGCGGCGTAGTCGAGCAGGTCGCGGACGTTGCCGGCCTCCCAGCGGGCGTTGCCCAGCGTGTGGCCGGCCTCGCGGACCTCCAGCGCGGCCAGCTCCTCGACGTGCGCGTCGACCTCGGCGGCGAACCGGCGCAGGCCGCGCGCCCGGTCGGCCGGGGCCAGCGCGGCCCACTCCCGCTGGGCCTTGGCCGCCGCGGAGACGGCGGTGTCCACGCCTTCGGGGGTGGTCGCCGCGACGGTGGCGATCACTTCCTCGGTGGCGGGGTTCAGTACCTGGTGGTGCTCGGTCACGACTGCTTCCCTACATCCGCTCGAAGGAGCGGAACCGCTCCCAGTCCGTGACGGCGGTGTCGAACGCTTCCTGTTCGATCCGCGCCATGTTGCCGTAGTGGTCGACGACGTCCTGGCCGAAGGCCTCCCGCGCGATCGGGCTGGCCGCCCACAGCCCGGCCGCCTCCCGCAGAGTGGAGGGCACCTGCTCGTAGTCGGCGGTGTAGGCGTTGCCCGTGCAGGCCTCCGGCAGCTCCAGTTCGTGCTCGATGCCGTACAGGCCGGCCGCGACCATCCCGGCCACGGCCAGGTACGGGTTGACGTCGCCGCCCGGGACGCGGTTCTCCAGGCGCAGCGAGGCGCCGTGCCCGACGACGCGCAGCGCGCAGGTGCGGTTGTCGAGGCCCCAGGCGACCGCGGTGGGGGCGAAGGAGCCCGGCCGGAAACGCTTGTAGGAGTTGATGTTGGGCGCGTACAGCAGGGAGAAGTCGCGCAGGGCGGCGAGCTGCCCGGCCAGGAAGTGCCGCATGAGGGGCGACATCACGCCGTCCTCACCCGCCATGGCGGGGCGCCCCTCCGCGTCCCGCAGGGACAGGTGGATGTGGCAGGAGTTGCCCTCGCGCTCGTTGAACTTCGCCATGAAGGTGAGCGAGGCGCCCTCCTGGGCGGCGATCTCCTTCGCCCCCGTCTTGTAGACGGTGTGCTGGTCGCAGGTGACGAGCGCCTCGTCGTAGCGGAAGACGATCTCGTGCTGGCCGAGGTTGCACTCGCCCTTGGCGGACTCCGGGGTCAGGCCCGCCCCCGCCATCTCGTTGCGGATGCGGCGCAGCAGCGGTTCGACGCGGGAGGTGGCGAGCACCGAGTAGTCGGCGTTGTACTGGTTGGCGGGGGTCAGCCCGCGGTAGCCGCCGTCCCACGCCTGCTCGTAGGTGTCGCGGAAGACGATGAACTCCAGCTCGGTGCCGGCGTGGGCGGTCCAGCCGCGCTCCGCCAGCCGGCCCAGCTGCCGGCGCAGGATCTGCCGGGGCGCGGCGGCCACCGGCTTGCCGTCGTTCCACGCCAGGTCGGCGATGACCAGGGCGGTGCCGTCCTGCCACGGCACGTGGCGCAGGGTGCCGAGGTCGGGGTGCATGGCGAAGTCGCCGTAGCCGCGCTCCCAGGAGGACATCGCGTAGCCGTCGACGGTGTTGAGGTCGACGTCCACCGCGAGCAGGTAGTTGCACCCCTCGGTACCGTGGGCCAGCACCTCGTCGAGGAAGAACGGCGCGGCGAAGCGTTTGCCCTGCAGCCGCCCCTGCATGTCGGCGAAGCCGAGGATGACGGTGTGGACCGTCCCCGCCTCCACCAGGGTGCGCAGCGCGTCGACGGACAGAGGGGGTGTGCGATCTGCCACGAGGGAGTTCCTCTCGGATCGGACGGGAGTACTAAGGTATGGGCTGGAACCATTGATGGGGAAGGGGCCCACGCATGAGCGAGCGTCAAATCTCCGTCGATCCGCTGGCCCCGGTGCTGCGCCCGGTCCGCGGCGGCAACGGTTTCGAGGAGGCGCTGGAACAGCTGCTCCAGGTCGTCCGCCTCGGGCTGGTCCCCGGCGGTGAGCGGCTGCCCGCCGAGCGCGAGCTGGCCGAGCGGCTGCGGATCAGCCGCGTGACGCTGCGCGAGGTGCTGAAGGTCCTGCACGAACAGGGGCTGGTCGAGACCCGGCGCGGCCGGCACGGCGGCACCTTCGTCCGCGAGCGGCCGCCGTCGCACGGCGCGGGCCGGGCGGACGCGGAGCACGAGCTGCGCCGCCGGGCGGCCGGACTGGGCGCCGGCGGCCTGGACGACGTGCTGCGCTTCCGCGAGGTGCTGGAGGTCGGGGCGGCCGGGCTGTGCGCCCGTACCGAGCTGACCGGGGAGCAGGCGGAGCTGCTGCGCCGCCGGCTGCGCGAGACCGGGGACGCTCCCGCCGCCGACTACCGGCGCGCCGACACCCTGCTGCACCTGACCATCGCCGAGCTCTGCGGCTCCCCGTCGCTGGCCACGCAGTACGCGGCGGTGCGCGCCCAGGTCAACGAGCTGCTGGACTGCATCCCCGTCCTGGTGCGCAACCTCGAGCACTCGCAGGGCCAGCACGCGGCGCTCGTCGAGGCCATCCTCGGGGGCGATCAGGAGGCCGCCGCGGCGGTGATGCGCGAGCACGCCGAGGGCACCGCGGCCCTGCTGCGCGGCTTCCTCGCCTGACGCGGGCGGGGCTTGCATCCCGCCGCGCCAACCGAAAAGGTACGAACACAAACCTTTGCAGAAGTCCATGAAGTCCGTTGGGAGGACCGGTCCATGCCCGAGCAGCCGCTGGTCGGCGTCACGACCTACCTGGACACCGCCCGGTGGGGCGTCTGGGAGACCGCCGCCGCCCTCCTGCCGGAGGTCTACCCCCGCATGGTCCGCTCCGGGGGCGGCATCGCCGCGCTGCTGCCGCCGGACGACCCGGACGTCGCGGCCGCGGCCGTCGCCAGGATGGACGCCGTCATCGTCGCCGGGGGCCCCGACGTCGAACCCGCCCTCTACGGGGAGCCGCGCCATCCGCGCACCGGGCCCAGGGCGCACGAGCGCGACCGGTGGGAGCTGGCGGTGCTGCGGGCCGCGATCGACTCCGGCACCCCCGTCCTCGGCGTGTGCCGCGGGATGCAGCTGCTGAACGTGCTGTACGGCGGCACGCTCGTCCAGCACCTGCCGGACACGGTCGGCCACGACGGGCACGCCGTCGAGCCGGGGGTCTTCGGCGAGCACGTCGTGACCCCGGTGCCGGGCACCCTGCTCGCCCGCATCACCCCGGCCCCGTCCAGCGTGCCGACCTACCACCACCAGGCCGTCGGCGCCCTCGGCGCCGGGCTGACGGTGGGCGCGTACGCCGAGGACGGCACCGTGGAGGCGGTCGAGCTGCCGGGGCCGGGCTTCGCGCTGGGCGTGCAGTGGCACCCCGAGATGGGCACGGATCCGCGGCTGGTGCTGGCCCTGCTGGCGGCGGCAGGGGGCGCTGTCACACCCGTGCCATAGGCTCGGAGGAATGGAGCCCGACCTGTTCACCGCAGCCGCAGAGGACCGCCAGGAGAGGGAGCCGGGCAACAGCCCGCTCGCCGTGCGGATGCGTCCGCGCGTCCTGGACGAGGTGGTCGGCCAGCAGCACCTGCTCAAGCAGGGCTCACCGCTGCGCCGGCTGGTCGGGGAGGGCAGCGGCGGCCCGGCCGGACCGTCCTCGGTGATCCTGTGGGGCCCGCCCGGCACCGGCAAGACGACCCTCGCGTACGTGGTCAGCAAGGCCACCAACAAGCGCTTCGTCGAGCTGTCGGCGATCACCGCGGGCGTCAAGGAGGTCCGCGCGGTCATCGAGAGCGCCAAGCGCCAGTCCGGCGGCTACGACCGCGAGACGGTGCTGTTCCTGGACGAGATCCACCGCTTCAGCAAGGCCCAGCAGGACTCGCTGCTGCCCGCCGTCGAGAACCGCTGGGTCACCCTGATCGCGGCCACCACCGAGAACCCGTACTTCTCGATCATCTCCCCGCTGCTCTCCCGCTCGCTGCTGCTCACCCTGGAGCCGCTCAGCGACGACGACCTGCGCGGCGTGCTGCAGCGGGCACTGACCCACGAGCGCGGGCTGGCCGGCGCCGTGACGCTGCCCGCCGACTCCGAGGCCCACCTGCTGCGCATCGCGGGCGGGGACGCGCGGCGGGCGCTGACCGCCCTGGAGGCGGGCGCCGGCTCGGCGATCGCCAAGGGCGAGGCGGAGATCTCCCTCGGCACGCTGGAGGAGTCCGTCGACCGGGCCGCGGTGAAGTACGACCGGGACGGCGACCAGCACTACGACGTGGCGAGCGCCCTGATCAAGTCCATCCGGGGCTCCGACGTGGACGCCACGCTGCACTACCTGGCGCGCATGATCGAGGCGGGGGAGGACCCGCGCTTCATCGCCCGCCGGCTGATGATCTCGGCCAGCGAGGACGTCGGCATGGCCGACCCCACCGCGCTGCAGACCGCGGTCGCCGCGGCGCAGGCCGTCGCGATGATCGGCTTCCCCGAGGCGCGCATCATCCTGTCGCAGGCCGCGATCGCCCTCGCCCTGGCGCCGAAGTCCAACGCGGCCTACCTGGCGATCGACGCGGCGCTGGCCGACGTGCGCAAGGGCCTGGCGGGCCCGGTGCCGCCGCACCTGCGCGACGGGCACTACAAGGGCGCGGCCAAGCTCGGCCACGCCCAGGGCTACCGGTACCCGCACGACCTGCCCGGCGCCATCGCCGCCCAGCAGTACGCCCCCGACGAGGTGCACGGCCGCCGCTACTACGAGCCCACCCGCTACGGCGCGGAGGCCCGGTACGCCGACGTCCTGGACCGCGTCCGGGAGCGCCTGGCCGGGGAGTGACCGGGGAGGGGCCGGGGAGCGCCGGGGTCACGCCCCGTGCAGGTCGTCCGCGCAGGCGCGGGCGGCGTCGAAGAGGGTGTGCATCGCCCGGTGCAACTCCTCGTGGCCGCGCACCGGTTCGGGGAAGTCGAAGCGGGCGTCGAAGGTGCCGTCGGGGTCGGTGAAGCGCACCCGCAGCCCGAACCGGTCCAGCGCCACCGGGACCGCCGTCCGGGCGCCCGCGCACTCGGCGTCCCGGCCGGCGTAGCCGCCGACCAGCCCGCACAGCCACCCCACCTGGTCCTCGTGGGCGGCGGCCAGGTGCTGCAGCAGCTCGGACTCGTGCGGCGCCAGCGGGTCGGCGACGGCGTCGGCGAACTCGTCGGGCTCCACCTGCTCCGCGCCCCACAGGTCGTCGATCGACGCCTCACCGACCTCCAGCCGCAGCAGCGCCGTGCCGGGCACGACCGGCTCGTCGCGCACCGGGGTCAGCCAGCCCGCGATCCACGCACGGCCGCGGATCCGGTGCGGCACCGAGACCGGTGCCACGTCGGTGATCTCCAACACAGCGGTCAGCTCGTCGCCGTCGGCGCGGGTGGCGGCCCGGACGGCGGGGGAGTCGGCCGGGAACAGCAGGAACACGTCGCCCTCGGGGCCGACACTGCGCATCTCGGGCACCATCTGACCGGGCAGTACGGTGGTCATCCCGGGAATGACCAGTACAGCGGAGGGGTTACCCTCGACTAGAGTTCGCGCGCGTTCGGCTGCCGATGGCATCCGGGGCGCATCGTCCACATCGGGGCGCGGCTGACCGTGCGCAGGCATGGGGTTCCCGGGTCGAATCATGCGATCTCCTCAGCTAAGGTAAGCCTTACCTAATTTACATGGAGGATCGTTCCACGTGAACCAGTCGCGTCCCAAGGTCAAGAAGTCGCGTGCGCTCGGCATCGCGCTGACCCCCAAGGCAGTCAAGTACTTCGAGGCCCGCCCGTACCCGCCCGGCGAGCACGGCCGCGGTCGCAAGCAGAACAGCGACTACAAGACGCGTCTGCTCGAGAAGCAGCGTCTGCGCGCCCAGTACGACATCAGCGAAACGCAGATGCGCCGTGCCTACGACCGCGCTCGGAAGGTCGACCTCAAGACAGGCGAAGCGCTGATCATCGAGCTTGAGCGCCGTCTGGACGCGCTCGTCCTGCGGGCCGGTCTGGCCCGCACCATCTACCAGTCCCGGCAGATGGTCGTGCACGGTCACATCGAGGTGAACGGCCGCAAGGTCGACAAGCCCTCCTTCCGCGTGCGCCCCGACGACGTCGTCATGGTCCGCGAGCGCAGCCGCGAGAAGACCCCGTTCCAGGTCGCCCGCGAGGGTGGCTGGGCCGGCGAGGGCGAGACGCCGAAGTACCTGCAGGTCAACCTGCAGGCCCTGGCCTTCCGCCTGGACCGCGACCCGAACCGTCGCGAGATCCCGGTGATCTGCGACGAGCAGCTCGTCGTCGAGTACTACGCCCGCTGATCCGGCGAGGCCACCCGTACGCTCAGCCCGCCGTCTCCCCGCCGCCCACGGCAGGGGAGGCGGCGGGTTCGTGCGTACGGGGCCCGGCCGGCCGCGCCCCGGGGCCGAGCCGCCCCGGCGGCTGCTCCGCCGGCGCGGCGTGCAGCGCCCGCTCCACCGCCGCGTCCAGCCCGAACCGGCCGCCCTCCGCCAGAGCCGCCTCGTAGGCGCCGTCGCCCAGGGCCGACCGGACCCGCTGCTCGCACAGCTCGTGCGGCGCGTTGAAGTACTGCGAACCGAACAGCCGCAGGCCCACCGAGCGCCAGACGCGGCCCGCCGCGCCCTGCAGCACCGCCGCCTCGTACGGCGCGCCCTCGCCCTCGGTGATCAGCGCCAGCAGCTCGATGGCGAGCACGGCGCCGACCAGGTCGTGGAAGGCGTGGTCGATGACCAGGCACTCCTCCACCAGTTCCCGCGCGCGGGCCGGCTCCCCGGCGAGCCAGGCCGCGTACCCCAGCACGTAGAGCGCGTAGGCCAGGGTCCAGCGCTCCCCGTGGTCGTGGCAGATGTCGCGGACCTCCTCGCTCAGCGCCACCGCCCGCTCCAGGTCGCCCCGGAAGGCGACCGCCATCGCCAGCTCGACCTGCGCCATCAGCACGTTGCTGTTCAGCTCGCCGATCTCGCGGTAGGCGTCCAGCGCCGTCCCGATCAGCTCCTCGGCCCGCCCGATGTCGTCCGACAGCAGCGCCAGGCACCCCAGCCGGTGCACCGCGTACGCCGAGGCCGGAGCGTTGCCCGTCAGCGCGGCCTCGTCGCGGCACTCCTGCAGCACACCCAGCGCGCACACCGGATCGCCCTGCAGCACGGCCACGTACCCGTACACCCACATCGCCTTGGCCCGCGCCTCGGCGTGCGAGGTCTCCAGCTCCAGCGCCCTGGCCAGCCACAACCGGCCCTCGGACAGCCGCCCGCAGCCCACCCAGTAGAACCACAGGGTGGCGGCGAGGTACTGGCCCACGTGCGGATCCTCGAAGCCGCTGAGGCTGAACTCCAGCGCCAGCCGCAGATTGGGCAGGTCCGCCTCGACCCGGGCGGCGACCTCGGCCTGCCGGGGGCTGAACCAGTCCAGCTCGCACCAGGTCGCCAGCCCCAGGTACCAGTCGCGGTGCCGGCGCTGCATGCGCGCCGTGTCGTCCAGCGCCTCCAGCCAGCCGGCCCCGTACTCGCGGACCGTCTCCAGCATCCGGTAGCCGACGCCCTCCTCGCACGCCACGACCGACTGCGCCACCAGCTGGGCGACGGTCTCCAGGACGTCCTCGGCGGGCAGGTCGGGGCTGGAGCACACGTACTCCGCGGCCTCCAGGTCGAACTGCCCGGCGAAGACCGAGAGCCGCGCCCACAGCAGCCGTTGGGCGGGCGTGCACAGCTCGTGGCTCCACCCGATCGCGGTCCGCAGCGTCTGGTGGCGGGACGGGGCGGTGGGGTCACCGCCGGTCAGCAGCCGGAAGCGGTCGTCGAGGCGCTCCAGCACCTGGTCGACGGAGAGCGCCCGCAGCCGGCCCGCCGCCAGCTCCAGCGCCAGCGGGATGCCGTCCAGCCGCCGGCACAGCTCCAGGGCCGCGCCCCGGTCGGCCGGGCCGAGCGTGAACCCCGGCAGCACGGCCGCCGCCCGGTCGGTGAAGAGCCGGACGGCGTCGCCGTCCGCGGCCGTGACCGGCAGCGGCGCCAGCGCGACGGTGTGCTCGCCGGTGATGCCCAGCGGCCGGCGCGCGGCGGTCAGCACCCGCAGGCCGGGCGCCCGGCGCAGCAGCTCCGCGACGAGGTCCGCGCACTCGCGCACCACGTGCTCGAAGCCGTCCAGCACCAGCAGCAGTTCGCGCTCGGCCAGTTCCTCGGCGAGCGCGGTCCGCGGCGGCCGTCCGGTGTGGTCGGCCAGCCGCAGCGCCTCGGCCACGGTGTGGTCCAGCAGCTCCGCGTCGTGCAGGGCGGACAGCTCGACGAACCACACCCCGTCGGGGAACCGGTTCTTCACCTGCTGGGCCGCGCGTGTCGCGAGCCGGGTCTTGCCGACCCCGCCGACTCCGGTGATGGTGACCAGCCGCGCGCGCTCCAGCAGACCGCCGAGGGCCGCGAGTTCGGCGGCCCTCCCGACGAAGCTGTTCAGCTCGGCAGGGAGGTTTCCCGCTGTGTCCATGGTCTACGGAGCGTACGGGGTGGTGAGCGGAACGTACAATCACGCCTCCTCCCGGCGTTCGGGGTACTACCCTGCGACGCTGCCGCCGCGCCGGGAACGCGGTACGAACGCCGAGGCCGGGCGCGATAGGGTCGGGAGCTGATTGTTGGTCGTGCGGCGGTGACGGTGAGGGAGAGCGGCAACGTGTCGGGTGGAGAGGTGGCCGGCCTGATCGTGGCCGTCTTCTGGGCGATCCTGGTGTCGTTCCTGGCGGTGGCGCTGGTCCGGCTGTCGCAGACGCTGCGCAGGACCACCGAGCTGGTCGCGAGCGTCACCGAGCAGGCGGTCCCGCTGCTCGGCGAGGCGACCTCCGCGCTCCGCTCGGCGCACACCCAGCTCGACCGGGTCGACACGATCACCGCGGACGTCGCCGAGGTGACCGCCAACGCCTCCGCGCTCTCCTCGACCGTGGCCTCCACCTTCGGCGGGCCGCTGGTCAAGGTCGCCGCCTTCGGCTACGGAGTGCGGCGCGCGGTAGGCCTGCAGGCCAGAGGTGCGGGGAAGGCGGGGGAGACCCCGACCGTCGTGGCCGGCAAGGTGCTGCCGGCCGCCCGGCGCGGCAGCAGACGCAACCGTTCGAAGGGCTGACACACCATGTTCCGCCGCCTGTTCTGGTTCTTCTCCGGCGCCGCCGCGGGCGTCTGGGCCACCACCAAGGTCAACCGCGCGGTGCGCAGGCTCTCTCCGGACAGCCTCGCCGCGACGGCGGCCGACAAGGCGCTCGAAACCGGCGCCCGCCTGCGGCTCTTCGCCCAGGACGTGCGCGCCGGGATGACCGAGCGCGAGATCGAACTCAAGGACGCGCTGGGCCTGGAGGCCGCCGCGGGCGACCTCCCCGAGCAGCACCGGGCCGCGCTGGACGCGCCCCGGCCGCGCCCCCAGCAGCTGAAGACGTACAAGCAGTCGCACAAGCAGTCGTACAACCGGAAGGACGATCACTGATGGAGTCGGCAGAAATCCGCCGCCGCTGGCTGCGCTTCTTCGAGGAGCGCGGGCACACGGTCGTGCCCTCGGCGTCCCTCATCGCCGACGACCCCACGCTGCTGCTGGTCCCGGCGGGCATGGTCCCGTTCAAGCCGTACTTCCTCGGCGAGGTCAAGCCGCCCTTCGCGCGCGCCACGAGCGTGCAGAAGTGCGTGCGCACCCCGGACATCGAAGAGGTCGGCAAGACCACCCGGCACGGCACGTTCTTCCAGATGTGCGGCAACTTCTCGTTCGGCGACTACTTCAAGGAAGGCGCCATCAAGTACGCCTGGGAGCTGCTCACCAGCTCCGTGGCGGACGGCGGCTACGGCCTGGAGCCCGAGAAGCTCTGGGTGACGGTGTACCTGGACGACGACGAGGCCGCGCGCATCTGGCGCGAGGTCGTGGGCGTGCCCGCCGAGCGGATCCAGCGCCTGGGCAAGGCCGACAACTACTGGTCCATGGGCGTGCCCGGACCGTGCGGCCCCTGCTCCGAGATCAACTACGACCGGGGCCCGGAGTTCGGCGTCGAGGGCGGCCCGGCCGTCAACGACGAGCGCTACGTGGAGATCTGGAACCTGGTCTTCATGCAGTACGAGCGCGGCCCCGGCCAGGGCAAGGACGACTTCGAGATCCTGGGCGAGCTGCCGTCGAAGAACATCGACACCGGCCTCGGCCTCGAACGCCTCGCGATGATCCTGCAGGGCGTGCGGAACATGTACGAGACCGACACCCTGCGCGTGGTGATGGACACCGCGACCGAGCTCACCGGGGTCCGGTACGGCGCCGAGCACGGCACCGACGTCTCGCTGCGCGTCGTCGCCGACCACATGCGCACCTCCGTGATGCTCATCGGCGACGGGGTCACCCCCGGCAACGAGGGCCGCGGCTACGTGCTGCGCCGCATCATGCGCCGCGCCATCCGCAACATGCGGCTCATGGGCGCGACGGGGCCGGTCGTCGGCGAGCTCGTCGACACCGTCATCAAGACGATGGGCGAGCAGTACCCGGAGCTGGTCACCGACCGCAAGCGGATCGAGACCGTGGCGCTCGCCGAGGAGGTCGCCTTCCTCAAGGCGATCAGCGGCGGCACCAACATCCTGGACTCCGCGGTCAGCGAGACCAAGGCCGCCGGGGGCACCGTCCTCTCCGGCGACAAGGCGTTCCTGCTGCACGACACGTGGGGCTTCCCGATCGACCTCACCCTCGAGATGGCCTCCGAGCAGGGCCTCACGGTGGACGAGGAGGGCTTCCGCCGCCTCATGAAGGAGCAGCGGGACCGCGCCAAGGCCGACGCCCGCGGCAAGAAGCAGGGCCACGCCGACCTGTCGGCCTACCGCGAGGTCGCCGACCGCTCCGGCACCACCGAGTTCACCGGCTACAGCAACAACCAGAACGAGGCCACCGTCGTCGGGCTGCTCGTCGACGGCGTCCCGTCGCCCGCCGCGCACGAGGGCGACGAGGTCGAGGTCGTCCTGGACCGCACCCCCTTCTACGCCGAGGGCGGCGGCCAGCTCGCCGACACCGGCCGGATCCGCATCGACACCGGCGCGATCATCGAGGTCCGCGACGTGCAGCAGCCGGTGGCCGGCGTCAGCGTGCACAAGGGCGTCGTGCAGGTCGGCGAGGTCACCCTCGGCGCCGGCGCGCTCGCCCAGATCGACCTGGTGCGCCGCCGGGCCATCGCCCGCGCCCACAGCGCGACGCACCTGACGCACCAGGCGCTGCGGGACGCGCTCGGCCCCACCGCCGCCCAGGCCGGCTCCGAGAACTCCCCGGGCCGCTTCCGCTTCGACTTCGGCTCGCCCGCCGCCGTTCCCGGCACGGTCCTCACCGACGTCGAGCAGAAGATCAACGAGGTGCTGGCCCGGGAGCTCGACGTGACCGCCGAGGTCATGAGCATGGAAGAGGCCAAGAAGCAGGGCGCCATCGCCGAGTTCGGCGAGAAGTACGGCGACCGGGTCCGCGTGGTCACCATCGGCGACTTCTCCAAGGAGCTGTGCGGCGGCACGCACGTCGGCAACACCGCCCAGCTCGGGCTGGTCAAGCTGCTCGGCGAGTCGTCCATCGGCTCCGGGGTGCGCCGCGTCGAGGCCCTGGTCGGGGTGGACGCGTACAAGTTCCTGGCCCGCGAGCACACGGTCGTCGCCCAGCTCACCGAGCTGGTGAAGGGCCGTCCCGAGGAGCTCCCCGACAAGATCTCGGGCATGCTCGCCAAGCTCAAGGACGCGGAGAAGGAGATCGAGCGCTTCCGCGCCGAGAAGGTCCTCCAGGCCGCCGCGGGCCTGGCCCAGGGCGCCCAGGACATCAAGGGCGTGGCCCTGGTCACCGGCACCGTGCCGGAGGGCACCGGCGCCGACGACCTGCGCAAGCTGGTCCTGGACGTGCGCCAGCGCGTCGGGACCGCCGGCCGGGCCGCCGTCGTCGCGCTGTTCACCGTGGCAGGCGGCCGTCCGCTCACCGTCATCGCCACCAACGAGGCCGCCCGCGAGCGCGGCGTCCGGGCCGGCGAACTGGTCAAGGCCGCGGCCAAGACCCTCGGCGGCGGTGGCGGCGGCAAGGACGACGTCGCCCAGGGCGGCGGCCAGAACCCGGCCGCCGTGGACGAGGCCGTCGCCGCGGTCCAGCGCCTGGTCGAAGAGAAGGCCTGACGGTGCGCAGGGGCAGGCGCATCGCCGTCGACGTCGGGGACGCCCGGATCGGGGTCGCCTCGTGCGACCCCGACGGGGTCCTCGCGACGCCGGTCGAGACGGTACCGGGGCGGGACGTCCCGGCGGCGCTGCGCCGCCTCGCGGCGATCATCGAGGAGTACGAGCCGATCGAGGTGGTCCTCGGGCTGCCGCGCTCGCTGAGCGGCAACGAGGGCCCCGCGGCGGTCAAGGTCCGGGCGTTCGCGCTGGATGTGGCGAAAATCATCGCCCCCGTCCCGGTGCGCCTGGTGGACGAGCGGATGACCACGGTCACCGCCACCCAGGGGCTGCGCGCTTCGGGCGTCAAGGCCAAAAAGGGCCGTGCGGTGGTGGATCAGGCAGCCGCGATCGTCATCCTGCAGAGCGCCCTGGAGACCGAACGGGTGTCGGGAAAACCAGCGGGGGAGAGCGTCGAAGTGGTCAGCTGATCGCGGTACGGTAACGTTCCGCGCGACACGGCGGCGCCACTTGGCGCCGCCCGTTTCGCAAGGGGCGGCCAGTTTCGGACGAAGCGATCGCCCCGCGTACCGACGCGTACCAAGGGGATCGATGACCGACTATGGCCGGGGCCAAGGCTCCGAACCGTGGCATCCCGAGGACCCGCTCTTCGGTGACCAGGGATACCAGCAGCAGGACGCCTGGGACCCCTATGCCACGGGGCAGCAGCCGCAGTACCCGTACAACGGTCAGCAGGCCCCCCAGCAGCAGTACCCGCAGCAGGAGCAGCAGCCCCAGCACCAGCAGTACCCGCACCAGCAGCAGTACCCCCAGCAGCAGGGGCAGTACGGGCAGCAGGAGCAGTACCAGCAGCAGGGCTACCCGCAGCAGCAGCAACAGCAGTATCCGCAGCAGGGCCACCCGCAGCAGCAGGGCCACCAGCAGCAGGGGCACCCCCAGCAGTACAACGACTGGGACACCTCCGGGGTTTCGTCCGCCCCGTACGGTGCCAACCCCGGCGACCCGTACGGCGGCCAGCCGCCCGCCGATCCCTACGGCCAGCAGCCCGACTTCTACGGCCAGGGCGGCTACCCGCCCCCGCAGCAGCCGCAGCACCGGCAGCCGGAGCAGCACCAGCCGGAGCAGCAGCCCCAGCAGCCGATGCGCTCCGCGCCGGAGAACACCGGCGACTGGGAGGCCGAGTCCGAGCCCGAGACGCACGCCTTCTTCGCCGACGACACCGACGAGGCGGAGCCGGAGGAAGAGGCCCCGGCCGGCCGCGGCGGCCGCAAGCGCGGCGGCAAGAGCGGCAAGAAAGAGGGCAAGAAGCGCCGCAGCGGCTGCGCCTGCCTGGTCGTCCTGCTGGTCCTCGGCGGCGGCGTCGGCGGCGTCGGCTACTTCGGCTACCAGTTCTACGAGAGCCACTTCGGCGCGGCCCCCGACTTCTCGGGCGAGGGCACCGGAGACGTCCAGGTCGAGATCCCGAAGGGCTCGACGCTCACGGACATGGGCAACATCCTCAAGACGGCGGGCGTGGTGAAGAGCGTCGACGCGTTCACGGCGGCCGCCGGCAAGAACCCCAAGGGCAAGAGCATCCAGGCCGGCATCTTCCTGCTCCACAAGGAGATGTCGGCGGCGTCGGCGGTCACGATGATGACCGACCCGAGCAAGCAGAGCGCGATCATCATTCCCGAGGGCCGGCGGGCCACCGAGATCTACGAGGCCATCGACAAGCGCCTCGGTGCCAAGGCGGGCACCACGCTGGCCGCCTCGAAGGGCGCCGACCTGGGCCTGCCCGCGTGGGCGCAGGGCAACGTCGAGGGGTTCCTCTTCCCCGCCAAGTACAGCGTCGGCAAGGCCACCAAGCCGGTCGACCTGCTCAAGGCGATGGTCAAGCAGGCCGAGGCCGAGTACGCCAAGGACAACATCGAGGTCGAGGCGAGGAAGGTCAACAAGACGCCTCTGCAGATCGTCACCATCGCCAGCCTCATCCAGGCCGAGGCCCAGCAGGACGACGAGTTCGGCAAGGTCTCGCGGGTCATCTACAACCGGCTCGACAAGGACATGGCACTGGGCTTCGACTCGACGATCAACTACGCCATGGGCCGCTCCACGCTGAACACGTCGACCAAGGACACCAAGTTCCCGTCGCCGTACAACACCTATCTCCACAAGGGGCTGCCGCCCGGTCCGATCGGCAACCCGGGGCACCAGGCGATCGACGCTGCGCTGCACCCGACGGCGGGCAACTGGCTGTACTTCGTGACGGTCAAGGAGAACGACACCCGCTTCACCGACAGCTACACGGAGCACCAGAAGAACGTCCAGGAATTCAACAAGAACAAGAGCAGCGGCTGATGCCAGTACCACGTCGCGCCGGAGTCCTCGGATCGCCGATCGCCCACTCGCTCTCCCCGGTGCTGCACCGCGCCGCGTACGCCGAGCTCGGGCTCGACGGGTGGCGCTACGACCCCTTCGAGGTGGACGAGGCGGCGCTGCCCGGGTTCCTCGACAATCTGGGCGCGCCGGAGTGGGCCGGGCTGTCGCTGACGATGCCGCTCAAGCGGGCCGTGTTCCCGCTGCTCGACGAGGTCAGTGACACCGCGGCCGCCGTCGAGGCGGTGAACACCGTGGTGTTCACCGCCGACGGGCGCCGCACCGGTGACAACACCGACATCCCCGGCATGGTCGCCGCCCTGCGCGAGCGCGGGGTGGCCGCCGTCGAGTCCGCCGCCATCCTCGGCGCCGGCGCCACCGCCTCGTCCGCGCTGGCCGCGCTCGCCCGGATCTGCTCCGGCGAGGTGACCGTGTACGTGCGCAGCGCCGCCCGCGCCGCCGAGATGCGCGAGTGGGGCGAGCGGCTGGGGGTGCGGGTGCGCACCGAGGAGTGGGCCGACGCGGCGAAGGCGTTCGACGCGCCGCTGGTGATCGCCACCACCCCGGCGGGCGCCACCGACGGCTTCGCCGCGTCCGTGCCGCAGCGGCCGGGCGCGCTCTTCGACGTCCTCTACCACCCGTGGCCGACCGCGCTCGCGGCCGCCTGGACGGACCGCGGCGGCGAGGTCGTCGGAGGTCTGGACCTCCTGGTGCACCAGGCCGTGCTCCAGGTGGAGCAGATGACCGCCCGCACCCCGGCCCCGCTCGCAGCGATGCGCGCCGCCGGCGAGGCGGCCCTCGCCCTCCGCTAGCGTCCGCGCGCGTCGGGTGGCCCGCAGGTTTCGCGGGTGCGTCCACAAGCTGGACCGGGGGCGGGGGGTCGCTCCGGGCGTGGGAGGATCGGTGGTGGCGGGCCAGGGCCGCGCACCCGGCCGTGCCGTCGACATTCGGACGTTCTAGGCGCGAGCAAGAGGAGCACCGTTGAGCAGGTTGCGCTGGCTGACCGCGGGGGAGTCGCACGGCCCCGCACTCGTCGCGACGCTGGAGGGGCTGCCCTCCGGCATCCCCGTCACCACGGCGATGGTGGCGGACGCGCTGGCGCGCCGGCGGCTGGGTTACGGCCGCGGTGCCCGGATGAAGTTCGAGCAGGACGAGGTCACCTTCCTCGGCGGCGTTCGGCACGGCCTGACCATGGGCAGCCCCGTCGCCGTCATGGTCGGCAACACCGAGTGGCCCAAGTGGGAGCAGGTCATGGCGGCCGACCCCGTCGACCCGGAGATCCTGGCGGGCCTCGGGCGCAACGCGCCGCTGACCCGCCCGCGCCCCGGTCACGCGGACCTCGCCGGCATGCAGAAGTACGCGCTGGACGAGGCCCGGCCGGTCCTGGAGCGCGCCAGCGCCCGGGAGACCGCCGCCCGCGTCGCGCTGGGCGCCGTCGCCCGCTCCTACCTCAAGGAGACGACGGGCATCGAGATCGTCAGCCACGTCGTGGAGCTGGCCGCGGCCAAGGCCCCGTACGGGGTCGTGCCGCTGCCCTCCGACGAGGCGCTGCTCGACGCCAACCCGGTGCGCTGCCTGGACCCCGAGGCGAGCGAGGCGATGGTCGCCCAGATCGACCAGGCCCACAAGGACGGCGACACGCTCGGCGGCGTCGTCGAGGTACTGGCGTACGGCGTCCCCGTCGGGCTCGGCAGCCACGTGCACTGGGACCGCAGGCTGGACGCGCGGCTCGCCGCCGCCCTGATGGGCATCCAGGCGATCAAGGGCGTCGAGGTCGGCGACGGCTTCGACCTGGCCCGGGTGCCCGGTTCGCAGGCGCACGACGAGATCGTGCCGACCGCCGACGGCATCCGCCGCTCCACCGGCCGCTCCGGCGGCACCGAGGGCGGGATGAGCACCGGTGAGCTGCTGCGCGTGCGGGCGGCGATGAAGCCCATCGCGACCGTGCCGCGCGCGCTGGCCACCGTCGACGTCGTCACCGGCGAGGTCGCGGCCGCCCACCACCAGCGCTCCGACGTCTGCGCCGTGCCGGCCGCCGGCATCGTCGCCGAGGCGATGGTCGCGCTGGTGCTGGCCGACGCCGTCGCGGAGAAGTTCGGCGGCGACTCGGTCGGCGAGACCCGCCGCAACGTCGAGGGGTACCTGAAGAACCTGGCGATCCGGTGACCGGGCCGCTGGTCGTCCTCGTCGGCCCGCCCGGCGCGGGCAAGACCACCATCGGCATGCTCCTCGCGGCCCGGCTCGGCACCGACTACCGCGACACCGACGCGGACGTCGCGCAGACGGCCGGCAAGTCGATCCCGGAGATCTTCATCAACGACGGTGAGGACCACTTCCGCAAGCTGGAGCTGGCCGCCGTCACCGACGCCCTCGCCGAGCACACCGGCGTCCTGGCGCTCGGCGGCGGGGCGATCATGTCGCCGGCCGCCCGCAGCCTGCTGCGCGGCCGCCCGGTGGTCTTCCTTGACGTCGGGGTCAACGACGCCGTCAAGCGGGTCGGCCTGGACGCGCCGCGTCCGCTGCTCGCCGTCGCCCCGCGCCAGCAGTGGCGCGAGCTGATGGAGAAGCGCCGCCCGCTGTACACCGAGGTCGCCCGCGCGGTCGTCTCCACCGACGGCCGCACCCCCGAGGACGCCGCCGAAGCGGTCCTCGACGCACTGGAGTTGAAGGACGCATGAGCGAGAACCCCATCCGGATCGCGATCGCCGGCACCGCCGGCACCGAGCCGTACGAGGTGCTGGTCGGCCGGCAGCTGCTGGCCGAGCTGCCCGCGCTGATCGGGCCCGCCGCCAAGCGGGTCGCCGTGCTGCACCCGGAGGCGCTGGCCGCCACCGGCGAGGCGCTGCGCGCGGACCTCGCCGAGCAGGGCTTCGAGGCCATCGCGATCCAGCTGCCGAACGCGGAGGAGGCCAAGACCGTCGAGGTCGCGGCCTACTGCTGGAAGGCGCTCGGCCAGACCGGCTTCACCCGCACCGACGTCATCGTCGGCGTCGGCGGCGGCGCCACCACGGACATCGCGGGCTTCGTGGCGGCGACGTGGCTGCGCGGGGTGCGCTGGATCGCCGTCCCCACCACCGTGCTGGGCATGGTGGACGCGGCGGTCGGCGGGAAGACCGGCATCAACACCGCCGAGGGCAAGAACCTGGTCGGCGCGTTCCACCCGCCGACCGGGGTGCTGTGCGACCTCGCGGCGCTGGACTCGCTGCCGCCCAACGACTACATCAGCGGTCTCGCCGAGATCATCAAGGCCGGCTTCATCGCCGACCCGGTGATCCTGGACCTGATCGAGTCCGACCCGGCCGCGGCCCGTACGCCGCAGGGCGAGCACACCGCCGAGCTGATCGTGCGCTCCATCCGGGTCAAGGCCGACGTGGTCTCCGCCGACCTCAAGGAGGGCGGCCTGCGCGAGATCCTGAACTACGGGCACACCCTCGCGCACGCCATCGAGAAGAACGAGCGCTACAACTGGCGGCACGGCGCCGCGGTCTCCATCGGCATGGTCTTCGCCGCCGAGCTGGGCCGGCTCGCCGGCCGGCTGGACGACGCGACCGCCGACCGGCACCGCACCGTCCTGGAGTCCGTGGGGCTGCCGCTGACCTACCGCGGCGACCAGTGGCCGAAGCTGCTCGACACCATGCGCGTCGACAAGAAGTCCCGCGGCGACCTGCTGCGCTTCATCGTGCTCGACGGCCTGGCCAAGCCCACCGTCCTGGAGGGCCCGGACCCGGCCGTCCTGGTCGCCGCCTACGCCGAGGTCTCCAAGTGACCCGCCGCGTCCTGGTGCTGAACGGGCCGAACCTCGGCCGGCTCGGCTCCCGGGAGCCCGACGTGTACGGCGCCACCTCGTACGCCGGCCTCGTCGAGGCGTGCACCTCCCTCGGCAAGGAGCTCGGCTTCGACGTCGAGGTCCGGGAGACCAACGACGAGGGCGAGCTGATCCGCTGGCTGCACGAGGCGGCCGACGGGCGGCTCCCGGTCGTCATCAACCCCGGTGCGTTCACGCACTACTCGTACGGGATCCGGGACGCGGCGGCGCAGCGCACCGCCCCGCTGATCGAGGTGCACATCTCCAACCCGTACACCCGCGAGGAATTCCGCCACACCTCGGTGATCGCGGCCGTCTCCACCGGCACGGTCGCGGGCTTCGGCATCGGCTCGTACCGGCTGGCGCTGCGCGCCCTGGCGGAGGAGATCGGCGACTGACCCCGCCGCCCGGGCACCTGTGCCGCTCCCCGGCCGTTCACACAAGACCCGCCGGGGACGGTACGGTTCGGTTCGAACGGTCCGTTCTCGGCCGTCACGGAAGCAGAACCTCCGGCACGAGATGGAGTGGGACGGGATGCAGCACGCTGTGGGGGCACCGCAGCCCGGCCGGCCGGGGCCCCAGCCGGCCCCCAGCACCACCGGCCACTTCCCGCTGCCCGCCGCGGGACCGGTGCAGCTGCCCGCCGCCTCCGGCGGCCAGCAGCCGGCCGGCGGGCCCGGGCCCGTCGCGGTCCTGCTGATCGGCGCGGCCGGGGCCGGCAAGACCACCATCGCCCGGCACTGGGCCGACCACCGCGGTGCGCCGACCGCGCACATCAGCCTCGACGACGTCCGCGAGTGGGTCCGCTCCGGCTTCGCGGACCCGCAGGCGGGGTGGAACGAGCACTCCGAGGCGCAGTACCGGCTGGCCCGCCGCACCTGCGGCTTCTCCGCCCGGAACTTCCTGGCCAACGGCATATCGTGCATCATCGACGACGCGGTCTTCCCGGACCGGCCGGTCGTCGGCCTCGGCGGCTGGAAGCGGCACGTCGGCCCCGGCCTGCTGCCCGTGGTCCTGCTCCCGGGCCTGGACGTGGTCCTCGCCCGCAACGCCGCGCGCAACGGGAACCGGCGGCTGTCCGACGAGGAGGTCGCCCGGATCCACGGCCGGATGGCCGGCTGGTACGGATCGGGGCTGCCGATCATCGACAACTCGCAGCTCGACGTGGTCGCCGCCGCCGCCGCGCTGGACCGGGTGGTGGCCCGCAGCGTCCAGGGCCCGCCCGTCTGGTAGCCCCGGGCCCGGCCCGATGCCGGGCGACCGGCGGCCCCGCCCCCGGTCGGACGCGCTCGGGCGGCCCCCCGCAGAGCCCGCACGTACGCTCGCGACATGTCCGACGTGCACGCAGCCCGCAGAGAACGCCTGCGCGACCGATGCGCGGCGGCGGGAGCGGCGGCGGCGCTGGTCTCCCGCCCCGCGAACGTCCGCTACCTGGCCGGCTGCGCGCCGCCCGGCGCGGTCCTGCTCGTCGGCCCCGGTGACCAGGACGCGCTGGTCCGCCGCCGCCCCGCCGCGGGCGACCTGTCCGAGGGGCAGCCGCCGGACGGCGTGCGGACCGTGGTCCTGACGGGGGCGGACGACGACCCGGTGGTGACCGCGGCCGGGCTGGTCCTCGACCGGCGGGGCGACACCCTGGCCGTCGAGGAGCACCATCTGACCGTCGCGCGGCACCGGGCGATCGGCTCGGTCGCGCCCGGCCTGCGGCTGAGCGACCTCGCCGGAGCCGTGGAGCAGCTGCGGGTGGTCAAGGACGAGCAGGAGATCGCCTCGATCCGGATCGCCGCCGAACTCGCCGACCAGGCACTCGGCGAGCTGCTGGAGTCGATCCTGATCGGCAGGACCGAGCGCCACCTCGCGCTGGAGCTGGAGCGGCGGCTGATCGACCACGGCGCGGACGGCCCGGCCTTCCCCACGTGCGTGGGCACCGGGCCGCACTCCGGGGCCGCCCGGCACGTGCCCACCGACCGGCGCGTGGAGGAGGGCGACTTCCTCACCGTCCGGCTCGGCGCCAGCTACCGCGGATACCGCTGCGAGGTCGGCCGCACCTTCGTCGTGGGGACTTCTCCCGCCGACTGGCAGATCGAGCTGTACGAGCTGGTCTTCGCCGCCCAGCGGGCCGGCCGCGAGGCGCTCGCACCCGGTGTGGCCTGCCGTGATGTGGACCACGCGGCACGCTCGGTGCTGGCCGCGGGGGGCTACGGGCAGGCCCTCGGAGAGGTGACGGGGCACGGTGTGGGACTCGAAATCGACGAGGACCCTCGGCTGTCACCTGCGGCCATGGGTAAACTGGACGCTTGCGTGCCGGTCACCGTCGAACCGGGGGTCCACCTTCCGGGCCGCGGCGGTGTCCGCATCGACGACACACTCGTCGTACGTCCTGTGACGGACGGCGGGCCCGAGCTACTCACCATTACGACCAAGGAACTGCTCGCCCTGTGAAAGGGCGTGCCCCCTCGGTCTCCGAAGCTGCACTTTCAGGAGATTCCGCAACCGTGGCATCCACGAACGACCTCAAGAACGGCCTCGTGCTCAAGCTCGACGGCGGCCAGCTCTGGACCGTTGTCGAGTTCCAGCACGTCAAGCCCGGCAAGGGCCCCGCCTTCGTCCGCACGAAGCTCAAGCACGTGCTGTCCGGCAAGGTCGTCGACAAGACCTTCAACGCCGGCATCAAGGTCGAGACGGCCAACGTCGACAAGCGCGGTATGCAGTTCTCCTACAAGGACGGCACCGACTTCGTCTTCATGGACACCGACACCTTCGACCAGGTGTACATCACCCCCGAGGTCGTCGGCGACGCCGCCAACTACCTCCTCGAGGGCTTCGAGGCCGTCGTCGCGATGTACGAGGGCGCTCCCCTCTACATCGAGCTCCCGGCCTCGGTCGAGCTGGTCATCGAGTACACCGAGCCGGGCGTCCAGGGCGACCGGTCCACCGGTGGCTCCAAGCCGGCCCGCCTCGAGACCGGCTACGAGATCGGCGTCCCGCTCTTCATCACCACCGGTGAGAAGATCAAGGTCGACACCCGTTCGGGTGACTATCTCGGCCGGGTGAACAGCTAACGTGGCTGCTCGGAACAAGGCCCGCAAGCGCGCCTTCCAGATCCTCTTCGAATCGGATCAGCGGGGTGTCGACCCGAAGACCGTTATGGCGGACTGGATCCGGCTCGCCCGGACCGACGACCGGCAGCCGCCGGTCACCGAGTACACCATGCAGCTGGTCGAGGGGTACGCCGCCAACGCGCCCCGCATCGACGAGCTGCTCGCGACCTACTCGGTGGGCTGGACGCTCGACCGCATGCCGGTCGTCGACCGGAACGTCCTGCGGCTCAGCACCTACGAGCTGATCTGGGAGGACGAGGTCCCGGACGCGGTCGTGCTGGACGAGGCGGTCCAGCTCGCCAAGGAGTTCTCCACGGACGAGTCGCCGGCCTTCGTCAACGGGCTGCTGGCCCGTCTGAAGGACCTCAAGCCGACCCTGCGGCGCTAGGCCGCGTCCTAGCGCCACCCCGCACCGCGCAGGCCCGCAGCAGAAGGTGAACAATCTTCTGCTTCGGGCCTGGTGCGTTTCCCGGGCCGTGGCCTAGTTTCGCTCGCATGTCCGATCAGGAGCTCGACCAGGAGATCATCGACCGGCTGACGGAGCTGCGGTCCGGGGACCTGCCGGTGCGCGGCGGCCGCACCATGGCGTACGTCTACGACGCCGGGCTCGACGGCCTGGAGGACCTCGCGGACCGCGCCCAGGCCGCCTTCGGCGGGGTCAACGGCCTGGACATGACGGCCTTTCCCAGCGTGGTGGCGCTGGAGAACGACATCGTCGGCCGGGCGGCCGAACTGCTCGGCGGCGACGCCGCCACGGCCGGCACCTTCACCAGCGGCGGCACCGAGAGCTGCCTGCTGGCCGTGCTGACCGCCCGCGAGCACGCCCGCCGCACCCGGGGCGTCACCGCCCCGGAGCTGGTGCTGCCGGCCACCGCGCACGCCGCCTTCCGCAAGGCGGCCGCCCTGTTCGGGCTGGCGGTCGTGCCCGTCCCGGTGGACCCGGTCACGTTCCGCGCCCGCCCCGAGGCCATGGCGGCGGCGATCACCGACCGGACGGCCCTGGTCGTGGTCTCGGCGCCGTCCTACGCCCACGGGGTGATCGACCCCGTCGCCCCGATCGCCGCCGCGGCGGCCGCCCGCGGGGTGCTGTGCCACGTCGACGCCTGCATCGGCGGCTGGTACCTGGCGCACCTGCCCGCCGCGCTGCCCCGGCCGCCCGCCTTCGACCTGGCGGTCCCCGGCGTCACCTCGCTCGCGGTGGACCTGCACAAGTACGCGTACACGCCCAAGGGCGCCTCGGTGCTGCTCTTCCGGGACGCCGAGCTGCGCCGGCACGGCTGGTTCGCGGACGCCTCCTGGCCCGGCTACCCGGTGGTCAACGCCACCTTGCAGGGCACCAAGTCCGCCGGGCCGCTGGCCGCCGCCTGGGCGGTGCTGCGGCGGATCGGGCCCGCGGGCTACGCGGAGCTCTCCGCGCGCGTGCACGAGGCGGTACAGGCCCTCGTCGGGGGCATCGGCCGGATCGACGGGCTGCGGGTGCTCGGCACCCCGCAGGCCTCACTGGTCGCGGTGGCCTCCGACGACCCGGGTCTTGACCCGTTCGTCGTCGCCGACGAGATGCGGCTGCGCGGGTGGTTCCTGCAGCCGCAGCCCGCCTTCGACGGCTCCCCGCCCAACCTGCACCTGACGGTCACGGCCGCGGTGGCGTCGCCCGAGCGGATCGCGCTGCTGCTGGAGGAGCTGGGCGCCGCCGTGTCACGGGCCCGCGAGCTGGGGCCCGCCACCGTGGACGCGGGGATCGCGGGGCTCGCCGCCCAGCTCGACCCCGACACGCTCGGCCCCGGGGAGATCGCCCTGGCCCTCCAGCTCGCGGGTGTCTCCGCGGACGGCGCGCTGCCGCAGCGGATGGCTCCGGTACTGGCCGTACTGCAGGCGCTGCCGCCCCGGCTGACCGAACGGCTGCTGCCGGAGGTCATCGGCCGGCTCTTCCGGGCGCGGACTGGGCCGTACGGGTGACGCGGGCGGCCGGCGGGTCCTCGCGGACCCCGCGCAGGCCGCCGGAAACAGAACCGCCCGGGGCGGTGTCCTTGCGGGCACCGCCCCGGGCGGGACGTTTCTGCAATGCAGTTGCTCAGCTGTCCTCATGGGCGACCGCGCGGCGCGCGTCCGCGTCGAGGACGCCCCAGCCGATGAGCTGCTCGGTGAGGACCGAGGGCGACTGGTCGTAGATCACGGCCAGCGTGCGCAAGTCGTCCTGGCGGATCGACAGCACCTTGCCGTTGTAGTCCCCGCGCTGGCTCTGGATCGTGGCGGCGTAGCGCTGCAGCGGACCGGCCTTGTCCGGCGGGACCTGGGACAGGCGCTCCAGGTCCAGCACGAGCTTCGGCGGCGGCTCGGCGGCTCCGCCCGGCGTGGTGCCGGGCAGCAGCTCCTGGACCGGGACTCCGTAGAAGTCAGCCAGCTCGGCCAGTCGCTGTACGGTCACGGCGCGGTCGCCACGCTCGTACGAACCGACGACGACGGCCTTCCACCGACCCTGGGACTTCTCCTCGACCCCGTGGAGGGAGAGACCCTGCTGCGTGCGGATGGCGCGGAGCTTGGCTCCGAGCTGTTTGGCGTAATCGCTGGACATAAGGCTCCCCGGACGGAAACTCGGTGACTCACTGTGAGGTTACGCAGCGTAATTTGACTTCGTCAAGCCGAATGGTCCGGACCGGTCCCCCCGCGCCGGGCGGGCGTCCGATTCGTACCGGTGTGCTCATCCTGCGGGCGACCGCCCGAGAACGCGACCTGCGCGCCTGGTAACGTGGGGATGTATCCCTGGCGTCCTTTAAGACCCGTCCCGTGAGGCGGGGAAGGAGAGCCCTTCATGGCTGAAGACCGCAGTACATCCGCACGCCCGGTGCTCGAGGCACCGGACATCGCACGGGTCCTGACCCGCATCGCCCACGAGATCGTCGAACGCGCCAAGGGCGCCGACGACGTGGTGCTCCTCGGCATTCCCACCCGCGGCGTCTTCCTCGCCCGCCGGCTGGCCGACAAGCTCGCCGACATCACCGGCCGCAAGGTCCCGGTCGGGTCGCTCGACATCACCATGTACCGCGACGACCTGCGGCTGCACCCGGCCCGCGCGCTGGCCCGCACCGACATCCCCGCCGACGGCGTCGACGGCCGGCTGGTCATCCTCGTCGACGACGTGCTCTTCTCGGGCCGCACGATCCGCGCCGCCCTCGACGCGCTCAACGACATCGGCCGGCCGCGCGCCGTGCAGCTCGCCGTCCTGGTCGACCGCGGCCACCGCGAACTGCCGATCCGGGCCGACTACGTCGGCAAGAACCTCCCCACCTCGCTGCGCGAGACCGTCAAGGTCCACCTCACCGAAGAGGACGGCCGTGACACGGTCCTCCTCGGCGTGCGCGAGGGCTCCCCGGCGGACGAATAGCGCAGGCACGACCCGGACCCCGCGGGGGTCCGGGCACGCGAGCATGCCCTCCGCCGCCCCAGCACACCCCCTTCGGAGTGACCCGATGAAGCGCCACCTGATCTCGGCCGCCGACCTCACCCGCGACGACGCCATCCTCGTGCTCGACACCGCCGAGGAAATGGCCCGCGTGGCCGACCGGCCGATCAAGAAGCTGCCGACGCTGCGCGGACGCACCGTCGTCAACCTGTTCTTCGAGGACTCGACCCGCACCCGCATCTCCTTCGAGGCCGCCGCCAAGCGGCTCTCCGCCGACGTCATCAACTTCTCCGCCAAGGGCTCCTCGGTCTCCAAGGGCGAGTCCCTGAAGGACACCGCGCTGACCCTGGAGGCGATGGGCGCCGACGCCGTCGTCATCCGGCACGGCTCCTCCGGTGCCCCGCACCGGCTGGCCACCTCCGGCTGGATCGGCGGCTCGGTCGTCAACGCCGGCGACGGCACCCACGAGCACCCCACCCAGGCGCTGCTCGACGCTTTCACCATGCGCCGCCACCTGGCGGGCGCGAAGGACGGCGGCCCCACCTTCCACCAGGGCCCGGGCGACGGGAGCGGCCGGGACCTGGCCGGCCGCCGGATCACGATCGTCGGCGACATCCTGCACAGCCGCGTCGCCCGCTCCAACGTCCTGCTGCTCAACACGCTCGGCGCCCACGTCACCCTGGTCGCCCCGCCCACCCTGCTGCCGATCGGCGTCGAGACCTGGCCGTGCGACGTCTCGTACGACCTGGACGCGGTGCTCGCCAAGTCCGACGCCGTGATGATGCTGCGGGTGCAGAGCGAGCGGATGAACGCCGCGTTCTTCCCCACCGAGCGCGAGTACTCCCGCCGCTACGGCCTGGACGGCGCCCGGATGGCCGCCCTGCCGGAGCACGCCATCGTCATGCACCCCGGCCCGATGAACCGCGGCATGGAGATCACCGCCGAGGTCGCCGACTCCGGGCGCTGCACCGTCGTGGAGCAGGTCGCCAACGGCGTCAGCATCCGGATGGCCGTCCTGTACCTGCTGCTCGGCGGGAACGAACCCGCCATCACCACAGCCGCCCCCGCCGCCCGCACCGAGGAGAACGACCCGTCATGAGCAAGACCCTTATCCGAGGCGCCAAGGTGCTCGGCGGCGACCCGCAGGACGTCCTGATCGACGGTGAGACGATCGCCGCCGTCGGCACCGGCCTGGACGTGCCGGCCGACGCCACCGTCGTCGAGGCCGCCGGCCTGGTCCTGCTGCCGGGCCTCGTCGACCTGCACACCCACCTGCGCGAGCCGGGCCGCGAGGACTCCGAGACGGTGCTGACCGGCACCCGCGCCGCCGCCGTCGGCGGCTACACCGCCGTGCACGCCATGGCCAACACCTTCCCGGTCGCCGACACCGCCGGCGTCGTGGAGCAGGTCTGGCGGCTGGGCCGCGAGTCCGGCTACTGCGACGTGCAGCCGGTCGGCGCCGTCACCGTCGGCCTGGAGGGCAAGCAGCTCGCCGAGCTCGGCGCGATGGCCGACTCCGCCGCCGGAGTGCGGGTCTTCTCCGACGACGGCAAGTGCGTCGACGACGCGGTGATCATGCGCCGCGCGCTGGAGTACGTGAAGGCCTTCGACGGCGTCGTCGCCCAGCACGCCCAGGAGCCCCGCCTCACCGAGGGCGCCCAGATGAACGAGGGCATCGTCTCCGGCGAGCTGGGCCTGCGCGGCTGGCCGGCGGTGGCCGAGGAGTCGATCATCGCCCGCGACGTGCTGCTCGCCGCGCACGTCGACTCCCGCGTGCACATCTGCCACCTGTCGACGGCCGGCTCCGTGGAGATCGTCCGCTGGGCCAAGTCCAAGGGCTGGAACGTGACGGCCGAGGTCACCCCGCACCACCTGCTCCTGACCGACGAGCTGGTCCGGTCCTACAACCCGGTCTACAAGGTCAACCCGCCGCTGCGCACCGAGGCCGACGTGCTGGCGCTGCGCGAGGCACTGGCCGACGGCACCATCGACTGCGTCGCCACCGACCACGCCCCGCACCCGCACGAGGACAAGGACTGCGAGTGGGCCGCAGCCGCCATGGGCATGGTGGGCCTGGAGACCGCGCTGTCCGTCGTCCAGCAGACAATGGTCGACACCGGCCTGCTCGACTGGGCCGGCGTCGCCGACCGCATGTCGGCGCGGCCCGCCGTCATCGGCCGGCTGGCCGGCCACGGCCGCCCGGTCGCCGCGGGCGAGCCCGCCAACCTCACCCTGGTCGATCCGGCTTACCGTGGAACGGTGAACCCCGCGGGCTTCGCCTCCCGCAGCCGCAACACCCCGTACGAGGGCCGCGAGCTGCCGGGCCGGGTGATCGCCACCTTCCTGCGGGGCAGGGCGACGGTCGTGGACGGGAAGCTCGCGTGACATCTCTGACTCTTGTGCTGGCGGCGGACCAGAGGTCCCAGCAGGTCACCGACTGGTCCTCACGGATCGGCTGGATCGTGGGCCTGGGCCTGTTCGTGGCCCTCGTCTACTGGCTGATGCGGGAGGGCTGGAAGTGGCGCGGCACCCTGCAGGGCGGCCTGCCGGACCTGCCCCCGGCCCCCGAGGACGGCGCCGAGCCGCTGCTGACCCTGCGGGGCCGCTACTTCGGCAGCACCACCGCCGGGCAGTGGCTGGACCGCGTCGTCGCCCACGGCCTGGGAGTGCGCAGCGCGGCCGTCCTCACTCTGACGGAGCAGGGCGTGCGGGTGGAGCGGACCGGCGCGCCGGACTTCCTCGTCCCCACCGCCGCCCTGCGCGGCGCCCGGCTCGACAAGGGCATCGCCGGCAAGGTCCTCACCGAGGGCGGACTGCTGGTGATCACCTGGGAGCACGGCGGCCGGCTGATCGACTCCGGCTTCCGCTCCGAGCACGCCGCTGAGCACGCGGGCTGGGTCGACGCCGTCGGGTCCATGTCCTCACCATCAGCAGCAGCATCCGGGGCCGCGGCATCCGCAGCCGGCGACCCCGACACCGACCAGCACCCCGGCGACAGCGCGGTCGCCGCCCCGCACCATCAGGAAGGCCCACGATGACGACCTCCACCCAGCGGGCAGACAGGACCCCCGCCGTACTCGTCCTGGAGGACGGCCGGATCTTCCGCGGCCGGGCCTACGGGGCAGTGGGGGAGACCTTCGGCGAGGCCGTGTTCTCCACCGGCATGTCCGGCTACCAGGAGACGCTGACCGACCCGTCGTACCACCGCCAGGTGGTCGTCATGACCGCCCCGCACATCGGCAACACCGGCATCAACGACGAGGACGCCGAGTCGGCGCGCATCTGGGTCGCCGGCTACGTGGTCCGCGACCCCGCCCGGGTCCACTCCAACTGGCGCGCCCGCCGGACCCTGGACGAGGAGCTCGTCAACCAGGGCGTCGTCGGCATCAGCGGCATCGACACCCGCGCCCTCACCCGCCACCTGCGCGAGCGCGGCGCCATGCGGGTCGGCATCTTCTCCGGCGACGCGGTCGGCACCGACGCGGACCTGGTCGCCAAGGTGCTGCGGGCGCCGCAGATGAAGGGCGCCGACCTGTCCGCCGAGGTCGCGACCAAGGAGGCGTACACCGTCCCGGCGATCGGCACCAAGCGCTTCACCGTGGCCGCGATCGACCTCGGCATCAAGTCGATGACGCCCCAGCGGATGGCCGAGCGCGGCATCGAGGTCCACGTGCTGCCCGCCACCGCGAGCGTCGAGGACATCTACGCCGTCGCGCCCGACGGCGTGTTCTTCTCCAACGGCCCCGGTGACCCCGCCACCGCCGACCACCCGGTCGCGCTGATGCGCGCGGTGCTGGAGCGGAAGACCCCGCTGTTCGGCATCTGCTTCGGCAACCAGATCCTGGGCCGCGCGCTCGGGTTCGGCACCTACAAGCTCAAGTACGGCCACCGCGGCATCAACCAGCCGGTCCAGGACCGCACCACCGGCAAGGTCGAGGTGACCGCGCACAACCACGGCTTCGCCGTCGACGCGCCGATCGACACGGTCTCCGACACCCCCTACGGCCGGGCCGAGGTCAGCCACGTCTGCCTGAACGACAACGTGGTCGAGGGCCTCCAGCTGCTCGACCAGCCGGCGTTCAGCGTCCAGTACCACCCCGAAGCGGCCGCCGGCCCGCACGACGCCGCGTACCTGTTCGACCGCTTCACGTCTCTGATGGAGGGCCAGCGTGCCTAAGCGCACCGATATCCAGTCCGTCCTGGTCATCGGCTCCGGCCCGATCGTCATCGGCCAGGCAGCGGAGTTCGACTACTCCGGCACCCAGGCCTGCCGGGTGCTGAAGTCCGAGGGCCTGCGGGTCATCCTCGTGAACTCCAACCCGGCCACGATCATGACCGACCCCGAGATCGCCGACGCCACCTACATCGAGCCGATCACGCCGGAGTATGTCGAGAAGATCATCGCCAAGGAGCGCCCCGACGCGCTCCTGCCGACCCTCGGCGGCCAGACCGCGCTCAACACCGCGATCTCCCTGCACGCCAACGGCGTCCTGGACAAGTACAACGTCGAGCTGATCGGCGCCAACGTCGAGGCGATCAACAAGGGCGAGGACCGCGAGCTCTTCAAGGGCGTCGTCGCGGCCGTCAACGCCAAGATCGGCTACGGCGAGTCCGCCAGGTCCGTCATCTGCCACACGATGGACGACATCATCGCGGGCGTGGACACCCTCGGCGGCTACCCCGTCGTCGTCCGCCCCTCCTTCACCATGGGCGGCGCCGGCTCCGGCTTCGCCCACGACGAGGAGGAGCTGCGCCGCATCGCCGGCCAGGGCCTGACGCTCTCGCCGACCACCGAGGTGCTCCTGGAGGAGTCCATCCTCGGCTGGAAGGAGTACGAGCTGGAGCTGATGCGCGACCGCAACGACAACGTCGTGGTCGTCTGCTCCATCGAGAACTTCGACCCGATGGGCGTGCACACCGGCGACTCCATCACCGTCGCCCCGGCGCTGACGCTGACCGACCGCGAGTACCAGAACCTGCGGGACGTCGGCATCGCGATCATCCGCGAGGTCGGCGTCGACACCGGCGGCTGCAACATCCAGTTCGCGATCAACCCCGAAGACGGCCGCGTCATCGTCATCGAGATGAACCCGCGGGTCTCGCGCTCCTCGGCGCTCGCCTCCAAGGCCACCGGCTTCCCGATCGCCAAGATCGCCGCCCGGCTCGCCGTCGGCTACACGCTCGACGAGATCCCCAACGACATCACCGAGAAGACCCCGGCGTCCTTCGAGCCCACGCTCGACTACGTCGTCGTCAAGGTGCCGCGCTTCGCCTTCGAGAAGTTCCCGGCGGCCGACGCGACCCTCACCACGACCATGAAGTCGGTCGGCGAGGCGATGGCCATCGGCCGCAACTTCACCGAGGCGCTGCAGAAGGCGCTGCGCTCGCTGGAGAAGAAGGGCAGCCAGTTCGCCTTCACCGGCGAGCCCGGCGACAAGGACGCGCTGCTGGCCACGGCCGCGGTGCCGACCGACGGCCGGATCAACACGGTCATGCAGGCCGTCCGCGCCGGCGCGACCCCCGAGGAGATCTTCGACGCGACGAAGATCGACCCGTGGTTCACCGACCAGCTCTTCCTGATCAAGGAGGTCGCCGACGACCTGGCGGCCGCCGACAAGCTCGGCCCGGAGCTGCTCGCCGAGGCCAAGCGGCACGGCTTCTCCGACGTCCAGATCGCGGAGATCCGCGGCCTGCGCGAGGACGTCGTGCGCGAGGTCCGGCACGCGCTGGGCGTGCGCCCGGTCTACAAGACCGTCGACACCTGCGCCGCCGAGTTCGCCGCGAAGACCCCGTACTTCTACTCGTCCTACGACGAGGAGTCCGAGGTCGCCCCGCGCGAGAAGCCCGCCGTGATCATCCTCGGCTCCGGCCCCAACCGCATCGGCCAGGGGATCGAGTTCGACTACTCCTGCGTCCACGCCTCCTTCGCGCTGAGCGAGGCCGGGTACGAGACCGTGATGGTCAACTGCAACCCCGAGACCGTCTCCACCGACTACGACACCTCCGACCGGCTCTACTTCGAGCCGCTCACCCTGGAGGACGTCCTGGAGATCGTGCACGCCGAGACGCTGGCCGGCCCGATCGCGGGCGTCATCGTCCAGCTCGGCGGCCAGACCCCGCTCGGCCTGGCGCAGGCGCTCAAGGACAACGGGGTGCCGATCGTCGGCACCTCGCCCGAGGCCATCCACCTCGCCGAGGACCGCGGCGCCTTCGGCCGCGTGCTGGCCGAGGCCGGCCTGCCCGCCCCCAAGCACGGCACCGCGACCACCTTCGACGAGGCCAAGGCCATCGCCGACGAGATCGGCTACCCGGTCCTGGTGCGCCCGTCGTACGTGCTCGGCGGCCGCGGCATGGAGATCGTCTACGAGGAGGCCCGGCTCTCCTCGTACATCGCCGAGTCGACCGAGATCAGCCCGACCCGCCCGGTCCTGGTCGACCGGTTCCTCGACGACGCCATCGAGATCGACGTCGACGCGCTCTACGACGGCACCGAGCTGTACCTCGGCGGCGTCATGGAGCACATCGAGGAGGCCGGCATCCACTCCGGCGACTCCGCCTGCGCGCTGCCCCCGATGACGCTCGGCGGCCACGACATCAAGCGGCTGCGGGCCTCCACCGAGGCCATCGCCAAGGGCGTCGGCGTCCAGGGCCTGATCAACATCCAGTTCGCGCTCGCCGGGGACATCCTCTACGTCCTGGAGGCCAACCCGCGCGCCTCGCGCACCGTCCCCTTCACCTCGAAGGCGACCGCGGTGCCGCTGGCCAAGGCCGCCGCCCGGATCTCGCTCGGCGCGACCGTCGCCGAGCTGCGGGCCGAGGGCATGCTGCCGAAGACCGGCGACGGCGGCACCCTGCCGCTGGACGCGCCGATCTCCGTCAAGGAGGCCGTGATGCCGTGGAGCCGCTTCCGCGACATCTACGGCCGCGGCGTCGACACCGTCCTCGGCCCGGAGATGCGCTCCACCGGCGAGGTCATGGGCATCGACTCGGTCTTCGGCACCGCGTACGCCAAGTCCCAGGCCGGCGCGTACGGCGCGCTGCCCACCAAGGGCACCGCGTTCATCTCGGTGGCCAACCGCGACAAGCGCAGCCTGGTCTTCCCGGCCCGCGCGCTGGCCGAGCACGGCTTCGAGCTGCTCGCGACCTCCGGCACCGCCGAGGTGCTGCGCCGCAACGGCATCCACGCCACCGTGGTGCGCAAGCAGAGCGAGGGCACGGGTCCCGACGGTGAGCCGACCGTGGTGCGGCTGATCCACGACGGGAAGATCGACCTGATCGTCAACACCCCGTTCGGCACCGGCGGCCGCCTCGACGGCTACGACATCAGGACCGCCGCCGTCTCCCGCGGGGTGCCGTGCCTGACGACGGTGCAGGCGCTCGCCGCCGCCGTCCAGGGCATCGACGCGCTCAACCGCGGCGACATCGGCGTCAGATCGCTGCAGGAGCACGCGGAACGCCTGAACGCCTCCCGCGCGGAGGGGTAGCGCCAGGAGGGGGACACCGGCCGGTGTCCCCCTCTCCATGTGACCGCCTCCCCGCACCGTCCCGTAGAAGGCTCAGCATGTACTCCCTCCTGTTCAAGATGCTCTTCCGGCGCATGGACCCCGAGCGGGCGCACCACCTGGCGTTCGGCTGGATCCGGCTCGCCGCCCGCGTCCCGGTCCTGCGGACCTTCGTGGCGGCCGTGCTCGCGCCCCGCCACGAGGAGCTGCGCACCGAGGCCCTGGGCCTGCGCATGCACGGCCCCTTCGGGCTCGCCGCCGGCTTCGACAAGAACGCGGTCGCGATCGACGGCATGGCGATGCTCGGCTTCGACCACGTCGAGATCGGCACCGTCACCGGGCAGCCGCAGTCCGGCAACCCCAGGCAGCGGCTCTTCCGGCTGGTCCGGGACCGCGCGCTGATCAACCGCATGGGCTTCAACAACGAGGGCTCCGCGGCGGTCGCCGCCCGCCTCGCGGCCCGCAGCCCCGCCTTCAGGACCACCGTGGGCGTCAACATCGGCAAGACCAAGGTGGTCCCCGAGGCCGAGGCCGTCGCGGACTACGTGACCTCCACCGAGCGGCTCGCCGCCCACGCGGACTACCTCGTCGTCAACGTCTCCTCGCCCAACACCCCGGGCCTGCGCGACCTGCAGGCCGTCGACCAGCTGCGGCCGCTGCTGACCGCCGTGCGCGAGGCCGCCGACCGCACGGTCACCACGCGCCGGGTGCCGCTGCTCGTCAAGATCGCCCCCGACCTGGCCGACGACGACATCGACGCCGTCGCCGACCTCGCCGTGGAACTCGGCCTGGACGGCATCATCGCCACCAACACCACGATCGCCCGCGACGGCCTGGGGCTGACCTCGGACCCGGCGCTGGTCAAGGAGACCGGCGGCCTGTCCGGCGCCCCGCTGCGGGCCCGCTCGCTGGAGGTCCTGAGCCGGCTGTACGCCCGCGTCGGCGACCGCCTCACCTTGGTCGGCGTCGGCGGCGTCACCACCGCCGACGACGTCTGGGAGCGGATCCTGGCCGGCGCAACCCTGGTCCAGGGGTACAGCGCCTTCATCTACGAGGGCCCGTTCTGGTGCCGCGCCCTCCACAAGGGACTCGCGGCCCGGCTGGCCGCGAGCCCGTACGCCACCCTCGCCGACGCCGTCGGCGCCGACCACCGGAAGGCGGGCTCATGACCGTGGAGAACCTGGAACCCTTCGGCGCGCGCCTGCGCCACGCGATGGACAGCCGCGGGCAGCTGTGCGTCGGCATCGACCCGCACGCGGCACTGCTGACCTCCTGGGGCCTGAACGACGACGTGGCCGGCCTGGAGCGCTTCACGCGCACCGTGGTCGAGGCCCTCGCCGACCGGGTCGCCGTCCTCAAGCCGCAGAGCGCGTTCTTCGAGCGCTTCGGCTCCCGGGGCATCGCCGTGCTGGAGCGGGCCGTCGCCGACGCCCGCGCCGCGGGCGCGCTGGTGCTGATGGACGCCAAGCGCGGCGACATCGGCTCCACGATGGCCGCCTACGCCGCCACGTTCCTCGACAAGGACTCCCCGCTCTTCTCGGACGCGGTCACCGTCAGCCCGTACCTGGGCTTCGGCTCGCTGCGCCCGGCGCTGGACGCGGCGCGGATCTCCGGCGCCGGCGTCTTCGTGCTGGCCCTGACCTCCAACCCGGAGGGCGCGGAGGTCCAGCGGGCCACCGCGGCGAACGGGAAGTCGCTCGCCCAGGTGATGCTCGACCACATCGCGGCCGAGAACGCCGGCGAGCGGCCGCTCGGATCCGTCGGCGCGGTGGTCGGCGCCACGCTCTCCGAGGCGGGCGCGGAGCTGGACGTCAACGGCCCGCTGCTGGCCCCCGGCATCGGCGCCCAGGGCGCGACGCCGGCCGGGCTCCCCGCGCTCTTCGGGTCCGCGGTCGGGAACGTCCTGCCGAGCGTCAGCCGCGACGTGCTGCGGCACGGTCCCGACGCGGCCGGACTGCGGGACGCGGCGGCCCGGTTCGCCGACGAGGTCCGTGCCGCCGTGGCGGGTTGAGCGCCGAAGGCTCCCTTCCGGACGCCCGTTCGGCGTCCGAAGGGGGCCGCAAGGGCGGCAACCGGTGCCCATATGTCCCAAAAATCCCAGCGGATCGAGTCTGACCAGGACTTTTCGTCTGTTCTCGCTGACTTGAGGCGCCGTGACCGCTAGTCTCCGACGAGAGCGAGCACGCAAGTGCTTCGTTCGTTGCCCTGCAGGTGAGGGCAACTGGGTTCCACTACCGGTCCGTATCCGACAGTTCGATATCCGAGGTGACGTAGGCGTGGCTCTTCCGCCCCTTACCCCTGAACAGCGCGCTGCCGCGCTCGAGAAGGCCGCCGCGGCTCGCCGGGAGCGCGCCGAGGTCAAGAATCGGCTGAAGCACTCCGGCGCTTCGCTGCACGAGGTGATCAAGTCGGGCCGAGAGAACGATGTCATCGGCAAGATGAAGGTCTCTGCCCTCCTGGAGTCCCTGCCCGGCGTGGGCAAGGTCCGCGCCAAGCAGATCATGGAGCGGCTCGGCATCTCCGAAAGCCGCCGTGTACGGGGGCTCGGCTCCAACCAGATCGCATCTTTGGAGCGTGAGTTCGGCGGCGGCGCCGCCTGACGGTCCCCAGCACCTCCGGGAACCGGGATAATCGCTTCATGGCTGCAACATCCCGGGGGACGTCCCCCGTGCCCCCGGACGTACGTCCGCGGCTGACCGTGCTCTCCGGCCCCTCAGGGGTCGGCAAGAGCACGGTCGTCGCTCATATGCGCAAGGTCCACCCCGAGGTATGGCTCTCGGTGTCGGCCACCACCCGTCGGCCACGCCCCGGCGAGCAGCACGGAGTGCACTACTACTTCGCCGACAACGACGAGTTCGACAAGCTCGTCGCCAACGGTGAGCTGCTGGAGTGGGCCGAGTTCGCGGGCAACCGCTACGGCACCCCGCGCAAGGCCGTGCTGGACCGGCTCGAAGCCGGCGAGCCCGTGCTGCTGGAGATCGATCTGCAGGGTGCCCGGCTGGTCCGCCAGTCGATGCCCGAGGCGCAGCTCGTCTTCCTCGCCCCGCCGAGCTGGGACGAGCTGGTCCGCCGGCTCACCGGCCGGGGTACCGAATCGCCCGAGGTGATCGAGCGGCGGCTGGCCGCGGCCAAGATCGAACTGGCGGCCGAGTCCGAGTTCGACATCACCCTTGTCAATACCTCCGTCGAGGATGTAGCGCGTGAGCTGCTAGCCTTGATGAGAGTTGTATGATCCACTTCCATTCTTTTCCACAAGCAAGTAGGGGTAGGTAGAGAATGTCCTCTTCCATCACCACGCCCGAGGGCATCATCAACCCGCCGATCGACGAGCTGCTCGAGGCCACGGACTCGAAGTACAGCCTGGTGATCTACGCGGCCAAGCGCGCGCGCCAGATCAACGCGTACTACTCCCAGCTCGGTGAAGGCCTGCTGGAGTACGTCGGCCCCCTGGTGGACACCCACGTCCACGAGAAGCCGCTGTCGATCGCGCTGCGCGAGATCAACGCGGGACTGCTGACCTCCGAGGCCATCGAGTCGGCCGGCTAGCAGCAGACCCATCCTTGTCACCACGGGCCCGGCAGCACCGCTGCCGGGCCCGTGGTGTGTGATGGACGCAAGACCAACCCTTTCTCGGCGGGAGTGACGATGGGCCAGCCACAGGTCGTCCTGGGGGTGAGCGGCGGTATCGCCGCCTACAAGGCGTGCGAGCTGCTGCGGCGGCTCACCGAGTCCGGGCACGGCGTCCGCGTGGTGCCCACGGAGTCGGCGCTGCACTTCGTCGGCGAGGCCACCTGGTCGGCGCTGTCCGGCAACCCGGTGTCGACCCGGGTGTGGGACGGCGTCCACGAGGTCCCGCACGTGCGGATCGGCCAGCACGCCGACCTCGTGGTGGTCGCCCCGGCCACCGCCGACCTGCTCGCCAAGGCCGCGCACGGCCTCGCCGACGACCTGCTCACCAACACGCTGCTCACCGCGCGCTGTCCGGTGGTCTTCGCGCCGGCGATGCACACCGAGATGTGGGAGCACCCCGCCACCCAGGAGAACGTCGCCACCCTGCGCCGCCGGGGCGCGATCGTGATCGAACCCGCCGTGGGCCGGCTGACCGGCGTGGACACCGGCAAGGGCCGGCTGCCCGACCCCGCCGAGATCTTCGAGGTCTGCCGCCGGGTGCTCGCCCGCGGCCCGCGCGGGCTCGCCGCCGACCTCGCCGGGCGGCACGTGGTGATCAGCGCCGGCGGCACCCGCGAGCCGCTGGACCCGGTGCGCTACCTGGGCAACCGCTCCTCCGGCAAGCAGGGGTACGCGCTCGCCCGCACGGCGGTCGCCCGCGGCGCCCGCGTCACCCTGGTGGCCGCCAACACCGGCCTCGCCGACCCGGCCGGCGCCGACGTGGTGCGCGTCGGGACGGCCGTGCAGCTGCGCGAGGCGGTGCTGAAGGCCGCCGCGGACGCCGACGCGGTCGTCATGGCGGCGGCCGTGGCGGACTTCCGTCCCGCGCACTACGCCGAGGGCAAGATCAAGAAGAAGGACGGCCAGGAGCAGCCGCCCCTGGAGCTGGTCCGCAACCCCGACGTGCTGGCCGAACTCGCAACACAACGTTCACATCCGGGCCAGGTCGTCGTCGGCTTCGCCGCCGAGACCGACGACGTGCTGGCCAACGGCCGGGCCAAACTGGCCCGCAAGGGCTGTGACCTGCTGGTTGTCAACGAGGTCGGCGATCACAAGGCGTTCGGTTCCGAGGAGAACGAGGCCGTGGTGCTCGGCGCCGACGGCAGCGAGACCCCGGTACCGTACGGTCCCAAGGAGGCCCTCGCCGACCAGGTGTGGGATCTCACGGTCGCCCGGTTGACGTGAATACGTCCTTCCGGGTGTACCAAAACCGGACCTGTGCGGCATTCCGCCCCGGAAACGTGGCGGATCGTCGTACTGCGGCCCGTCGTGTCGCAGGTCACGGCATATCCAAGTACCGAGATGGCTTGTCGGTCCGGCCGAAGCGACCGATAAACTAGCCAGGGATCGCCGGGCGCAGCCCCGCGCGTCCCACCCCATGATCAGCCAGCAGCCGCTGCAACCCCAGGGAGCAAAGTGTCCCGCCGCCTGTTTACCTCGGAGTCCGTCACCGAGGGACATCCTGACAAGATCGCTGACCAGATCAGCGACACGATCCTCGACGCCCTCCTCAAGGAGGACCCGACCTCCAGGGTCGCGGTCGAGACGCTGATCACCACCGGCCAGGTGCACGTCGCCGGTGAGGTCACCACCAAGGGATACGCGGACATCGCGACCCTGGTGCGCAACAAGATCCTCGACATCGGCTACGACTCGTCCAAGAAGGGCTTCGACGGCGCCTCGTGCGGCGTCTCGGTGTCCATCGGCGCGCAGTCGCCCGACATCGCCCAGGGTGTGGACACCGCTTACGAGCAGCGGGTCGAGGGCGACGAGGACGAGCTCGACAAGCAGGGCGCCGGCGACCAGGGCCTGATGTTCGGCTACGCCTGCGACGAGACCCCGGACCTGATGCCGCTGCCGATCCACCTGGCGCACCGGCTCGCGCGCCGCCTGTCCGAGGTCCGCAAGAACGGGACCATCCCGTACCTGCGCCCGGACGGAAAGACCCAGGTCACCATCGAGTACGACGGCGACAAGGCCGTCCGCCTCGACACCGTGGTCGTCTCCTCGCAGCACGCCTCGGACATCGACCTGGAGTCGCTGCTCGCTCCGGACATCCGCGAGTTCGTCGTGGAGCACGAGCTCAAGGCGCTGCTCGACGACGGCATCAAGCTGGAGACCGAGGGCTACCGCCTGCTGGTGAACCCGACCGGTCGCTTCGAGATCGGCGGCCCGATGGGCGACGCCGGCCTCACCGGCCGCAAGATCATCATCGACACCTACGGCGGCATGGCCCGCCACGGCGGCGGCGCCTTCTCGGGCAAGGACCCGTCCAAGGTCGACCGCTCCGCCGCGTACGCCATGCGCTGGGTCGCCAAGAACGTCGTGGCCGCGGGCCTGGCCTCGCGCTGCGAGGTCCAGGTCGCCTACGCGATCGGCAAGGCCGAGCCGGTGGGCCTGTTCGTCGAGACCTTCGGCACCGCCTCCGTGGACAGCGAGAAGATCGAGCAGGCCATCGCGTCGGTCTTCGACCTGCGCCCGGCCGCGATCATCCGCGACCTGGACCTGCTGCGTCCGATCTACTCCCAGACCGCCGCGTACGGCCACTTCGGCCGCCCGCTGCCGGACTTCACCTGGGAGCGCACCGACCGCGTCGAGGCGCTGCGCGCCGCCGCCGGTCTGTAGGACCCGCACCCGCACCACGCGCACGGCCCCGGACCTTCGCGGTCCGGGGCCGTCGCGCTGTCCGAGGCGTCTGGTAGGACTGGGGCTGTGAGCAGCGAGGACGAGCGGGAGAAGGCACCGGCGGGGGAGCAGCTGGCGCTCATCCGCGAGTCCGTGCGCAAGGCGAAGGAGCCGAAGGCCCGGCGCGGCACGTGGCGCGGCGCGGACCTCGCCGAGGGGCTGCCCGTCGCCCGCGTCCTGGTCGACAAGGGCGTGCTGCACCTGGACAAGTACTTCGACTACGCGGTGCCCGCCGCGATGGACGCCGACGCGCAGCCCGGCGTCCGGGTCCGGGTCCGGTTCGGCGCCGGGGCGCACAACGTCGTCAGCGGCCGCCGCGAGGGCGGCGGCCTGATCGACGGGTTCGTCGTCGCCCGGCTCACCGAGTCCGACTACAAGGGCCCGCTCGCCGCCATCGCCCAGGTGGTCTCGCCCGAGCCGGTGCTCGGCCCGGCCCTGCTGCGGCTGTGCCGCGCGGTCGCCGACCGGTACGCGGGATCGCTCGCCGACGTGATCCAGCTCGCCGTGCCCGCCCGGCACGGGAAGGTGGAGAAGCAGCCGTCCCCCGAGCCGCCCGCCACCCCCGCCCCGCCGGAGCCCGGCACCTGGTCGCGCTATCCGACCGGCCCCGCGCTGCTGCGTGCCCTGGGCCGCGGCGACTCCCCGCGCGCGGTGTGGACCGCGCTGCCGGGGCCGCACTGGCCGGCCGAGCTGGCCGCGGCCATGGCCGCCACCCTCGCCTCCGGCCGCGGCGCGCTCGCGGTGCTGCCCGACGGGCGGGCCGCCGCCCGGGTCGACGCGGCGCTCACCGCGCTGCTCGGCGCGGGCCACCATGTCCTGCTCACCGCGGACTCCGGTCCCGAGGCGCGGTACCGGCGCTGGCTGGCGGTCAGCCGCGGCGCCGTCCGGGCCGTCGTCGGCACCCGCGCCGCGATGTTCGCGCCCGTGCAGGACCTCGGCCTGGTCGCGCTGTGGGACGACGGGGACTCCAGCCACGCCGAGCTGCACGCTCCGATGCCGCACGCCCGGGATGTGCTGCTGCTGCGGGCCACGGAGGAGCGAGCCGGCTTCCTGCTCGGCGGCCACATCCGCACCGTCGAGGGCGCCCAGCTCGTCGAGACGCAGTGGGCGCTGCCGGTGGACGCGGCCCGCGACGCGGTCCGGGCGGCGGCGCCGCTGGTGCGCACCATCGGCGACGGCGACCAGGCGCGGGACGGGGCGGCCCGCGCCGCCCGGCTGCCGAGCCTCGCCTGGCAGGTGGCCCGCGAGGCACTGCAGCACGGCCCCGTCCTCGTCCAGGTGCCGCGCCGCGGCTACGTGCCGCGGCTGGCCTGCGAACGCTGCCGGGAGCCCGCCCGGTGCGGCAAGTGCGCGGGACCGCTGGAGCTGGCGGACGGCACCAGCGTGCCGCAGTGCGGATGGTGCGGGCGCCCCGAGGCGGCGTGGCACTGCCAGGAGTGCGGCGGGTTCCGGCTGCGCGCCCAGGTGGTCGGCGCCCGGCGCACCGCTGACGAACTCGGCCGGGCCTTCCCCAAGGTCCCGGTCCGCACCTCGGGCCGGGACGGGATCCTCGGCGCCGTCACCGCCACGCCCGCGCTGGTGATCTCCACCCCTGGCGCGGAGCCGGTCGCGGAGGGCGGCTACGCGGCCGCGCTGCTGCTCGACGGCTGGGCGCTGCTGAACCGGCCCGACCTGCGAGCGGGGGAGGAGGCGCTGCGCCGCTGGACGGGCGCCGCCGCGCTGGTCAGGCCCGCCGCCGAGGGCGGCACGGTACTGGTGCTCGCCGAGCCGACGCTGCGGCCGGTCCAGGCGCTGGTGCGCTGGGACCCGGCCGGGCACGCGGCCCGCGAACTGGCCGAGCGGGCCGAACTGGGCTTCCCGCCGGTCTCCCGGATGGCCTCGGTGACCGGCAGCCCGGCGGCGGTGGCCGGACTGATCGAGCTGGCGCGGCTGCCCGAGGGGGCCGCCGTGCTGGGGCCGGTCCCGGTGCCCGCAGACCGGCCGGGCGGACCGCGCCGCCCCGGCGCCGCCCCGGCGGGGGAGCACTGGGAGCGGATGCTGATCAGGGTCCCGCCGGGCAGCGGGGCCGCGCTGGCCGCCGCCCTCAAGGCGGCACAGGTGGCCCGTACGGCGCTCAAGCAGACCGATCAGGTCCTGGTGCGCATCGACCCGCTGGACATCGGCTGACCGGCCCTCCGGGGCGTCCGCCGGGCCGCTGCCCGGTGCGTCCGCCGGGCCGGGGCACGGCGCCGCCCCGGCGCCCGACCTGTCGGCGTGGCGGGCGGCGGGGCGGCTGGTGACGTGCTGCGGGGGGTGTCGCGGTGGGTGCCGGGGGCCGGGTCAGCCGTTGCGCGGGCCGGGCAGCGCGCCGGGAAAGGCGTCCTCCCGGACGTTCAGCGGCACCATTCCCGGTGCGTGTCCCTGGCCCGGCACCTGCTGCGGCAGCGGCCCGTGGGGCGCGGACACGTGGTCCGGCACCGAGCGCGCCGCCGGGACACCGGCCATCGGGGGAGCGGACGCCGCGGCGTGCACCCCGGCGGTGTCCGAGTGCGAGGACTCGTCCTCGCCGCCGCTGACGGCATGGCGGCGCGCCCCGTACCGCCGGTGCACCGCCTGTTTCGTCACCCCCAGGGCGGAGCCCACCGCGTCCCAGGAGAACCCCAGCGAGCGGTCGAACTCCACCGCCGCGGTGACCAGGGTCTCCACGCTGTCGCGGAGCTCCTGGGCGAGGCGCACGGTGGGGGCGGGGGCGCGTCCGTAGACGACGAACCCGGCGGCGGGACCGCTGCGCCGCGGTCGGTACACGTTGCCCAGCTGGGCGGTCAGGGTCCGCAGCGCGTCCACCTGTCGGCGGACCCTTTCGATGTCCCGCACCAGTAGGTGCAGGCTTGCCCGGGCCTGGGCGTCATGGGTTGCGTGGTCGGGCATCAACAAGCCTCTCCAACCGGCGATGATGGGGATAGGGCCGTCTCCGTGGCGTCCCGGCCCCTTTTCGGTCAATCTCGTTTGACCAACGCTCCAGCGGGCCATGGAGTCACGCATCGGGGGGCGTGCTGATGTTTCCGGGGGCTCGTACGACCGCGTGCACCCCCGAACGGGTCCGCCCCTAGAATTGGACGGCCCCCGGCCACCGCCGGGAAGCGCCCCCGCGCCGCCGCCGGCCGGGGTGCCCCTCTCCGTCCGACCACGGGAGCCCCGCAGCCGTGTCCGTCACGCCCATCCGCCTCTTCGGCGACCCGGTGCTGCGCATGACGGCGCAGCCTGTCACCACCTTCGACAAGGAACTGCGCACCCTCGTCCAGGACCTGACCGAGACCATGCAGGCGGCGCCCGGTGCCGGCCTCGCGGCCCCGCAACTGGGCGTCTCGCTGCGGGTCTTCACGTACTTCGTCGACGGCGAGCTGGGGCACCTGGTCAACCCGGACCTCACGTTGAGCGAGGAGGAGCAGGACGGCCCGGAGGGCTGCCTGTCGCTCCCCGGGCTGAGCTACGACTGCGTCCGCGCCTACGGCGTCGTCGCCAGGGGCTTCAACATGTACGGCGACCCGGTCACCATCGAGGGCACCCAGCTGCTGGCGCGCTGCATCCAGCACGAGACCGACCACCTCGACGGCATCATCTTCATCGACCGCCTCGACACCGAGCAGCGCAAGGCCGCGATGAAGGCGATCCGGGAGGCGGACTGGGCGGACCTGGGCGTGCCGCAGGTGAAGGTCTCCCCGCACAGCACGTTCGGCGGCGCGCAGTGAGCCCCGCCGCCCGCCCCGCCGTCCCCGCCGGCCCTACCCCCTGCCACCGAGAGGCACAGAACCCACGATGAGGCTCGTCTTCGCAGGCACCCCCGAGGCCGCCGTCCCCGCGCTGGAGGCGCTGCTGGCGTCCGACCGGCACGAGGTCGTCGCCGTCGTCACCCGGCCCGACGCGACCGCGGGACGCGGCCGCAAGCTGGTCTCCAGCCCGGTCGCCCAGCGCGCCGAGGCGGCGGGCATCGAGGTGCTCAAGCCCGTGAAGCCGCGGGACGAGGACTTCCTCGCCCGGCTCCGGGAGATCGCCCCGGACTGCTGCCCGGTCGTCGCGTACGGGGCGCTGCTGCCCAAGGTCGCCCTGGAGGTCCCCGTCCACGGCTGGGTCAACCTGCACTTCTCGCTGCTGCCCGCCTGGCGCGGCGCGGCCCCCGTGCAGCACGCGGTGATGGCCGGGGACGAGGTGACGGGCGCCTCGACGTTCCTCATCGAGCAGGGGCTGGACTCCGGCCCGGTCTACGGCGTCGTCACCGAGGACATCCGGCCCACCGACACCAGCGGCGACCTGCTCACCCGGCTCGCGCACAGCGGCGCCGGACTGCTGACCGCGACCATGGACGGCATCGAGGACGGCCGCCTGGTGCCGCGGACCCAGCCGGTCGAGGGCGTCACCGTCGCCCCCAAGATCACCGTCGAGGACGCGGCGGTGGACTGGAGCGCTCCGGCGCTCCGCGTCGACCGGCTGATCCGCGGCTGCACCCCGGCGCCCGGCGCCTGGACGCTGCTGGACGGTGAACGGTTCAAGCTCGGCCCGGTCACCCTGCTGCCCGGTCGCGAGGACCTCGCGGACCTGGCCCCCGGCGAGCTGTCCGTCGCCAAGAACGTGGTGTACGCGGGCACCGGCAGCCACGCGGTGGAACTGGGCGAGGTGCAGCAGCAGGGCAAGAAGCTGATGCGCGCCGCCGACTGGGCGCGCGGCGTCCGGCTCGCGTCGGGGACCCGGCTGGGGTCGTAGCCCGGAGCGCTGGGCCCGCAGCCGTCGGCCCCCCGCGCCCCGCCCGGGTGGGCGGGCGCGGGGGCGGCGGCCGTACGCTTTGTTCACGCCCTGTGCGCGGGAGGGGCCCTCCCGCCGCGCGCGGGCGGCACCTTCTTCCGACCGAGTCCGGAGCACATTGATCGTGAACGACCAGCCGCGCAGCCGACCGCAGAGCACCTCGCAGGGGAAGCCGCAGGGCAGGCCCAAGGGCAAGCCCTACCGCAGGCCCCAGCGGGACCCGGTCCGCATCCTCGCCTTCGAGGCGCTGCGGGCGGTCGACGAGCGCGACGCGTACGCCAACCTGGTGCTGCCCTCGCTGCTGCGCAACGCCGAGGCGGAAGCGGTCAAGAAGGGCGGCGAGTTCGACCGCCGGGACGCGGCGCTCGCCACTGAGCTGGTCTACGGCACGCTGCGCCGCCAGGGCACCTACGACGCGGTGATCGCCGCCTGCGTCGACCGGCCGCTGCGCGAGGTCGACCCGCCGGTGCTGGACGTGCTCGCGCTCGGCGCCCACCAGCTGCTCGGCACCCGCATCCCGCCGCACGCGGCCGTCTCGGCCACCGTCGAGCTGGCCCGCTGCGTGCTGGGCGACGGCCGGGCCCGCTTCGTCAACGCGGTGCTCCGCAAGATCGCCGCGCAGGACCTCGACGCCTGGGTCGCCCAGGTCGCCCCGCCCTACGACGACGACGCCGAGGCGCACCTCGCCGTGGTCCACTCGCACCCGCGCTGGATCGTCTCCGCGCTGTGGGACGCGCTCGGCGGCGGCCGGGCCGGTATCGAGGACCTGCTGGAGGCCGACAACGAGCGGCCCGAGGTGACGCTGGTGGCGCGCCCCGGCCGATCGACCCCCGAGGAGGTGGCCGCCTCGCTGCCGGAGGAGGCGACCGAGCCCGGCCGCTGGTCCCCGTACGCCGTCCGGCTCGCCGAGGGCGGCGACCCGGGCGCCGTGGACGCCGTCCGCGAGGGCCGGGCCGGGGTCCAGGACGAGGGCAGCCAGCTGGTCGCCGCCGCCCTGGCGGCCGCTCCGCTGGACGGCCGGGACGAGCGCTGGCTGGACGGCTGCGCGGGCCCCGGCGGCAAGGCCGCCCTGCTCGCCGCGCTCGCCGCGCAGCGCGGCGCCCTGCTCGTCGCCTCGGAGAAGCAGCCGCACCGGGCCCGGCTCGTGGAGCGCACGCTGGCCGGCAACCCCGGCCCGTACCAGGTGATCGTCGCGGACGGCACCCGTCCCGCGTGGGCCGAGGGCTCCTTCGACCGGGTGCTCGTCGACGTGCCCTGCACCGGTCTGGGGGCGCTGCGCCGCCGCCCCGAGGCGCGCTGGCGCCGCAAGGCCGAGGACGTGGCGGGCTTCGCGACGCTCCAGCGCGGGCTGCTCACCGAGGCGCTGCGCGCCGTCCGGGTCGGCGGCGTGGTCGGCTACGCCACCTGCTCGCCGCACCCGGCGGAGACCCGCGCCGTCGTCGAGGACGTACTGCGGGGCCGCGGCACGGACGAGCCGCTGACCGCCGAGTGGATCGACGCCCGCCCGCTGATGCCCGGCGTCCCGGCCGTCGGCGACGGCCCGGACGTCCAGCTCTGGCCGCACCTGCACGGCACCGACGCGATGTACCTGGCCCTGCTGCGCCGCACCGCCTGAGCCGCCGGGCCCCGGGCCCGCCCTCCTCCGTCGATGCCGTCGATGCCGTCGACGCTGTCGACCGTCTCAGTCGACGGAGGAGCGGGTCCGGGCGCCGATGAGGGCGCCGCCGGCGAGGTCGGGACCGCCCTGGGCGGGCACCGCGGACGCCCTGGGGCGGGCTCCCCGGTCGTGCGACGGCTCCTCCTCGGCGTCCCACCGCGCGGTGGTCCGCACGCAGCAGAAGACGACCGAGGCCGTCGCCAGGAGCAGCAGCGGCCCGAAGACCCACGGGGTCTCGGCCATCCGCACCGGCAGCCAGCGGTACGACGCCAGCATCGCGGCGAAGACCGCCGTGCCGAAGCCGACCAGCCGGATCCCCGACCGCTCCCAGCCGCGGTCGTGCGCGCGCAGCGCGGCCTCGATCGTGTAGGCGAACACGACGCCGCCGATGATGTCGGCTCCGTAGTGGTAGCCGAAGCCCAGCGTCGCGCCGAGGGTGGCGATGAGCCAGAACGTGCCCGCGTGCCGCAGGCTGCGCGGACCCTTGCGGGAGTGGATGAAGATCGCGGTGGCCCACGCCGTGTGCAGGCTGGGCATGCAGTTGCGCGGGGTGATCCCGTCGAACGGGACCGGGTGCGGGACGCCGATCGGCACGGGGGTGTGCGGCCACAGGTCGGCCACCTCCCAGTGCGCGCCGCCGGTGCCGTACGCGAAGACCGGTCCGACCACCGGGAAGAGCATGTAGATGGCCGGCCCGAGCAGGCCGATCAGCAGGAAGGTGCGTACCAGGTGGTGGCGCGGGAAGCGGCGCGTGGCCCCGACGTTGCGCAGTTGGTAGAGCGCGACGAGGACGGCGGCCACCGGAAGCTGGATGTAGACGGCTTCGAGGATGAAGTGGCCGACCGGGCCGGTGGCCTCGACGGCCCGGCCCGCCAGCCACGACGGGTTGCCCAGCGCGTGGTCGGCCGTCGCCACGTACGGGTCGAGCACCGTCGGGCGGGTCTTCGACGTGATCAGCAGCCAGATGTCGCCGGTCTTGCGGCCGGTCACCAGCAGCAGCCCCAGCCCGACGCTCTTCAGCAGCAGGACGCGCTCGCGGCCGGTGCGGTGCGTGACGGCGATGACGCCGTAGGCCAGGAGCACCCACAGCGCGCCGTTTCCGAACATCATCTTGAAGTCGAACGTCCACCGCACCAGGAAGAAGACGAGGTCGATGCCGAGGGCGACCCCGAGTCCGATGAGGCGCTGCCGCCAGGTGAGCACCAGCATCATCAGCGCCATGCCGGCGTACAGCAGCGGCCCGGACTTGGGTGCGAAGAGCACTTCGCGCACCTGGTTGGTGATCGGTCCGCGCAGGCCGTAGTGGCGCGCGGTGATCTCCAGGGTGATGAGGAACCCGAGGGCCACCACGCTCACGGCGGTCCACAGGACCGCCCGCGGCCGGCGCCACGCGGTGAGCAGGATGCTGAGGTTTTCACGCGAAAACACTTGTGACGGTATGAAAGTCAATTGTTTGGCCGATGTGTTAGGTGTTAGTCAAACAACTCACCCTTCGTGCTGGTTCAGCAGCGTTTCCGGTGAAGGAAGGACGATCAGGGCCATCGTCGTGAGCCCGATCATGCTATCGGAGCGGCGCGGGCGAATCCCGTCAGGACCGCTGCGCGAGGTTCTCCCGCTGGTGGCCGGGGGTGCGGGAGGATCCCGGGGCGTCCAGCTTGCTGGGCCACCAGATGTGGTGGCCGAGGTCGAGGGTGATCGCGGAGACCAGGATCGAGCGGACGACGAAGGTGTCGAGCAGGACGCCGAAGGCGACCGCGAACCCGATCTCGGCGAAGCCGACCAGCGGCAGGGTGCCCAGTGCCGCGAACGTGCCGGCCAGCACCAGCCCCGCGGACGTGATCACGCCGCCGGTCGCCGCCAGGCCGGTGAGGGTCCCGGTGCGGGTGCCGGAGTGGGTGGTCTCCTCGCGGATCCGGGTCATCAGGAAGATGTTGTAGTCGATGCCCAGCGCCACCAGGAAGACGAAGACGAAGAGCGGGAACGCGGTGTCCTCGCCCTCGAACCCGAACAGGTGGTGGAAGGCGAACGTGCTCACCCCGAGCGCCGCCGCGAACGAGAGCACGACGGTCGCGATGAGGACCAGCGGCGCGACCAGCGCCCGCAGCAGCAGCCCGAGGATCAGCAGCACGACGGCGAGGATCATCGGGATCAGCAGCTTGTTGTCGTGCGAGGTCGCGCGGTTGGCGTCCTGGATCACGGCCGTGCCGCCGCCGACCTTGGCGTGGGCGCCCGGCACCGCGTGCAGCGCGGCCCGGGCCCGGTCGACGGTCTGCTTCGCCTGCGGGCTGTCCGCCGCCGAGGCCAGGGTCGCCTCCAGGTAGACCCGGCCGTTCTTCTCGGCGGGCACGCCCAGCGGGGTGGTGACGGAGCCCGGCGCGACGCCCTGGACCGAGCCGAGGGTGCTGCGCACCCGGCCCGCCGCCCCCGCGTCGGCGATGACGACGAGCGGCTGCCCGGCGCCCGCCGGGAAGTAGCGGCCCGCGACCTCCTGGCCGACCACCGAGTCGGGGGTGCCGGTGAAGCTCTGGGCGGTCGTCAGGCCGTCCGCCTTGAGGCCGACCACCCCGAGCGAGAGCGCCCCGAGGACCACCGCGGTGGCCACCCAGACCGAGCGCGGCCGCTGCGCGATCCGCCCGCCCAGCCGGGCCCAGACCCCGCTGCGGGTGGGCTCCTCGGACCCCACGTGCGGCACGGCGGGCCAGAACACCCAGCGGCTGACGATGACGAGCAGCGCGGGGAAGAGCGTGGTCATCGCCAGCAGGGCGATGGCCACCCCGATGGCGGCGACCGGTCCGAGACCGGAGGTCGAGTTCATCTCGGCGGCCATCAGGCACAGCATGCTGACCGCGACCGTCGAGGCGCTGGCGAGCACGGCGGGCCCGGCCCGGTGCAGGGCGAGGGCCATCGCCTCGTGCCGGTCCTCGTGGCGGCGCAGCTCCTCGCGGTAGCGGGCGACCAGCAGCAGCGCGTAGTCGGTGCCGGCGCCGAAGACGAGGACGGTGAGGATGCCCGCGCTCTGCGCGTTGACCACCAGCCCGGCGTGCCGGGAGAGCAGGTAGATCACCGCCTGGGCGGTGAACAGCGCGCCGACGACGGAGATGATCGGCAGGAAGAGCAGGCTCACGCTGCGGTAGGTGAGCAGCAGGATCACCACGACGACCGCGAGCGCGGCGAACAGCAGGGTGCCGTCGAGCCCCTCGAACGCGTCGGCGGAGTCGGCGGCGTAGCCGCCGGGCCCGGTGATGTGCACCTCCAGGCCGCCCGCGTTCGCCTCGGCGGTGGCCCGGATGTCCTGCACGGCGTCGGCCAGGCCGTTCCAGCCGCCCGCGTCCACGCTGACGGGGACGATGATCTGGGCCGCGCGCGGCGTGCCGGACCGCTCCAGCACCGGCCCGACGGTACGGGCGCCGAGGATGCCGTGCCCCGTCATGGCCCTCAGGGACGCCGCGTCCTTGGTGACCTTGGCGCGGTCGGTCTCGGTGAGGCCGTCGGAGCGGGCGTACACGACGACCGCGGGGGCGGTGTCGGGGATGAAGTCCTTCTGCAGGTTGAGGACCTGGGTGGACTCGGCGCTGCCCGGGAGCCACGTCGAGGAATCGTTCTTCTGCTCGCCGGTCAGCTTCTGCGCCAGCGGCGAGACCGCCACCAGCAGCACCAGCCACAGGACCAGCACGACCCACTTGCTGCGACGGCCGCACACCAGGTGCGCCCATCGTCCGGTTCCGCTCACGGTTCCGCTCACGACGAGTCTCCCCGTTCCCCGTTGCGTACAGTGCGGGCGGCCCTTCCCAACCCCGCGGGGAGGGCGGTCCGTGATCCAGCATGGCACCGGTGTTCGAGATCGTTCCGCCATTTTTCGGATCGGGCGCGTTCCCTGCGCGGGCAGTGGTCAGGGAGTTCGCGGGATCTGGTTTGCTGGGCCCATGAGCGTGCAGATCAGCCCCAGTATCCTTTCCGCCGATTTCGCCCGGCTCGCCGACGAGGCGAAGGCCGTGGAAGGCGCCGACTGGCTCCATGTCGACGTCATGGACAACCACTTCGTGCCGAACCTGACGCTCGGTGTGCCGATCGTGGAGTCGCTGAGCCGGGCGACCGACATCCCGCTCGACTGCCACCTGATGATCCAGGACCCGGACCGCTGGGCCCCGGCCTACGTGGAGGCGGGCGCCGGCTCCGTCACCTTCCACGTCGAGGCGGCGGCGGCGCCGGTGCGGCTGGCGCGCGAGATCCGGGCGAAGGGCGCGCGGGCGTCGATGGCGCTGCGGCCCGCGACGCCGATCGAGCCCTACGAGGACCTGCTGCCCGAGCTGGACATGCTGCTGATCATGACGGTCGAGCCCGGCTTCGGCGGCCAGGCGTTCCTCGACATCATGCTGCCCAAGATCCGCCGTACCCGCCGGCTCATCGACAAGCACGGACTGGAGCTGTGGCTGCAGATCGACGGCGGGGTGTCCGCCCAGACCATCGAACGGTGTGCCGAGGCGGGCGCGGACGTCTTCGTCGCCGGTTCCGCGGTCTACGGCGCGGACGACCCGGCGGCGGCCGTGCGGGGGCTGCGTGAGCTGGCCTCGGCCGCCTGTGCCCATTGACGCTCCGGCTACGCGTCCGTAACACCGTTCCATCTGCGAGGATGAGCGCGGAGCCGATCAGATGGGCAACTGGGGAGAGCAACGTGACCACAGGCCGCACACAGGTGCGCATGGGCCCCGGCGAGATGGTCCAGGCCGCAGCGATGGCGCGCCGTTTCTACCTCGAGGGGAAGTCCAAGATCCAGATCGCCGAGGAGTTCGGCGTGAGCCGCTTCAAGGTGGCCCGGGTCCTGGAGACCGCCCTCGAACGTGATCTGGTCCGGATCGAGATCCGGGTCCCGGCCGAGCTGGACGCCGAGCGCTCGGACGCGCTGCGCGCCCGCTACGGCCTGCGGCACGCGGTCGTCGTCGAGACGCCGCCCGAGCAGTCCGACGCGCCCGACCCGGAGAACCTGGGCAAGGTCGCCGCCGACCTGCTCGGCGAGCTGGTCACCGAGGGCGACGTGCTCGGCCTGGCCTGGGGCCGCTCCATCATCACCATGGCCAACGCCCTGGACCGGCTGCCGCCGTGCACCGTCGTCCAGCTCACCGGCGTGTACGACGTGGGCACCGCCGAGCGCGGCTCCGTCGAGGCGGTGCGGACCGCCGCCGCGGTCTCCGGCGGCGAGGCGCACCCGCTGTACGCGCCGATGGTGCTGCCCGACCCGGCGACGGCCGCCACGCTGCGCGCCCAGAGCGGCATCGCCGCCGCCATGGGGTACTTCGACAAGGTCACCGTCGCGGTGGTCTCCATCGGCTCCTGGGCGGCCGGCATCTCCACCGTCCACGACGCGCTGACCGACGCGGAGCGCGAGCACTACGCGGGGCTCGGCGTCGCCGCCGAGATGTCCTCGCACCTGTTCGACGCCGCCGGGCGCCGGGTCGGCCGCGACCTGGGCGAGCGCTGCATCACCATCGAGGCCGACCGGCTCCGCCGGATCCCCGAGGTGCTGGCCATCGCGGGCGGGCTGCGCAAGGCCGCCGCGATCGACGCCGTGCTGCGCTCCGGGCTGGTCACCAGCCTGGTGACGGACACCGCAGCCGCCGACCACCTGCTGTACGCGACCGGCGCCGCCCCCCGCCCCGCCCTGGACCGCGCGGACCCCGACGGACCGTGACGGGCACGGTCCGCCGGGGCCGGTCTCTCAGCGGGTGAACCAGAGATTCCCGCCGAGGGACCAGACCGAGACCTTGGTGACGCCGAGGCCGGTGAGGACCTGGAGCTTGCGGTCCATCGCCGTCCGGTCGACGTAGTCGTAGAGCCTGCCGCCCGAGGTCCAGCGGATCTCGCCGGAACCGCTGTCGCGGCGCTGCTCGACGGTGGCGGCGCTGCCCGACCAGCCGGGCTTGCCGCGCATCACGCTGAACGGGATGTTGCCCTCGATGCCCGCGGTGTCGCAGGCCGCGGGGGCGCTGTAGCCGTACGAGGGCAGCCCGATCACCAGCTTGTCGCGGTTCGGCACCTTGCCCTGGGCGTACCCGACGACCTCCCGGAGCCAGGCGTACGGGGTGATCGCCTTGCACTTCCCGCCCGGCTCGGAGTCGTACTCCGCGTCGTAGGCCATGATCGCCAGCTCGTCGACACCCGTCGCGACCACGGCCGCGTAGTCGTAGTAGGGCGCGTCCTCGGTCATCGCGGGGGCGTCGACCTGCAGCCGCTTGCCGGCGGCGTGCAGCGACGTGGCGAGCTGGGTGAGGAAGGTGCGGTAGTTCGCGAAGTCGCCGGTGGACCAGGACCAGTAGTCCTCCATGTCGACATCGACCCCGGTCAGGCCGGCGCCGACCACCAGCGAGGTGAGCTGCTGGACGGCCTGCCCGCGGCGGGTCGAACTGCCCACCAGGGCGCGGACGGTGGGCGTGTCCATGGCCGACACGGTCGGGTACTGGTAGGCCGAGTGCGCCTTGAGGTCGGCGACGTTCGCCGCGCTGTAGGCGTTGCACAGGCCCTGCGCCGCGGTCTCCAGCAGCAGCGTGCCGTTGGGCTGGACCGCCCAGTACTCCGGCTTGAGCGCCCCGCCCTTCAGCCGGTCGTCGGCGTACTCGGCCTGCCCGGCGCACTGCGGCTCACCGGCGGAGCCGGGGTAGAGCCAGCCCTGCAGCTGCACCCCTGGAGCGGCGGCGGGGGCGGGGGCGGCGTGGGCGGGGGCGGGGGTGGGCGAGCCCAGGGCGGAGCCCGCGGTGAGAGCCGCGACCGTACAGGCGGCGGCCGCCGCGGCGGCGGTGAGGAGTCGGCGATTGCGCATGGTGCTGGCCTCCGGGGAGTTTGCCAGAATCTTGACCAGTGGGGGTGGCGCTGGGGCTGATGGTGGACCAGAAGGCGTCAAGTGGTCAAGAAGTGGTCACTTTTTTAGCGTGAAGCAGCCAGTGGTCCTAAACTGGCGCCACGAAGCCGGCCCCTGCGGGCCACTGCGCGGAGGCGGCGTACCCGATGACTGCCGGACTGAGAAAGCGCGACCTGATCCGCGAGCACCTGATCTCGCTGATCGAGGCCCGCGCGGTGGGACAGGCCATCCCGGCCGAGCGACGGCTCTGCGTCGAGCTGGAGACGTCCCGGCCGACGCTGCGTGCCGTGGTGGACGAGCTGGTCAGGGACGGCTGGCTGGTCCGCCGGCACGGGCAGGGGGTGTTCGTCGGAGCCCCCAAGATCTCCCAGCGGATCGTGACGGCACCGGCCGCCGACCGGTCCGGCTACCCCGCGGCGCCGGGGACGTGGACCAGCCGCGTCCTCGACCACTCGGTGATCCCGGCCGGCATGGGCATCGGGAGCAGGCTGCGGGTCGAGGCCGCCACCCCCGTGCTGCGGGTGGCCCGGCAGCGGCTGGTCGACGACGAGCCGATGGCCCTGGAGACCATCCACGTGCTCGGCGAGCTGGTGCCCGGCGCCACCGCGGACGACGTGGAGGGCGGCTCCTTCTACTCGCTGCTGCGCGACCGCTACGGCATCGAGCCGTCCACCGCGGAGCAGGTCCACGAGGCGCTGTCCGCCGACACCGTGCAGGCGTCGCTGCTCGGCATCAGCCCGGGGGCGGCGGTGCTGTCCAGCGAGCGCGTCACCCGCGACCAGCACGGCCGGCTCTTCGAGTACACCCACGCCGTCTACCGGGGCGACCGCTACCGGCTCGTCTCCCAGCTGGCCCTCGGCGGGCCGCCCGACGCCGCGAGCCCGCGGGTCACCCCGACCGTCTGACCGCGCGCCACCGCGTTCCGGCCACGGGCGTGTGGCAGCATCGGCCGCATGCTGCTGCGGTCCGCCACGCGCGCGGTCCCCGCCGCGCTTCTGATGTGCCTCGTCCTGCTCCTCGCCGGCTGTTCCTCGCACGCCGGCCGGACGCGGGCGGGGGACACGACCGGCTCCCCGGCGTCCTCGGGCACCGCCTCCGCCCCCGCCGCCTCCGGCCCGACCGCCTCCGTGCCGCGCTGGGCCGCGGGGCGGGCGCAGGTCGGCGCGGGACGGCTGCCCGCCGAGGCGCGGGACACCCTGGCGCTGATCGACCGGGGCGGCCCGTACCCCTACGCGAAGGACGGGGCGGTGTTCGGCAACCACGAGAGGGAACTGCCCGCCCACAAGTCCGGTTATTACCACGAGTACACCGTCACGACCCCGGGCTCGCGCGACCGCGGCGCCCGCCGGATCATCACCGGCGACGGCGGGGAGTACTACTACACCGACGACCACTACCAGACCTTCAAGGCGGTGCTGCGGTGACGGCCACCGTGCTCGACCTCGCCGGGGTCACCACCCGGCCCCAGTTCATGGACCGCTGCGCCACGTCGCTCTCCCTCCCGGAGTACTTCGGCCGCAACTGGGACGCCCTCGCGGACTGCCTCACCGACCTGTCCTGGTGCCCGGCCGCGGCCCCGCGCCGGCTGCGGGTCACCGGTTGGCAGGAGTACGCCGCCGCGTCGCCCCGCGAGTGGCGCATCGTCACGCAGATCCTGCGCGACGCCTCCGACTTCTGGCAGCACACCGACACCCCCCTGCACGTGACCGTGGAGGAAGCCACAAACGAGCGGTGAGTGCGCTGGTGGAAGGCACAGAACGAGGGGCTCCGGTTCGCCAGAACTCGGTCGCGTCGGCGATGATGGCGTAGGAGCCGCAGCCTGGACGGTGCTGGTTCGGTGCTGACTCCCCACCCGCCCCAGACGTACAACAGCAGGTGAGAGAGCCAGTATGAGATTCCTCAACGACGTGAAGCCCCCCTACGACCTGACGTACGACGACGTCTTCATGGTGCCCAGCCGCTCCGCGGTCGGCTCCCGGCAGGCGGTGGACCTCGCGTCCCCCGACGGCACCGGCACCACCATCCCGCTGGTCGTCGCGAACATGACCGCCATCGCCGGCCGCCGGATGGCCGAGACGGTCGCCCGCCGCGGCGGCCTCGTCGTCATCCCGCAGGACATCCCGATCGACGTGGTCGCGGACGTCGTCGCGTACGTCAAGAGCTGCCACCTGGTCCTCGACACCCCCATCACGCTGGCCCCCTCGCAGACCGTCGCGGACGCGCTGTCGCTGCTGCCCAAGCGGGCGCACGGCGCCGGCGTCGTCGTCGAGGACGGCCGCCCGGTCGGCGTCGTCACCGACCACGACCTGACCGGCGTGGACCGCTTCACCCAGCTCTCCGAGGTGATGACGCGCGACCTGCTGCTGGTGGACGCGGACATCGACCCGCGCGAGGCCTTCAACCGGCTGGACGCCGCCAACCGCAAGCTGGCCCCGGCCGTGGACGCGGACGGCCGGCTGGTCGGCATCCTGACCCGCAAGGCCGCGCTGCGCGCGACCCTGTACACGCCCGCCACCGACGCGAACGGCAAGCTGCGCATCGCCGCGGCCGTCGGCATCAACGGCGACGTCGCCGTCAAGGCCAAGCAGCTGCTCGACGCGGGGGTCGACACCCTCGTCGTCGACACCGCCCACGGCCACCAGGAGTCGATGCTCGCCGCGGTGAAGGCCGTGCGCGCGCTGGACCCGCGGGTGCCGATCGTGGCGGGCAACATCGTCGCCGCCGAGGGCGTGCGCGACCTCATCGAGGCCGGCGCGGACATCATCAAGGTCGGGGTGGGCCCCGGCGCGATGTGCACCACCCGCATGATGACCGGCGTGGGCCGCCCGCAGTTCTCCGCGGTCCTGGAGTGCGCCGCCGAGGCGAAGAAGTACGGCAAGCACGTCTGGGCCGACGGCGGCGTCCGGCACCCGCGCGACGTCGCGATGGCGCTGGCCGCGGGCGCGTCCAACGTCATGGTCGGCTCCTGGTTCGCCGGTACCTACGAGTCCCCCGGCGACCTCCAGCAGAGCGCCGACGGGCGCTTCTACAAGGAGAGCTTCGGCATGGCCTCGGCCCGCGCGGTGCGCAACCGCACGAGCGAGGAGTCGGCGTACGACCGGGCCCGCAAGGCGCTCTTCGAGGAGGGCATCTCCACCTCGCGGATGTTCCTCGACCCGACCCGCCCGGGCGTCGAGGACCTGATCGACTCGATCATCGCGGGGGTGCGCAGCTCGTGCACCTACGCGGGCGCGGGCTCGCTCGCCGAGTTCGAGGAGAAGGCCATCGTCGGCATCCAGAGCGCCGCCGGCTACGCCGAGGGCAAGGCCCTGCACGCCAGCTGGAGCTGATCGCACCACCCGCTGAGCGCCGGACCGGGGGAGACCGCGGTCCGGCGCTCCCGCGTTCCGGCCCCCCGCAAACCGGACAACGCAACGACCCGCCCCCACGGGGGCAACGATTCGGCGCGGCACGCCGCTTTCGCGCAACGATCATCCGCGGATGCGCAATGGACCCGCATTACGGGCATCCGTCATACCTCGTAGGGTCATGCCCTGTACGTGGAGCGGTGGCGACCCCAGCTCGGCGGTTCCCACCGGTAGTGCGCCGGGACGCGCACTCCCGTACGGTGCCGCCGCGACCTCGCCGCCGCCGTCCGACCGGCACGACCAAGGAGCCCCCGCAGTGGCACGATCCGGCGCAGCGCCGTCCACCCCCGACCCGACCCGGGCGGACCGCCCGGGCGGGCCCCCCGCCGGCGGCTTCGGCGGCAGGCTGATGCGGCGCAAGCCCGTCGACCGGCTGGTCGCCGAGGGCGGCCACGGCGACGGCGGGGAGCTCAAGCGCTCGCTGGGCATGTGGCAGCTGACGATGATCAGCATCGGGGCGACCCTGGGCACCGGCATCTTCGTGGTGCTGGGCGAGGCCGTCCCCGAGGCCGGGCCCGCGGTCGTGATCTCGTTCGTCATCGCCGGGTTCACCGCGCTGTTCTCCGCGCTCTCCTACGCCGAACTGGCCGGCAGCATCCCGGTCTCCGGCTCCTCGTACTCCTACACCTACGCCACGATGGGCGAGTTCGTCGCCTGGCTCTGCGGCTGGTGCCTGATCCTGGAGTACGGGGTGTCGGTGGCCGCCGTCGCGGTCGGCTGGGGCCAGTACCTCAACGAACTGCTGCAGGGCACGATCGGGCACACCATCCCGGACGCGCTGGCCAAGCCGCCGGGCGAGGGCGGCGTCGTCAACGTCTGCGCCCTGGCGGTCGTGCTGCTCGCCATGGCGTTCCTGCTGCGCGGCGCCCGGGAGAGCGCCCGCGTCAACACCGTCATGGTCGTCGTGAAGATCGCCGCGCTGGTGCTGTTCTGCGCGGTCGCCTTCACCGGTATCCGGGCCGGCAACTTCCGTCCGCTGATGCCGCTGGGCATGGCGGGCGTCAGCGCGGCGGGCGCCACGCTGTTCTTCTCGTACATCGGCTTCGACGCCGCCTCCACCGCCGGTGAGGAGGCCAGAAACCCCAAGCGCGACATGCCGCGGGCGATCATCCTGTCACTGCTCATCGTCACGGTGCTGTACTGCCTGGTGGCGCTGGTCGCCGTCGGCGCCATGCCGTGGCAGGAGTTCGGCGACGCCGACGCCGCCCTCGCGCTGATCCTGCGCCAGGTCACCGGGCAGAGCTTCTGGGCGGTGCTGCTCGCCGCCGGCGCCGTCATCGCGATCGCCAGCGTGGTGCTGACGGTGCTGTACGGCCAGACCCGCATCCTGTTCTCGATGTCCCGCGACGGCCTGGTGCCGAAGGTCTTCTCGAAGGTCGACCGGAAGACCGGCACCCCGCGCGCCAACACCGTGATCGTCTCGCTCTTCTGCGGCGTCCTGGCGGCGCTGGTGCCGCTCGGCGAGCTCGCCAACGCCACCAGCATCGGCACGCTCTTCGCCTTCGCCCTGGTCAACGTCGCGGTGATCATCCTGCGCCGCACCCGGCCCGACCTGCCGCGCACCTTCCGCGTCGCGTTCTCCCCGGTCACCCCCGCCATCGGGTTCCTGCTCTGCGGATGGATGATGACCAGCCTCGGGGCCGAGACCTGGAAGTGGTTCGGAATCTGGATGGCCGGCGGACTCGTGCTGTACTTCACGTACGGCATGCGCCGCTCCCAGCTCGCCCGAGAAGAAGTGTGAACCACCCGCTGTGCGCCTGAATGATCTCGACGAACGCATCGTCCATGCCCTTGCCGAGGACGCCCGGCGCTCCTACGCCGACATCGGCACCCAGGTCGGGCTCTCCGCCCCCGCCGTCAAACGGCGGGTGGACCGGCTGCTCGCCTCCGGCGCCATCACCGGCTTCACGGTGCGGGTGGACCCGGCGGCGCTCGGCTGGGAGACCGAGGCGTTCGTCGAGATCTACTGCCGGCGCAACACCGGCCCCGGCGACATCCTGCGGGGCCTGGCCCGCTACTCCGAGGTCGCGACCGTCTCGACCGTCACCGGCGAGGCGGACGCCCTCGTCCAGGTCTTCGCCTCCGACGTGCGGCACTTCGAGCGGGTCCTGGAGCGGATCGCCGGGGAGCCGTTCGTCGAGCGGACCAAGTCCGTCCTGGTGCTCTCACCGCTGCTGCGGCGCTACACCTCGGGCTCGCCCGCCTGATCCGTCCGGCCCGCGCAACAGATCGCCGCCCAGTGGCTCCCGGACGCAACGAATCGCTGGTGGGTGCGCAATGGACAGATCTTGTCGCCCAGGTGGCCGGAAACGTACCGTCTAGGAGACCCCGAACAGACTCCCGAGCGACGAACGAGGATCCATGCCGCCGCTGCGCATCGCGCTGTACCAAGGCCCCGGCGGCGTTCCGGAGTCCACCGGCGCCAGCCTGGCCGCGCTGGACGGCGCCGCCCGCCGCGCGGCGGCCTCCGGCGCCCGGCTGCTCGCCACCCCCGAGATGTACCTGACCGGGTACGCGCTCGGCGACCGCACCCCGGAGCTGGCCGAGGCCGCCGACGGCCCCGGCGCCCGGCGCGTCGCGGAGATCGCCGCCGAGCACGGCATCGCCATCGTGTACGGCTACCCCGAGCGGGCGGGCACCGCGGTCTTCAACTCCGCGCAGCTCATCGGCCCGGACGGCGCCGCGCTGGCGAACTACCGCAAGACCCATCTGTTCGGCGGCTTCGAGCGCGAGCACTTCGCTCCCGGCGACACCGCCGTGGTCCAGGCGGAGCTGGACGGCACCCGGATCGGGCTGCTGGTCTGCTACGACGTCGAATTCCCGGAGAACGTCCGGGCACACGCCCTGGCCGGCACCGAGCTGCTCGTCGTCCCCACGGCGCTGATGCGCCCGTACGAGTTCGTCGCCCGGACCCTCGTCCCGGCCCGCGCGTACGAGAACGGGCTGCACCTGGCCTACGCGAACCGCAGCGGGGCCGAGGGCGAGTTCCACTTCACCGGGCTCAGCTGCCTGGCCGGCCCCGACGGCACCGTCCGCGCCCGCGCCGGAGCCGGCGAGGAGCTGGTGATCGCCGACGCCGACCCCGGGGTGCTGCGGGCCGCGCGCGACGAGACCCCGTATCTGGCCGACCGGCGGCCCGAGCTGTACCGCACGCTCGTCTGACGCGACGTCCGGCCGACCACTTTTCCGTTGTTTCGCGAGGAGACCCCCCGATGACGTCCGTGCCCACCGCTGTCCACGACGAGCAGCACGTCCAGGCGCAGGCCGAGCCCCCGATCACCATGTTCGGGCCGGACTTCCCGTACGCCTACGACGACTTCCTGGCGCACCCGGCCGGGCTCGGCTCCATACCCGCGACCGAGCACGGCACGGAGGTCGCGGTCATCGGCGGCGGCCTGTCCGGCATCATCACGGCCTACGAGCTGATGAAGATGGGCCTCAAGCCGGTCGTCTACGAGGCCGACAAGATCGGCGGCCGGCTGCGCACCGTCGGCTTCGAGGGCTGCGACGCCGGGCTGACGGCGGAGATGGGCGCGATGCGCTTCCCGCCGTCGTCCACCGCCTTCCAGTACTACGTGGACCTGGTGGGGCTGCGGACCCGGCCGTTCCCCAACCCGCTGGCGCCCGGCACCCCCTCCACCGTCGTGGACCTCAAGGGCCAGTCGCACTACGCCACGTCCGTCGAGGACCTGCCCGAGGTCTACCACCAGGTGATGCACGCCTGGAACGCGTGCCTGGAGGACGGCGCGGACTTCTCCTCGATGCAGCGCGCGCTGCGCGAGCGGGACATCCCCACCATCCGCAGGATCTGGTCCGCGCTGGTCGAGAAGCTCGACAACCAGACCTTCTACGGCTTCCTCTGCGACTCCCCGGCCTTCAAGTCCTTCCGGCACCGGGAGATCTTCGGCCAGGTCGGGTTCGGCACCGGCGGCTGGGACACCGACTTCCCCAACTCCATCCTGGAGATCCTGCGGGTCGTCTACACCGGCGCCGACGACGACCACCACGGCATCGTCGGCGGCAGCCAGCAGCTGCCGCTGCGGCTGTGGGACCGCGAGCCGGACAAGCTCGTGCACTGGGAGCGGGGCACCTCGCTGGCCTCGCTGCACGGCGGTGACCCGCGCCCGGCCGTCACCCGGCTGCACCGCACCGCCGGCAACCGCATCACGGTCACCGACGCGGCGGGCGACATCCGGACGTACCCGGCGGCGGTCTTCACCGCGCAGTCCTGGATGCTGCTGTCCAAGATCGCCTGTGACGACTCGCTCTTCCCGATCGACCACTGGACGGCGATCGAGCGCACCCACTACATGGAGTCGTCGAAGCTCTTCGTGCCCGTCGACCGCCCGTTCTGGCTCGACAAGGACGAGGAGACCGGCCGGGACGTGATGAGCATGACGCTCACCGACCGGATGACCCGCGGCACGTACCTGCTGGACGACGGCCCGGACCGGCCCGCGACCATCTGCCTGTCGTACACCTGGTGCGACGACAGCCTCAAGTGGCTTCCGCTGAGCGCCAACGAGCGCATGGAGGTCATGCTGACCTCGCTCGGGGAGATCTACCCCAAGGTCGACATCCGCTCGCACATCATCGGCAACCCGGTGACCGTCTCGTGGGAGAACGAGCCCTACTTCATGGGCGCGTTCAAGGCGAACCTGCCCGGCCACTACCGCTACCAGCGGCGGCTGTTCACTCACTTCATGCAGGACACGCTGCCGCAGGACAAGCGCGGCATCTTCCTCGCGGGCGACGACATCTCCTGGACGGCGGGGTGGGCCGAGGGCGCGGTGCAGACGGCGCTCAACGCGGTGTGGGGCGTCATGCACCACTTCGGCGGCGGGACCGACGCGACCAACCCCGGTCCCGGCGACGTCTACGAGGACATCGCGCCGGTCTTCCTCGACGAGGACTGAGCCGGCGTCAGGGCGTCGTCCTGCGGTGTTCCGCGCTTAAGGAGTCGTATAGCGGGACGCCAGCGCCGTGGAGTGCAATCCTCCGAGTAAGCGGTCCGCCCCACGCGGGCCGCCGCAACCCGGAGGTAGCGCATGAGCCGTCGCCTGCCCGTACTCCTGGCCGTTCCGGCCGCCGCCCTGATCGCCGTCGCCGGAGCCGCCGCTCCGGCGTCCGCGGCACCCGCCGACAAACCCCAGGTCCTCTCCAGCTGGACCCAGACCAGCGCCTCCAGCTACAACGCCTTCATCTCGGCGCGCAACAACCAGGGCGCCTGGTCCGCCTACGGCTTCGACTGGTCCACGGACTACTGCTCGTCGTCGCCCGACAACCCGCTGGGCTTCCCGTTCAACCTGTCCTGTGCCCACCACGACTTCGGCTACCGCAACTACAAGGCGGCCGGGCAGTTCAGCGCCAACAAGCCCCGGCTGGACAGCATGCTCTACGAGGACCTGAAGCGGGTCTGCGGTTCGCACGGCTACAACACCGTGAAGAAGGCCGCCTGCAACAGCCTCGCCTGGACGTACTACCAGGCGGTCAAGCAGTTCGGCTGACCCTCCGGCCCCCGCCCCGCGTCAGCGACCGGCCAGCGGGGTGAGCAGGAACCGGCCGACGAGCCCCACGCCCGCGTCGAGCCGGTCGGCACACTCCCGGTACATCTCTCCGGTGTGCCGCAAGGACCAGAGCAGGCGGGACGCGGCCCAGGCCGCGTCCCGCGCCCGTTCCAGGCTCCAGGCGCCGACCAGGTGGGTCAGCGGGTCGGCGATGTCCAGCAGGTCGGGGCCCGGCATGAGGTCCTCGCGCACCCGCTCCTCGATGGCCACCAGCACGTCCCCGATCCGCTCGAAGTCCCGTTCCATCGTCGCGGGTTCCCGCTCCAGGGCCCGGCAGGTGTCGACCAGTGCGAGCGCCAGGTCGTGGCCGATGTGCGCGTTGATCCCGGCGAGCGCGAACTGCAGCGGGCGCACCCCGCGGTGCCCGCGCAGCTGCAGCAGCGGGCGCCAGCAGGCCGGGGCGCCGCTCCGGGGCGTGTCCGGGCAGACCGCCGCCAGGTAGCGGCCGGCGAAGCGCACGTCCAGCTCGGCGGCGGCGTGCGCGTCGTCGAAGAAGCCGGTGGAGATCAGCCGCCGCACCTCCTCGGTGACGGAGAGGTAGACGCGGTTGAAGACCGCGACGCCGTCGTGCGGTGGGAGCGAGGCGCCCACCGCGCGCATCCGCGCCACCACTTCGTCCACGTCACCGGGGAGCGCCCGCCGCACCGTCGTCATGGACCCAGCGTCCCAGCCGGCCGGCACGGGGCACGGCCGCTCGCCGGTGCTTCCCTGGAACGGGTGACGCCGCGGGACAGGGGTCCGTCGATCAGGGGATCAGCACTGCCTGGATACCGTTCCGCGGCGGCCGCATGCTGGTGGGGTGGACAGCACCGAGCTCGCCGACTTCCTGCGCCGCCGGCGCGCGCGCCTCAGCCCCGCGGACGTGGGCCTGACCGGAGGCGTCCGACGGCGCACCCCGGGGCTGCGCCGCGAGGAGGTCGCGCGGCTGGCGGGGATGTCCGCCGACTACTACGCACGCCTGGAGCAGGCCCGCGGCCCGCGGCCGTCCCGGCAGATGCTGGGCGCGCTGGCCCGCGCGCTGCGGCTGGCCGGGGACGAGCGCGAGGAGCTGTTCCGGCTGGCGGGGGAGGGGCTGTCGCCGCCGCACCGGAGGGGTGCGGCGGCCGACCCTGCCGGATCCGCCCACGTCAGGCCCGCGCTGTTGCTGATCCTCGACCGGCTGGACGACACCCCGGCGCAGGTGGTGAACGGCGCGGGCGACGTCCTGGCGCGGAACCCGCTCGCGGCGGCGCTGCTCGGCGGCGCGTCCGCGGGACCCGGGCCGAGCGAGGCGGCCGGCCGCTCCCGCCCGTGGCACTTCCGGCATCCCGTGGTGGGGCCGCTGGAGCTGGAGTGCGACGTCCTGCTGAGCGACGAGGACGACCAGCGGCTGGTCGTCCACACTGCGCGGCCGGGCAGCGACTCCGCCGAGCGGCTGCGGCTGCTGCGGGTGGTCGGGCTGCAGGACCTCACGCCGAGCGGTCACGGCTGACCGCCGCCGCGTTCCGGTCCCGCGCCCGCCGCGCCCGCGTCAGCGCGCCAGCCGCTTGCGGACCCGGCGCTTGACCATCCCGGCGACGCCGCGCCAGTTGGTGACGATGACCTCCGCCTGGCTCTCCTTGTCGCGGGAGAGCCAGACCAGCATCGGACGCACCCCGGAGAAGAACTTCCTGCGGCCCCTCGCGCCCGCCGGGAGCTTCGTGCCGGGGAAGCGGACCGGGAAGTCCCTGGACTGCTCGCCGTAGGACAGCCGGAGCAGTATCTTCCACGCTCCCGGCCGGCGGACCTCCGCGCCGAGGTGGCGCACGTCGAAGACGGTCTCGAACGTCAGCTCCGTGTCCTCGCCGCCCGGTTCCCCGGCGGGCACCACGATCTCGTGCCCGTCGCCCACCCGCCGCAGCACGAAGTGGCACTCCAGCTTCGCCGGGCGGCCGTCGGCCCGCAGCCGGGTGCGCAGACTGGCGGTGAACCGCCGGTTGTCGGGCAGCCAGGCGACGTCGGTCAGGTCCGCCCAGTCGGAGTGCTCGAAGCGGGCGAGGGCGATCAGTTCATCCATCTGACCGCTGCGGAGCAACTGCCCGCGCGCCTGGTCGAGCGGGGAGAGCGGCGCGAGGACCTCCTCCGGGATGAAGTCGTGGAGGAGTTCCGACGCGAGCCGCACGTACGCCTTCTGCTGCTTCTCGGGCCAGCGCGGGAAATTGCGGCCGAACTTGCCGAGGATCTCGACCTGGCCCCAGCGCAGGAGCAGGCTGTTGCGCTGGGCGCCGGGTTCGGTGTTCTCGACCACCTTCTCCAGGACCTTGCGGATGCCCCCGTAGAACACCTCGGGATCGGGCCCCTGCTGGGTGAGATGGGGGAATCCCTCGCGCATCATGAGGTAGTAGCAGTCGTAGTCCGCGACCACCGAGATCGCCTTGGCGGCGAAATAGGCGGGCACGATGAAGATCTGCTCCTCGGCGAGCCGGACACCCTCCGCGAAGCGCAGTCCGTGCTCGGCCACCAGCGACCGGCGGAACAGCTTGTGGGCGGTCAGGCTCCACACCGCCTTGGTGCTGTAGATGTCGCCCCGCTCGACGTTCCGCTTGAACGGTCCTGCCGCTGCCGTGCGGCCGACTCCGCGGATGCGTCCGAGCACGACGTCGGAGTCGTCGCGGCGGGCCGCTGCGAGCATCCGCTCGAAGGCCTCGGTGCCCAAGTAGTCGTCGGGATCGGCGAAGAAGAGGAATTCCCCGGTGGCCACGTCGATGGCGCGGTTGCGCGGGCCGCCGGGAGCACCGGAGTTCTCCTGGTGCAGGACCAGGATCTGCGGGTGCTTCGCCGCCCAGCGGTCGAGCAGTTCACCGCTGCCGTCGGTCGATCCGTCATCGACGGCCACGACCTCGATGCGGTCGATACCGATGGTCTGCTGGACGACGGATTCCAGGCATTCGTCCAGAAAGTCGACGGCGTTGTAGACCGGAATGATGACGCTTACCCATTTCTCGGGCACGGTCGCGGTCGCCTCCTTGGTATGGGCCGCAGCGAAGAGAGAGAGGGGGAAATCCAGATCCGGTCGACGAGGTGGGGCTCGCGGTGCCGAGGAAGGGCAATCTAGCGCAAGCGCGAGTGGAGGGCCTCGGTCCGCCCGGGGCGTTGTCAGGCGGCAGTGGCTGCCCTACGCTCACACGGTCGTCAATATGAACACCATTCATGTATGTGATTGGAGTGTTTGATGAGCGGAAGACGTAGGGGCCGCCGAGCGCTGCTCGCCACGGTGGCCGGGCTCGCCGCCCTGCTCGTGCCCCTGGCATCGCCGGCGTCCGCGGCCCCCGATCGCGCACCGGTGGCCGCACCGGCCGCCGAAGCCGCATCGGCCGCTGTGGCCGCGGCGAAGGCGCCGCGGACCGTCGTGCTGGACGGCGAGCGGCTGCGGCGGACCAGGGCGCGGCTGGCGAAGGGCGACCCGGCGCTGCGGCGGGCCGTCGCCGCCCTGCGGGCGCAGGCCGACGGCTGGCTCGGCCAGGGGCCGTGGACCGTCACCGACAAGGACCGCACGCCGCCCCGCGGCGACAAGCACGACTACCTCAGCCAGGCCCCGTACTGGTGGGCGAGCCAACCGAAGACGGCGGACAACCCGATGGGCTGCCCGTACGTGCAGAAGGACGGGCAGCGCAACCCCGAGGTCGACGAACTCACCGACCACGACGAGCGCGGCGACGTCTTCGCCTCCGCCTACACCCTCAGCCTCGCCTGGTACTACACCGGCGACGCGGCCTACTCGCGGCACGCCGCCGAGATCCTGCGTACCTGGTTCACCGACCCGGCCACCCGCATGAACCCGAACCTGGACCACGCGCAGATCATCCCCTGCAAGTACGACGGCCGGGCGATCGGCATCATCGACTTCTCCCAGGGCTTCACCAGCGTCCTGGACGCGACCGCCATCCTCGACACCGGGGCCCCCGGCTGGACGAGCGGCGACCGCGGCGGGATGCGCACCTGGTACGAGGGGTTCCGCGACTGGCTGGGCGGTGCCTTCGGCACGCAGGAGGCCGCGGCCGCCAACAACCACGGCACCTTCTTCGACATGCAGCTGGCCGCGCTGCAGCTCGCCACCGGGCAGCGCTCGCTCGCCGCGCGGACGGTGTCGAAGGCGCGCACCGCGCGGATCGACCCGCAGATCGCCGCCGACGGCAGCCAGCCCGGCGAGATCTCCCGCACCCGCAGCTGGCACTACTCCACCTTCAACCTGGTGGCGTTCACCCGGCTCGCGGCGATCGGCGAGCACGTCGGCGTCGACCTGTGGTCCCACCGCGGTCCGGCCGGGCAGCGGCTCTCCGCCGCGGTCGACTACCTGCTGCCCGCCGCGACCGGCGAGGCGCCCTGGCCGCACCCGGAACTGGACTTCCGGGCCTACGCGGCGAGCGACCTCGTGCACGCCGCCGCCGACGCGGGCGACGCGCGCGCCCGCGCGGCGCTGCCCGCGCTCCAGGCCCCGCCGGGCGGCGACCTGTGGGCGCTGCGCCCGGCGGCCGAGCAGCTGGACTCGATCACCGGCTGAGCCCACCGCTCACCCGCCGGACGGGTCGGAGGCGGCCCGTCCGGCGGCCGGGCGCAGCACCCCGGCGCCCACCACGAGCCCCGCCGCGAGCAGCGTCACGAGCCCGAACGACACCGTCAGGGACGTGGCGTTGGCGATGACCCCGATGGCGGCCGGGGCCACCAGGCCCGAGGTGTACGTCACGGTCGCGACACCGGCGATCGCCTGGCTGGGTACCGGGCCGGCGTGCCCGGCGGCGGCGAAGCAGAGCGGCACGACGACCGCGATGCCCACACCGAGCAGCGCGAAGCCGGTGATGGCCAGCGGCTGCGCGTCCGCCGCGACCACCAGCAGCCCGCCCACGACGGCGAGCATGCCGCCGCCCCGCACCGTCCGCACCGGGCCCAGCCGCCGGACCACCGCGTCCCCGGCGAGCCGGGTCAGGGCCATGGTGCAGGCGAAGGCGGTGTAGCTGGCCGCGGCGACGCCCGCCGAGGCGCCGGTGACCTCGCGGAGGTAGACCGCGCACCAGTCCATGCTGGCGCCCTCCGCGAAGACCGCGCAGAAGCCGATGGCCCCGATGACCAGGGCGGCGCGCGGCGGCAGGGCGAACCGGGGCGGTGCCTCCGCGTCCAGTTCCGGGTGCAGGTCGGGGGCGCCCGCGCAGGCGAGGTAGCCGAGCGGGATCAGCAGCGCGGCCACGACCCCCAGGTGCAGCCGGGCGTCGACGTTCCCGTGCGCGGCGGCGACGCCGACCGCGGAGCCCACCAGGGTGCCCGCGCTCCACATGCCGTGCAGCCCCGACATGATCGACTTGCCCTTGCGCTGCTCGACGTCGACGCCGAGCGCGTTCATCACCACGTCGGCCATGCCGGACGTGGCACCGAAGACGAAGAGCAGACCGCAGAGCGCGACCAGGTTCGGTGCCGCGGCGGGCAGTGCCAGCGCCGCGCACCACAGGGCCAGCAGGCCGCGCAGCGCCGCCCGTGAACCGAACCGGTGCATGATCCGGCCGGCCAGCGGCATCGCCAGGGACGCTCCGAGGGCCGGGAAGACCAGCGCCAGGCCGAGCTGCCCCGCGCTGAGGTCCAGGTGGTCCTTGATCCACGGGATCCGGGTGGCGAAGTTGCCCGTCACCGACCCGTGCACGGCGAAGACCGTCGCGATGGCTAGGTGGGCGCGGCGGAGCCCCGGCTCGGCCTTCTGCGTCGCTGCACTTGTCATGTCGCGTAAACTATCAGGGAGCCTGCCTGATAGAAACAGCACTGCGGATGCCCGTCCGGCGTCCGGTCTCTGGAAGGATTCCGGCATGACCGCCACCCGCGCGCACGCAGGTCCCCAGCTCGCCGGCCCCACCGCCTCGCCGCGCACGGCCCGCGTCATCAACGACCGGCTGGCGCTGGGGCTGCTGCAGAGCGAGGGGCCGCTGACCGCGGCCCAGCTGAAGACCCTCACCGGGCTGTCCCGGCCCAGCGTCGCGGACCTTGTCGAGCGGCTCCAGGACGCCGGACTGATCAAGGTCGTCGGCACCGCGGGGGAGGACCGCCGCGGCCCCAACGCCCGGCTGTACGCGATCGTCGCCGACCGCGCCTTCATCGCCGGCGTGGACGTCCGCACCTCCGGCATCGCCATCACCGTCGCCGACCTGCTGGGCCGCACCGTCGGCACCGCGGTCATGCCCGTCGGCGCGTCCGACGCCCCCGACGAGATCACCCGGCGCGGGACCGCACTGCTGGAGAGCACGGCGCGCGAGGCGGGCGCGAAGGCGCTGCACACCGTCGCCTTCGGGGCGCCGGGCCTGGTCGACCCCGCCACCGGCCAGCTGCGCGCCACCGGAGCCCTGCCCGCCTGGCACGGCGACCTGGTGACCGAGGTGCGCGGCCGGCTCGGGATCCCGGTGCTGCTGGAGAACGAGTGCAACCTGGCCGCGGTCGCCGAGCAGCGGGTCGGCGCCGCCCTCGGCCAGCACACCTTCGTCCTGCTGTGGCTCGGCGCCGGCGTCGGGGCGGCCGTCGTGCTCGACGGGCAGCTGCGGCGCGGCGCCTCGGGCGGCGCGGGCGAGATCGGCTTCCTTCCGGTGCCCGGCACCTCGCGGCTGCCGTCCGTCACCGACTGCGAGGGCGGCTTCCACTCGCTGGCCGGCTCCGCCGCGGTCTGTGCGCTCGCCCGCCGGCACGGCTTCACCGAGCCCGGCGACGGCATCGACACCGCGGAGGCCGCCGTCCGCTGGGCCCGCGGCCCCGGCCAGGAGGAGCGCGTCCCGGCGTTCCTGGACGAGCTGGCCGACCGGATCTCCATCGGCACGGCGGCCGTCTGCGCCGTCCTGGACCCCGGCTGCGTGGTGCTGGCGGGCGAGATCGGCCGGGCCGGCGGCGACGCGCTGGCGGGCCGGGTCGCGGCGCGGCTGCCGCTGATGACACCGCTCAGCACCGACGTGCGGGCCGGCACGGTCGCCGGCAGCGCGGTCCTGCGCGGCGCCGTGCTCTCCGCGATGGACGCGGCCCAGGAGGATCTGTTCGTCCCGGCGCCGTGAACCGCCCGTGAACCACGGTGAACCGGCGAGAACACCCTGCGAACGGGCCCGCACCGCCCGGGGGGCCGGTACCCCCCTCAGAACCCCGTGGCGCAGCGTATTCCGGCCACTTCCGTGAGTCAGAGCACAGCCACCTCTCTACCGTTGCTGTGATCCGACGTGGCAGACTGGCGCATGTATCAGTGACGTTTGCGCACTCCGGGGTCGGTGCAATTCCGAACCGGCGGTTACAGTCCGCGACCCGTCCGCAGCCAGCGGCCGGTTGACCAGGTGAAACTCCTGGACCGACGGTTAAAGTCCGGATGGGAGGCAGTGCGCGGCGGGCTATCACCGGTACGCCGCTGCTGTCGGCTCGTCCCCTGGGCGAACCGTTTCCCGGCCTCGGCGTCTCCTGGTGCGTCGTCCGCTTCCTGTCCTTCGTGACAGCCCCGGAGTCCGTGCCCCATGAGGCAGGAGGACCCGGTGGCCACAGCAGTTCCGGCCCACATCGCGGCAATGCGCCGAGCCATCGAGCTCGCCGCCCGCGGGCTCGGCTCCACCAGCCCCAACCCCGTCGTCGGCTGCGTCGTCCTGGACGCCGCGGGCCGCACCGCCGGTGAGGGCTGGCACCAGCGGGCCGGCGGCCCGCACGCCGAGGTCCACGCGCTGCGCGCGGCCGGTGAGGCCGCCCGCGGCGGCACCGCGCTGGTCACCCTGGAGCCCTGCGACCACACCGGCCGGACCGGCCCCTGCTCCCAGGCCCTCATCGAGGCGGGCGTCGCCCGCGTCGTCTACGCGGTCGCCGACCCGAACCCCGACGCCACCGGCGGCGCCGAAACGCTGCGCGCCGCCGGGATCGACGTCGAGGGCGGGCTGCTCGCCGCCGAGGCCGCCCGCGGCAACGAGGTCTGGCTGACCACCCTCGCCCGCCGCCGCCCCTTCGTGGTGTGGAAGTACGCGAGCACCCTGGACGGCCGGATCGCCGCCGCCGACGGCACCAGCCGCTGGATCACCTCCGAACCGGCCCGCGCCGACGTCCACCGGCTGCGCGCCGAGGCGGACGCCGTCGTCGCGGGCTCCGGCACCCTGCGCGCCGACGACCCGCACCTCGCGGTGCGCGGCCTGGACGGCGCCACCCAGCCGCTGCGGGTCGTCGTCGACACCGCCGCGACCGTCAAGCCCGGCGCCCGGGTGCTGGACGGCGCCGCGCCCACGCTGATCGCCGTCGCCCAGGACACCGCGACCGCGCACCTGGACGGCCTCGCCGAGACCGTCCGGCTGCCCCGCGCGGCCGACGGCCCCGGACTGGACATCCCCGCCCTGCTCACCGCCCTGTACGAGCGCGGAGTCCGCTCCGTGCTCCTGGAGGGCGGCCCGACCCTGGCCGGCGCCTTCGTGGCCGCGGGCGCCGTCGACAAGGTCGTCGGCTACCTCGCGCCCGTCCTGCTCGGCGCCGGTCCTGCCGCGATGGCGGACGCCGGAATCACCACCATCACGCAGGCGTTGCGGCTCGATGTGACCGAAGCGGTCCGCATCGGCCCCGACCTCCGCATCACCGCATACCCGCACGCCGAGGAGAACTGAGTGTTCACCGGAATCGTCGAAGAACTGGGCGAGATCACCGCAGTCGAGGAGCTGGCCGATGCCTCCCGCTTCCGGGTGCGCGGCCCCGTCGTCACCGAAGGCGCCAAGCACGGCGACTCGATCGCCGTCAACGGCGTCTGTCTGACCGTCGTGGACTTCGGGGACGGCGAGTTCACCGCCGACGTGATGGCCGAGACCCTCAAGCGCTCCAGCCTCGGCGCGCTGGCCGCCGGATCCCGCGTCAACCTGGAGCGCCCGATGGCGCTCGGCGGCCGCCTCGGCGGCCACCTCGTCCAGGGCCACGTGGACGGCACCGGGACCATCGTCGAGCGCACGCCCGCCGAGCACTGGGAGCTCGTCAAGGTCTCGCTGCCCGCCGAGCTGACCCGCTACGTCGTGGAGAAGGGCTCGATCACCGTCGACGGCATCAGCCTCACCGTCGTCGACGCGGGCCCCGACTACTTCACCATCAGCCTCATCCCGACCACCCTCGCGCTCACCACGCTCGGCTTCAAGCAGCCCGGCGACCCGGTCAACCTCGAGGTGGACGTACTCGCCAAGTACGTCGAGCGGCTGCTCGGCGCGAACCGGACGGAGACCACGCCATGAGTGCGCTCGACTGGCTCAACAGCGAGGCGTTCACCGCTTTCGACCAGCACATCCTCTGGTCGGACATGGCCGGCAACCTGCTCGGCCTCGGCGCCCTCGCGCTCGGCTGGCGCCGCTCCATGCTGACCTGGCCGGTCCAGCTGCTCTCCGGCCTGGTGCTGGTCGCCGCCTACGCCTCCGCGCACCTCAGCGGCGGCATCGGCAAGCAGCTCGTGGTCATCACCGTCGCGGTGTGGGGCTGGGCCCAGTGGCGGCGCGGCGGGGCGACCAAGGGCCGCCTCGCCATCCGCTTCGCCACCTGGACCGAGCGGGCCTGGCTGGTGGCCGGCACCGCCGCGGGCACCGTCGCCCTGGCGCTGCTCTTCACCGCCTTCCCGAAGCTGTCCTGGGACCCGTGGCCCGACGCGTACATCTTCGTCGGCACGCTGACCGCCATGGTCGCCCAGGCCCGCGGCTGGGTGGAGTTCTGGTTCGCCTGGCTCGCCGTCGACGTGGTCGGCGTCCCCCTCGCCTTCAACAACGGGCTGGCCTTCTCGGGCCTGGTCTATGTCATCTACTTCGTCCTGGTCCTCCTCGGTCTGCGCGCCTGGTGGCTGCAGACCCGGACCGACAGGGCGCCGAGCGGGACCGTCCCGGATGGAGTCACGGCATGAGTGCGCTGCAGACCTGGTACACCGACCACGACGGTGACCTCACGCTCGACCCGGTCGAGCGGGCCATCGCCGACATCGCCGCAGGCCGCCCCGTCGTCGTGGTCGACGACGAGGACCGCGAGAACGAGGGCGACCTCATCATCGCCGCCGAGAAGGCCACCCCCGAGCTGGTCGCCTTCATGATGACCGAGTGCCGCGGGCTGATCTGCGTGCCGATGGAGGTCCCTGAGCTCGACCGGCTGGAACTGCCGCAGATGGTCGAGGCGAACACCGAGTCGATGAAGACCGCGTTCACCGTCTCCGTCGACGCGAGCGCCGCGCACGGGGTCTCCACCGGCATCTCCGCCGCCGACCGGGCCACCACCATCCGGATGCTGGCCGACCCCGCCTCCGTCGCGGGCGACTTCGTGCGCCCCGGCCACGTCTTCCCGCTGCGCGCCCGGCCGGGCGGCGTCCTGGTCCGCAACGGCCACACCGAGGCCGGCGTCGACCTGGCGCGGCTGGCGGGGCTGCGGCCGGCCGCGGCGATCGTGGAGATCGCCCGTGAGGACGGCACGATGGCCCGGCTCCCCGAGCTGGTGCCGTTCGCCCGCAAGCACGGCCTGGCGATCATCTCCATCGAGGACCTGATCGCCTACCGCCGCGCGGCCGAGCCCACCGTGCGCCGCGAGGCCGCGACCCGGCTGCCCACCGCCTTCGGCGACTTCCGGGCGTACGGCTACCGCAGCACCACCGACGGCATCGAGCACATCGCGCTCATCGCCGGCGACCTGGACGCGGACGGCGCGCTCGCCGACGGCGACGACGTGCTGGTGCGGGTGCACTCCGAGTGCCTGACCGGCGACGTGTTCGGCTCGCAGCGCTGCGACTGCGGACCGCAGCTGCAGGCGTCGCTCGAAAGGGTGGCTTCCGCGGGCCGGGGCGTCGTCGTCTACCTGCGCGGCCACGAGGGCCGCGGCATCGGCCTGCTGTCGAAGCTGCGCGCGTACGAGCTGCAGGAGCTCGGCCGCGACACCCTGGACGCCAACCTGGAACTGGGCCTGCCCGCCGACGCCCGCGACTACGGGGCCGCGGCCCAGATGCTCGCCGACCTCGGCGTGCGGTCGGTGCGGCTGCTGACGAACAACCCCGAGAAGGTCGACGCGCTCACCCGCCACGGCCTGAAGGTCCTCTCCCGCGAGCCGATGGCCGTCGCGGCGGGGGAGCACAATCTGCGGTACCTGCGGACGAAGCGGGACCGGATGGGCCACGACCTGCCGTGGCTCGACCCGGTCGTGACCAGCCCGTGCGGCAACCAGTAGCCGCCGCACCACCCGGCACGACCCCGCAGCACCCCGCACGAAACCGCACCACCCCGTACGACGAACACCGAACTGAGGAGAGACGTGAGCGGTAAGGGCGCCCCCGAGCTGACCGTGAAGAACTGCGGCGACCTGCGCGTGGCAGTGATCGCGGCCCAGTGGCACACCCAGGTCATGGACGGCCTGGTCGAGGGCGCCCTGCGCGCCCTGGCCGAGCTGGGCATCGACGAGCCGACCGTCCTGCGGGTGCCCGGCAGCTTCGAGCTGCCGGTCGTCGCCAAGGTGCTGGCCGGCCGCGGCTACGACGCGATCGTCGCCCTCGGCGTGATCATCCGCGGCGGCACCCCGCACTTCGAGTACGTCAGCCACGGCGTCACCGCCGGCCTCACCCAGGTCAGCGTGGACACCGGGGTTCCCGTCGGCTTCGGGGTACTGACCTGCGACACCGAGGAGCAGGCGCTCGACCGGGCCGGGCTGCCCGGATCGAACGAGGACAAGGGACACGAAGCGGTCACCGCCGCGGTGGCCACCGCGACCATCCTGCGTTCAGTATCCGAACCCTGGCGCTGAGCGTCCGGCACTTCCGCGTAGGGTGTGAGCCACCATGGCCAAGAAGACATTCGAGGAGCTCTTCACCGAGCTTCAGCACAAGGCCGCCACCGGCGACCCCAGTACCTCCCGCACCGCCGAACTGGTGGGCAGCGGGGTGCACGCGATCGGCAAGAAGGTGGTCGAGGAGGCCGCCGAGGTGTGGATGGCCGCCGAGTACGAGGGCGCCGACCGCACCGCCGAGGAGATCTCGCAGTTGCTCTACCACCTGCAGGTGATGATGGTCGCCCGGGGAATCTCCCTGGACGACGTCTACGCCCACCTCTGAGCGGGCACACGAACCCACGCCCGTCCCCGCTCCCGAACGACCTCCCGCACGCCCCGAACCGCAAAGGAAGCCGTCCTCATGCTGCGCATCGCCGTTCCCAACAAGGGTTCACTCTCCGGGCCTGCGTCGGCGATGCTCCATGAGGCCGGCTACCGGCAGCGCAAGGAGTCCAAGGAGCTCGTGCTCGTCGACGCCGACAACGAGGTGGAGTTCTTCTACCTGCGGCCGCGCGACATCGCGATCTACGTCAGCTCCGGCCGGCTCGACATCGGCGTCACCGGCCGCGACCTGCTGCTGGACTCGGGCGCGGACGCCGAGGAGATCCTGCAGCTCGGCTTCGCCCGCTCCACGTTCCGCTACGCCGCGGAGCCGGGCACGGCGCAGTCGGTCAAGGACCTCGCGGGCATGACGGTCGCCACCTCCTACGAGGGCGTCGTCGAGAAGCACCTCGCCGACCACGGCGTCGACGCCTCCGTCGTGCACCTGGACGGCGCCGTGGAGACCGCGATCCAGTTGGGCGTCGCCCAGGTGATCGCGGACGTCGTGGAGACCGGCACCTCGCTGCGCAACGCGGGGCTGGAGGTCTTCGGCGAGCCGATCATGGAGTCCGAGGCGGTCGTCATCCGGCGTACCGGCGCGGACGCCGAGGACCCCAAGGTCGCGCAGTTCCTGCGCCGGCTGCAGGGCGTCCTGGTCGCCCGCCGCTACGTGATGATGGACTACGACATCCGTGTGGAGCAGGTCGAGCGGGCCGTGGCCCTGACCCCGGGCCTGGAGTCGCCGACCGTCTCGCCGCTGCACCACGAGGGCTGGGTGGCCGTCCGCGCGATGGTCCCGAGCCGCGACGCCCAGCGGATCATGGACGAGCTGTACGACCTCGGCGCCCGGGCGATCCTCACCACCGGCATCCACGCCGCCCGCCTGTGATGCCCGGCAGTCCCGACGCCGCCGCGGCCCCGCCCGAGCTGCCCGTCACCTTCCGTCCGGTCCGCACCCGTGTGGTGCTGCTGGCGGTCGGGGCGGGGCTGCTCACCGTGCTCACCGTCGTCGCGCTGATGATGCCCAGTGACGGGGCGCAGCCCTGGGGCCCGGGGGACCGGGCCACCATGATCATCACGGGCGTGCTGGTCTTCGCCCTGCTGGCGGTGCTCAGCCGTCCCAAGGTGGTCGCGGACGACACCGGGGTCACCGTGGTGAACCTGGTCGTCCGGCGCCATCTGGAATGGGCCGAGATCGTCAGGATCAATCTGCGCACCGGCGACCCGTGGGCCTATCTCGACCTCACCGACGGCACCAGCCTGGCCGCCATGGGCATCCAGCCCGGCGGCGGCCGGGACCAGGCGATCCGCGCCGCCCGCCGGCTGCGGGCGCTGGCCGAAGCGCGCGGCAGCGGGCAGCCCGGCACCGGGTAGGGCTGCCGACCGTGCCCCGCCCCTGACTACTCTGGTAGCCGGGCAGTGCTTGTGGAGACTGCCGTGCGGGGCCCCACCGACCCAAGGAGTGACACCCAAACGACGATGTCCGAATCGTCTGGTAGTACCTGCGCCGCCCCTCCCTCCAGCGGAGTTCGCGTAACTCCCGGAGCGGCGGCATGAGCACCTCGTTGCTGCTGCTGTGCGCGGCATTCGTCCTGATCCTCGCCAACGGCTTCTTCGTCGCCGCCGAGTTCGGTCTCGTGACCGTCGACCGGCCGGCCGCGGAACGCGCCGCCGCCGGGGGCGACCGCCGGGCCCGCAGCGTGGTGGCCGCGCTGCGGAAGCTGTCGTTCCAGCTCTCCGGCACCCAACTGGGCATCACGATCACCTCGCTGGTGGTCGGCATGCTCGCCGAACCGGCCCTGGCCCAGCTGCTCACCGGCCCGCTCGTCGCGGTCGGACTGCCCGAGGGCGCGGCCCCCGGGGTCGGCGTCGTCATCGGCATGATGCTCGCCTCGGCCGTGCAGATGGTCGTCGGCGAGCTCGTCCCCAAGAACTGGGCGGTCTCCCGCCCGCTGCAGGTGGCCCGGTTCGTGGCCGGCCCGCAGCGGGTGTTCTCCACCGCGTTCCGACCGGTCATCGAAGTGCTCAACACGATCGCCAACCGGCTCGTGCGGATGCTCGGTGTGGAGCCGGCCGACGAACTGGCCTCGGCGCGCACCCCCAGCGAACTGGTCTCGCTCGCGCGGCACTCCGCGCAGGCCGGCACCCTGGAGCAGGACACCGCCGACCTGTTCGTCCGCACCCTGTCGCTCGGCGACCTGACGGCCGCCAACGTGATGACGCCGCGGGTGCGGGTCAGCGCGTTGGAGGACACCGCCACCGCCGCCGACGTCCTGAACCTCACCCGGGCCACCGGGCTGTCGCGCTTCCCGGTCTACCGCGAGCGGCTGGACGACATCATCGGCATGGTCCACCTCAAGAACGCCCTGGCCGTCGCGGCCCCGCTGCGCGACCGCACCCCGGTGGGCCGCATCGCGGTCTCGCCGCTGCTGGTCCCCGAGACGCTGGCCGGACGGCAGCTGCTGCAGCTGCTGCGCAGCCAGCAGCCGATCGCCGTCGTCGTCGACGAGTACGGCGGCACGGCCGGGGTCGTGACCCTGGAGGACATCGTCGAGGAACTCGTCGGCGAGGTGCGCGACGAGCACGACGCCGTGGACCTGCCGGAACTGGCGCAGGCCCCGGCCGAGGACGGCCTGCCGGCCTGGGACGCCGACGGAGGCTGCCGCGTCGACACGCTCGCCCGGATCGGACTGCAGGCCCCCGAGGGCCCGTACGAGACGGTCGCCGGGCTCGTCGCGGACCTGCTGGCCCGCATCCCCGAGCCGGGTGACACCGCGGAGCTGCCCGGCTGGGAGCTGCGGGTGCGGGAGGTCGCGCACCACCGGGCGGAACGGGTGCGCATCGTGCGCACCGGAAGCGACACCGACACCGAGGACGAGCAGGGGGACGCCCGATGAGCTTCCTCCAACTGATCTTCGCCGTGCTGCTGGTCCTCGCCAACGGCTTCTTCGTCGGGGCGGAGTTCGCGCTGGTCTCGGTCCGCCGCAGCCAGATCGAACCGCTCGCGGCCGAGCAGCGCCGGGCCCGTACCGTCCTGTACGGGCTGGAGAACCTGCCGCGCATGATGGCGGCGGCCCAGTTCGGCATCACCGTCTGCTCGCTCACCCTGGGCGCGGTCGCCGAGCCGACCATCGCCCACCTGCTGGAGCCGCTCTTCGAGGCCGTGCGGATGCCCGAAGGGCTGGTGCATCCGGTCGGGTACGTGCTGGCGCTCGCCATCGTGGTCTCGCTGCACCTGGTGATCGGCGAGATGGTGCCGAAGAACCTGGCGATGGCCGCCCCGGAGAAGACCGCCCTGTGGCTCAGCCCGGGACTGGTGGCCTTCGCCCGGCTGTTCCGTCCGGTGATCTCGGTGCTGGGCAGCTGCGCGCGGGTCATCCTCAAGCTGTTCCGGGTCGAGCCGAAGGACGAGGTCGACTCCGTCTTCACCAGCGAGGAGCTGACGGTGCTCGTCGAGGACGCCCGGCGTGCCGGGCTGCTCGACCACGACGAGCAGGAGCGCCTGGAGGACGCCCTGGAGCTGGGCAGCCGCCCGGTCACCGAGGTCCTGCTGCGCCCCGCCGAGCTGATCACGGTCGATCCGTCGGTCACCCCGCGCCAGGTCGAGGAGCTGACCGTCCACACCGGGTACTCACGCTTCCCGGTGGCCGGCCCCGACGGCCTCTACCTCGGCTATCTGCACGTCAAGGACGTGCTGGACGTCGAGGACGGCACCTGGCCGGTGCCGCAGCGGCTCTGGCGCCCGATGGCGACGCTCCGTGCCGACCTGCCGCTGGACGACGCGCTGACCGAGATGCGGCGCGCGGCCTCGCACCTCGCGGCGGTCGCGGACGCCGACGGCCGGCCGATCGGGCTGGTCGCGCTGGAGGACGTGCTGGAGATGCTGGTCGGCGAGGTCCGCGACCCGGCGCACCGGGAGCTGCCGACGATCGCCGGACGGGCCTGACGAAGCCCGCCGCCGCCGCGGCGGACCGGCCCTACTCGGCCGGTTCGCCCGGCGGCACCCCCGGGCCGCGGCCGGACAGCACCTCGCCGTACGCCTGCATCAGGTCCGGGAGCCGAAGAGTCGACAAATCGTCACGACTGGGCGAGCCCGGGTAGTCCGACAGCCGCAGATCGCGGTACGCGCAGCTCTTCTCGTACAGGGTGCGCAGCAGCCGGCCGTTGCCCAGCTCGTCTATCCACCCCTGGTCGACGACGTGCGCGCTGATGGCCCGCAGCTCCTCCAGCGCCTCCTCGTCCCAGTGGTCGCCGTTGTCGGCGGCCAGCACCTCGCCGATCCGGGTCAGCTCCAGCGGCCGGTAGCTGGGGAAGTCGACCCGGGTGGTGAAGCGGGAGCTGAGCCCGGGGTTCACCGCCAGCAGCCGGTCCATGCCCTCCGGGTACCCGGCGAGGATCACCACGAGGCGGTCGCGGTTGTCCTCGGCGCGCTTGAGGAGCACCTGCAGCGCCTCGTCGCCGTAGGCGTCGCCCTTGGAGTAGCCGGAGTTGGACAGGGCGTACGCCTCGTCCACGAAGAGCACCCCGCCGAGCGCGGAGTCGATCAGCTCGTTGGCCTTGACCGCGGTCTGCCCCAGGAACTCGCCGACCAGATCGGACCGCTGGGCCTCGACGAGATGGTCGCCGCCGAGCAGCCCGAGCGCGTAGAAGACCCGGCCGAGTATCCGGGCCACGGTGGTCTTGCCGGTGCCGGAGGGGCCGGAGAAGACGAAGTGGCGCTTGGGGGGCTGCACGGGCAGCCCCTGGCCGGCCCGCAGCCGCGCCATCCGCAGCTGCGCGGACAGCGCCCGCACCTGCCGCTTCACCGGCTCCAGGCCGACCATGCGGTCCAGCTCCGCGAGCGCCTGGCCGAGCAGCATCGGGTCGGGCGCCGTCATCGACAGCGGGGGCGGCAGGGCCGGTGACCCGGCCCCGGCCTTCTCCCGCACGTCGTCGTCGGGCGGCCCGAGCGTCAGCGTCGGCTCCTCCAGTTCGGTGCCGGGGCCGCGGCCGTCCAGCGGCTCGCCGGTCAGCAGCGCGGCGTCCGGACCGTCGAGCACGTCGGGGGAGGCCTGGCCGAAGCCGGACAGCGAGACGGCCGCCAGTCCGGCCGCCGCGCCCTCGTCGAGCCCGTCGGACTCGTTGATCGCCGCCAGCCGGGCGGCGGTGTCCATGAAGGCCGGGTCCACCCGGTGCACCGCCCGGTACAGCGGCAGCGCCGCGGCGGTGCGGCCGGTGCCCTCGTAGGCGCGGGCCAGCCAGTAGCGCAGCTCCTTGCGCTGCGGCTGCTCGCTGCGGCAGCGCATCAGCGCGGCGGCGAGCAGCGGTTCGGCCTGCCCGCACAGCTCCAGCCGGACGCGGGCCATGCCGCCGAACAGGCCGGCCTCGATGCCGAGCGCCGGATCGCCCAGCAGGGGTTCGGTGTTGCGGACCAGCTGCTCCCAGTCCTTGACCAGGTAGGCCCGGCAGGCGTGCAGGAAGCGGACCTGCCGGTCGGTGTCGACGGGCGGGCACTCGGCCAGCGCGCGGTCCAGCTCGGCGACATGGCGGCCGTCCAGCCAGTGCGAGGCGTGCGCGAGCAGCAGGTCGCGGTCGGACTCCAGCACCGGCTGCACCCACCAGCCCAGCCAGTACCAGGAGTTGAGCGACCGGCGGTGCAGCCGGCGCTCCTCGCCGAAGCGGTCCCGGTGGCGGTACATCTGCAGCAGCGCGGTCGAGGTGTCCGCCCGCAGCGCGTGCAGGCCCAGCCAGGCGTCCGCCATGCCCGGATCGAGCCGGACGGCCGCGCGGAACTCCTCCTCGGCCTGCGCGTACGCCCCGACGGTGTAGGCGTCCACGGCGCGCAGCCAGGCGAGGCCGGCGGGGGCGCCCGTGCGCTCTGTCCCGAAGTCCATCAGGTCCCCACCAACCGTTCCCCCGCGGCTTGCTGCTGTATCCCGCCCCAACCTCGATGATCGGAACGGGAGTTGGCACAGGGGAGTCATACCCCCCCCTGCCACCGCACCCCGATCGCATCGTACCTGCGATAACCGGCGTTCCGTAGGGCGGCGCAGCCCTCCCCTCGGCGCCACGCCGCTCGACGCACGGACTCCGGATGGTGACGGTGGGTGAGGGTCATGGGGCACCAGGGGGCCGGTGGGCCGGGTGCGGACACGGCGAAGCCCCCGGTCACGGGGGAACAACCGGGGGCTTCGGATCATGGGAGCGGCCCGCAGCGGCCGCGTATTGAGAACGTAATTCCTGTACACCCCCCCGGTCAAGCCGCTCCCGAAGGCTCCGCCGGGGTCGTCCGGAAGTGGCAGCGCACCGACGGTGACCGGTCACGTTCGGTGACGGATCATGCCGTTCGAGAACGCCTCCCGGGCCCCGGAAGCATCTCGTATCCCTCTGGTCGCAGGAGCACCACATGGTCGGCGAAGGGCCGCGAGGGATCGGACAGGAAATGCGCGTCCTGCGCGCGCATCCACGAGGACCAGAACGCGTCCATCCCCGGTCCGTCCCGCAGCTGCCCGCGCTCCCTGGCCGTGTCGCGGGGCACCTCGAGCCACAACAGGTGCGCCAGCGACGGGCGCAGGGCGGCCCGCCCGCTCCCGACGCCCTCCAGCAGGACCACGGGCGCGGCGGGCACCTCGCGCACTCCCGCGAAGCGCCGCAGCGTCCAGTCGTAGACGCCGTGCCGGCCGGGCCGGCCGGCCGCCAGCGGCCGAAGGACCTGCTCGCACAGCCGGCCGGTCCACTCGAACAGCTCGTCATGGGTGGCCAGATCGTCCAGATGGACGACGGGCGCGCCGCCGAGCGCGGCCGCGAGGCGGGCGGCGTACGTGGTCTTGCCGGAGCCGGCGTGCCCGTCCACCGCGACGACCCGGACCGGGCCGCAGGAGGGCGGCAGCTCCCGCAGATGCGCGGCGAACCCCGCGAGGGGGTCGCACGGGGCGGGGGCGGCGTGATCGTTCATCGGGCTCAGCGTAGCGAGCCCGCGGCACGGCGCGACGTCCCGCCGGCGGGCGCCGTTCACCGCGACGCGACCCGCCGGGCGCCCTCCGCCGGGCGCCCCGTACGTCTACCGTGTGACGCGTGACCGACTCCTCCGCTTCCGCCTCCGCCGCCGTCGGGCTCTACCCGGCCGAGCGCCTCGAACTCGCCCGTGAGGCCGCCGCCCGTGCGGGCCTCGACGCCCTGCTCATCTCGCCCGGCGCCGACCTGCGCTACCTCACCGGCTACCAGGCGCTGCCGCTGGAGCGCCTGACGTGCCTGGTGGTACCCGCCGAGGGCGACGCCTTCCTCGTCGTCCCCGCCCTGGAGCGGCCGGCCGCCCTGGCCTCGCCCGTCGGCGCCCTGGGGATCGACATCACCGGCTTCGCCGAGACCGACAACGCCTATGAGCTGATCGCCGGACGGCTGCCGGCCGGCGCCCGCCGGGTCGCCGTCGACAACCACATGTGGGCCGAGAAGCTGCTCGCCTTCACCGCCGCCCTGCCGAAGGCCGAGGCGGTGCTGGCCGGCGGGGTGCTGCAGGAGCTGCGGATGCGCAAGAGCCCGGCCGAGGTGGCCGCGCTGCGCCGGGCGGGGGCCGCGATCGACCGGGTGCACCGCAGGATGGGCGAGTGGCTGCGGCCGGGACGCACCGAGCGCGAGATCGCCCGCGACATCGCGGACGCGATCCTCGCGACGGACCACGCCACCGTCGACTTCGTCATCGTCGCCTCGGGGCCCAACGGCGCCAGCCCGCACCACGAGGTCTCCGACCGCGTGGTCAAGGCCGGCGACCCGGTCGTGGTCGACATCGGCGGCACCACCGAGGACGGCTACTGCTCCGACTCGACGCGCACCTACGCCGTCGGGGAACCGCACGCCGACTTCCGGGAGCTGTACGACGTGCTGCAGCGCGCGCAGCACGCCCAGGTGGAGGCGGTGCGCCCGGGGATCACGGCCGAGGCGCTGGACGCGGTCGGGCGCGACATCATCGCCGCGGCCGGCTACGGCGACCACTTCATCCACCGCACGGGGCACGGCATCGGCCTGGAGACGCACGAGGAGCCGTACATCGTGGCGGGCAGCGACCGCCCGCTGGAGCCGGGCATGGCCTTCTCCATCGAACCGGGCATCTACCTCCCCGGCCGGTTCGGCGCCCGCATCGAGGACATCGCGGTCTGCACCGAGAACGCGGGCGAACGGCTGAACCTGACGGGCCGTGACCTCGTCGTGCTGCCCGGCTAGCCCGACCGGGCGGCGCCGGGCCGGACCTGGGTGTTCGTCCCGGCGGAGCGCCAGTGGTCTGCTCCAATGTTGCTCCGGGGCGCGCGGTGGAAACCCTGGCAGAAGAGCCGGGGGAGCCGCGATAGTAAGGCGCATCCGCCGCGTGCCCGCCGGCGCGGCAGGACCGACTCCGTCGTTCACAGCGAGGGGAACACCGCCATGACCAGACCCGCTCCGCGGCGCACCGTCCTGACCGCCGCGCTCGCCGCCGTGGCCGCCACCGCGGCCGCGCCCGCGACCCTCGCGGCCGCCGCCCCGCGAGCCGCCGGCAGGCCGGGGGAGACGGAGGAGGGGGGAGCCGCGGACCGGAGCGCTCCCGCCCGCGGCGGCCCGGCGGACAGCGCGCCGGTGGACTACACCGGCTGGACCTCGTACACCGACTGGCGGTGCGGCGAGCGCGGCGGCACCCGCCCGGTGGCGGGGGCCCGGCCCGGCCTGGTCATCGACCACCCCAGCGGCTCGCTCGACTACACCGACCCGCACACCGGCACCACGGCCACCTGGGACTCCGCCACCTGGACCTCCCCGGTGCGCACGCTGGAGCACCCCGCGAGCGAGCTGATCGCCTCGTGGAACGCCCGCACCCCGGCCGGCACCTGGCTCCAGGTCGAGCTGCTCGGCACGTACACCGACGGCACGGCCACCCCCGCCTACGTGCTGGGCCGCTGGGCCTCGGGGGACGGCGACATCAAGCGCACCTCGGTCGACGACCAGACCGACGGGAAGAGCAGCGTCTGGACCGACACCTTCTCCGTCGACGACGCGGCGGCCGGCCCGCTGCTCGCGTCGTACCGGCTGCGGGCGACGCTGTACCGCAGGCCCGGCAGCCGGCTCACCCCGACGCTCTGGCGGCTGGGCGCGATGGCCTCCACCATCCCGGACCGCTTCACCGTCCCGGCCTCGGTGCCCGGCGCGGGCGCCGGCATCGAACTGCCGGTACCGCGCTACTCGCAGAACATCCACAAGGGCGAGTACCCGGAGTACGACAACGGCGGCGAGGCCTGGTGCAGCCCGACGTCCTCGCAGATGGTCGTCGAGTACTGGGGCCGGCGGCCCTCCGCGGCCGACCTCGCCTGGGTGGACCCGGCCTTCGCCGATCCGCAGGTCGACCACGCGGCCCGCTTCACGTACGACTACCAGTACCAGGGCTGCGGGAACTGGCCGTTCAACGCCGCCTACGCGGCGACCTACCGCGACCTGCAGGGCGTCGTGACCCGGCTGCGCTCGCTGGACGACGTCGAACGGCTGATCCGCGCCGGCATCCCGGTGATAACGTCCCAGTCCTTCCTCGCCACCGAACTGGACGGCGCCGGCTACGGCACCTCCGGGCACCTGATGTGCGTCGCCGGCTTCACCGCCGACGGCGACGTGGTGGCCAACGACCCCGCCAGCGCGAGCGACGAGGTGGTGCGCCACGTCTACAAGCGGGCCCAGTTCGAGACGATCTGGCTGCGCACCAAGCGCTACAACGCCTCGGGCAAGGTCAGCAGCGGCACCGGCGGCGTCTGCTACCTCTACTGGCCGGCCCACCCCAGCCCGGGCCAGCGCCGCGCCCTGGCCGCCGTCGGCATCAGCTGATCAGCGGCGGGTCCCCCCTCCGGCCGTGGCGGGGGGACCCGCGCCGCCGCGCCCGCTCCGACGCGGCCGGCCACGGCCATCCCTCCCCGCGCAGGTCGTGGAGGCGAATGCGCAGGACGCGCTCGGTGACGCCGAGCGCCGCGGCCGCGGCGCGGACGTCGGGAGCCCACCCCGCCGCCGCGGCGAGGTCGGACAGGGCGACCAGTTTGCGGGCGGCCTCGAGGTCGGCCCGCCTCTCCTGATGGACACCGAGGACTCCGAAGCCGCACGCCGCGTCGTCGCAGAGGACGTGTTCGAGCTCGTGTGCGAGAACGCACCGTTCCTGGACGGGGCTGAGACCCGTCGCGATGACGATCTTGCGATGGACCGGCGACCAGGCGCCCCAGGTGTCGCGGAGCCACACCCGCAGTACGGGGATGCGCATCTCATCCAGCAGTACGGCCGGCGAATAGGGCATATGTCCCCTCCGTCTATCAGACGAGTGGGAGGCACCCCGGTAGATCATCAGATGTACCCCAAGTGCGCCGCCGAGGGAAGTAGGCCTTCGGGCTACTCCTCGGGGCGCTCCATCGCCCGCAGAATGCGCTCCTCGTCGTCGCGTGCGGGTCCCTCACCCGCCGCGTGCGGGCGGTACGCCGCCAGGCGGTGGTCGTTCCGCGTCGCCGCGGCCTGACGGGGGATCGACTCCACGAGCCGCTGGAGCGCGGTCTCGAAGGCGTCGCGCAGCGCCGGGTCCCCGCCCAGTGCCGAGCACAGGCGGCCGAACTCGTAGACCCTGGGCATCAGTTCGATCAGGTCGAGGCTTCCGGGGGCCGGCGGGGGGCCGCCCGCTGGTGGCACGGAGGGCCGCTCCAGCCGCGCCTGCGGACGGGAGGCCGGCACCGGATCGCCTCCGTCGAGGACGAGGTGCACGCTCTCCGGAGTCCAGCCGTGCGCGGCCGCGATCTTGACGACGGTGCGCGGCAGTTGCTTCAGGGGCGTGGCGCCGGCCTCGGCGCTGTACACGGCCTTGGTGGAGACCCCGGCCTCCTCGGCGAGCTTCGCCTGGGTGAGCCCGCGCCGGTCCCGGGCGTCGCGGAGCAGCCTGCCGAGCCTCTTCCATGCTTCGGGGTCCCGGTTCACGCCGTCCGCTCTCCTCCAGAAACGCCGTTCGGCCTGCCAGGGAACAAGCTAGCAAGATCCGGCAGCGTGGCCCTAGCAACTCACGGTCTGACGCCGTTACTTACTGAATTCTACTGAATATTGCGGTCGACTCTCTTGCTCAGATTTCTGTTTCCTACGTAATCTTACGAGTGCGCATGTCGCGCGGATTGACTCTCCGATCGGAATCAGGAGGCGTCGTGTCCCGTACCCGGGCCTTACTCGCCGCTCTTGTTCTTGCCGCTTCGGTCCTCCTGGGTGCCGCCGCACCCGCCTCGCAGGCCGAGGCGCCTCCGCCGTCCTTCGCGCTGCCGCTCTCGCTCGACCTGCACGACGGGGTCGTCCAGAAGTTCGGCGGCACCTACTACGCCTACGGAACCCAGTACCGCTGTGGTTTCCAGTGGCAGGTTCCCAGCACCTGGTGCGGGTTCGGGGCCTCCAGCGCGCCGTCCCTGAGCGGGCCGTGGTCCACTCCGGTCCGGCTCTTCTCGCCCGCCGACACCGACCCGTGGACGGGCACGACGTGGCAGACCGAGTGCGGCGGCGGATCGGCCTACGGGTGCTTCAACCCGAGGATGCTCCAGCGCACCGGCTGGGGCAGCGACGACGGCGTCTTCATCCTGTGGTTCAACTCACCGGCGGACTACGCCCGCAACCACGCCAACGCGTACAACGCGATGGGCTGCAACGGCCCCCTCGGTCCCTGCGGTCCCTCGGCCGGGCCGCCGTACGGCTCCTACGCCAAACCGTCGCTGACCATCTGCGCGGGCAACGGCGACTTCGGCTTCATCGCCGGCGCGACCCCCGGCGCCCGTCCGGCCCTGGTGTGCACGATGCCGGGCAGCGCCGCACTGAACATCGAGGAGCTCAACACCTGGGGCGTGGGCGGTGACGGCACGGGCGTCCGGGGTGCCGCCGGCCTCTCCCACATCGAGAGTCCGGGCGGCTGGTACGACGCGGACTCGGGCCGGTACGTGCTGACCTACTCCGACGTCAACTGCGGCTACTGCACGGGCACCGGAACCGGCTACGCCACCGCCACGAGCCTGTACGGCACGTGGACCGCGCCGGTGAACCTGGGCTTCGGCCAGCCGGCCAACGGCCGCCGGGTCTTCTCCGCCAACTCCTGCGGAGGCCAGCCCCGCACCGTCAGCGTCGTGGACGGCCGGCCGTTCCAGGGCATCGACCTGTGGACGGGCAGCAGGAACGAGACCGCCGCCGGATCCCTCTTCCTGCCGCTCGACTACGGCACCGCGACCGGGACCCCCGGGGACGGCGGCGTGTGGCGCCCGCCGCTCTCCCTGGCCTGCTGACGCGGCTCCCGACAGCCCTGCGCGGAGGGGGTATCCCTCCGCATGAGCGCCCGCGGAAGCGCACCGGTCGTCGGGAGGCACCGTGCGCCACGTGGGTCCTGCCGCCCCGGCCCCTCGACGAGGGGCCGGGGCGGCTCGTCCCCGGCTACCTCTCGTGTTCCGCTCCGAAGGGGACCGGGCCGTTGCCGGTGACCTCCGCGCGTCCCGTCTCCGGGAACACCTTGGTGATGACGCACTCTCCTTGCCGTCCGTTGGGCAGCCGCAGGTCAAGGGTCTTGCCGCGCACCGCCCAGCGGCTGCCGCCCACGGTCGCGTGGAGGCTGCCGTGCCAGGCCGACAGGCGGCCCTTCTCCTGGATCGCGTAGAGGTCGGCCTCGACCGGTGTCCCGGCCCCGTCCGCGATCACTGTTGCCCAGCCCCGATAGGTGTTTCCCATGGGGCCAGGATCCGCCGCCGGACCGACAATTGCGACCTGACCCGGTCCGGCGGTCGGAAAGCACCGGCCGGACGGTGCGCCGCCACCGGCCGGGCACCCTCTGCGATCATGTCGCGGACGGGCCGGACGGACCGGGTCCGTACCGATCGGGGCCGTACGGATCGGGCCGTACAGGACGGGCGGGGATCGCATGGCGGGGACGGGCGCGGACGACGCACGGGTGACGGCGTTCTGGCGCGGGCTGGGGCTGCCGGGGCTGATCGACGTGCACACGCACTTCATGCCGGAGCGCGTGCTGGACAAGGTGTGGGCGTACTTCGACGCCGCCGGGCCGCTCGTGGGCCGGCACTGGCCCATCGCCTACCGCCACCAGGAGGACGAACGGCTCGCGGTGCTGCGCGGGTTCGGCGTCCGGGCGTTCACCTCGATGGTCTACCCGCACAAGCCGGGAATGGCGCGCTGGCTCAACGGCTGGGCGGCGGACTTCGCCGCTCGGACCCCGGACTGCCTGAGCACCGCCACCTTCTTCCCGGAGGAGGGTGCCGCGGACTACGTCCGGGCGGCCGTCGAGGGCGGCGCCCGGGTCTTCAAGTCGCACCTCCAGGTGGGCGCCTACGACCCCGGCGACGTCCTGCTGCGGCCGGTCTGGGGGCTGCTGGCCGAGGCAGGCGTCCCGGTGGTGACGCACTGCGGGTCCGGGCCGGTGCCCGGCGCGTTCACCGGGCCCGGCCCGATCGCCCGGGTGCTGGAGCGGCACCCCGGGCTGCGGCTGGTCGTCGCGCACATGGGGATGCCCGACTACACCGCCTTCCTCGACCTGGCCGAGCGCCACCCCGGCGTCCTGCTGGACACGACGATGGCGTTCACCGACTTCTCCGAGGAGTCCGCGCCGCTGCCGAAGGGGGAGCGCGCGCGGCTCGCGGACCTCGGCGACCGGATCCTGTGGGGCAGCGACTTCCCGAACATCCCGTACTCCTACCTCCACGGTCTGGAGTCGCTGAGCCGGCTCGGCCTCGGGGACGACTGGCTGCGCGCCGTGTGCCACGACAACGCGTCAACTCTGTTCAAGATCTGACGCCACGCCAGGTCGCAGGCTTTTAGTGGTTTAGTCCTAGGTCTAGTCCAAAGCCTTGACGGGGTCGCGTCACGGCTGGATTCTGGCTGCGTTTCCCCCCACAGGAGGTACGACGTGAAGCGCCTCAAAGCACTCTGTTCCGGGGTGGCGGCAGCCACCCTCGCGGCAGCCGGACTCGCCGCCGCGGCCACCCTCGGCACGGGTCAGGCGTCCGGCGCCGAGACCTCGGCGGCCGCTCTGGGCAACAACTGGTACGCGGCGGCGCCCTACCTGATGCCCCGGGACAACAACCCGCCCGACGCGGGGGCGATCATGGACGCCACCGGGCTCAAGGCGTTCCAGCTCGCGTTCATCCTCGCCCCCAACGGCGGCGGCTGCACCCCGACCTGGGACGGCACCGCGGCGGTCTCCTCCGACACCGCGGTGGCCGCGGTGATCAGCGGGATCCGCGCCAAGGGCGGCGACGTGTCCGTCTCGATCGGCGGCTACGGCGGCACCAAGCTCGGCCAGGCATGCTCCACCTCGGAGGCGACCGCCGCCGCGTACCAGCAGGTGCTCACCAAGTACCAGCTGAAGGCGATCGACTTCGACCTCGAGGAGCCGGAGTACGAGAACGCCACCGCGATAGCCCACGAGATCGGCGCGGCGAAGATCCTCCAGCAGAACAACCCGGGCCTCTACGTCTCGGTGACCACGGCCGGCACGGCCGACGGCACCGGCTGGTTCGGCAAGCAGATGCTGAACGAGGCCAAGGCCCAGGGCTTCACGCCCAACAACTTCTCGATCATGCCGTTCGACGGCGGCTTCAACGGGGCGGCGGCGCAGACCAGCGCGCTCACCAACTTCAACACGATCCTGCAGACGACGTTCGGCTGGAACGCGGCGACCGCCTACGCCCACGAGGGCTTCTCCGGAATGAACGGCCGCAGCGACACCGGCGAGTACTTCCGCCAGGCCGATTTCCAGACCGTGCTGGACTACGCCACCAGTCACGGAATGGGACGGTTCACCTTCTGGTCGCTCAACCGTGACCGCCAGTGCACCCCGCCCGACAACGGCACCACGTCGGGCGTCTGCAGCAGCGTTCCGCAGACCCCCTGGGAATTCGCGAAGTTCTCGGTGAAGTTCGCCGGGGCCACCCCGCCCACGAACCCGCCGACGACGCCTCCCACCACCCCGCCGACCAACCCGCCCGGCCAGTGCACGGTGGCGGCGTGGAGCGGCGCCGCGGTGTACACCGGCGGCACCGAGGTCTCCCACAAGGGCCACAAGTGGAAGGCCAAGTGGTGGACCCAGAACGAGGAGCCCGGCACCACGGGCGAATGGGGCGTCTGGCTGGACGAAGGCACCTGCTGACGTCCTCCTGAAGCCCACCGAGGCCCCGGCGCCCACCGCCGGGGCCTCGGCACATGTACGGGGCACCTGTACGGGCCCACCGGCAGGCGGCCGGTGGGCCCGTACAGGTGCGCGAATCCGCAGCGGCGCGTTTTGGCAGGTGCATATGCCGGGAGTTCTCGCCGAAAACGGACGGACCATTTCCGGATGATATTCCGCTTAGCTCCGGTGATCGATAGCCTTTGGTGGAGAGTAGGCCGGTATCTTGGGCATACCAAGATCATCTGATGAGCTGGAGACCGTGATGGAGCGTCCCGCCTGGGCACCCCAGGGTATTGACCTCTCGGTACCGAGTGTGTCGCGCATCTACGACTACTACCTCGGTGGTTCGCACAACTTCGAGGTGGACCGCGAGGCAGCCCGCCGGGCCATGGAGATCTTTCCGGGACTCCCCAAGATCATGCAGGCGAACCGGGCGTTCATGCGCCGGGCCGTCCGCTACGCCGTCGACCAGGGCATCACCCAGTTCCTGGACATCGGCTCCGGCATACCGACCTTCGGCAACGTGCACGAGGTCGCCCAGGCCGCCAGCCCCGGCGCCCGGGTGCTCTACGTCGACAGCGACCCGGTCGCCGTCGCGCACAGCCGCGCGGTGCTCGACGGCAATCCGACGGCCCGGATCGCCGCCGCCGACCTCCGCAAGCCCAAGGACATCCTGACCAGTCCCGAGGCCACCGAACTGCTCGACTTCGACAAGCCGGTGGCGCTGCTGCTGGTCGCCGTCCTCCACTTCGTGCCCGACGAGGACGGCCCGGCCGCCGCGGTGGCCGAACTGCGGGACGCGCTCGCCCCCGGCAGCCTGCTGGTGCTGACCCACGCCTCGACCGAGGGCGGCCCCATCTCGGCCGAGCAGGGCGGCGGCGTCCAGGGCGTCTACCGCAAGGCCAGCTCCCCGCTGATCATGCGCACCCGCGCCGAGCTGGAGCCGTTCTTCGAGGGCTTCGACATCGTGGAACCCGGTCTGGTGTCGATGCCCGACTGGCATCCGGACACCCCCGAGGGCCACGAAGAGGACCCCGCGGCCTTCGTCGGCTTCGCCGGCGTGGGGCACAAGGCGTGACCTCACAGCCGGCGGGAACCGAGGGCTCCGGGCTGCACCTGGCCGGAGGCACCGGGCAGGACGCCACCGGGGACACCGAGCTGGACGCACGGGCCGACGGCCTGCGGCGCTTCGCCACCATATGGAGCCGAGCGATCTACCCGGCCACCGCGACGTCCATGACGCGCTCGGAGTTCGAGGAGTACCTGCTCCCGCTGGCCCGCGGGCTCGACGAGGCGCTGCGGGCCACGCCCTTCGACCCGCGCCCGGCCTTCGAGGTCGGCGCCGCGCTGGTGGCGGCGCACTGCACCGACCCCGAGGTGCTGCCCAGCATCCTGCGGGTGGTCGACGCGTACCTGGTGCTCTACTGCCCGCCGGAGGACCTGCCGGCCGACGAGAGCCGGTCGCGCTGCGCCCGGCTGCAGCACGCCGTCGCGGCCGGGTTCGCCCGCGCGCTGGTCGAGCGCACCCGCTCCGAGCAGGAGGCCATCTCCCGGGCGGCGATCGCCGCCCGTGCGGAGGCCGAGACGGCGCTGCAGGCCAGCGAGGCCCGTTTTCGCGCCGTTTTCGAGGGCGCGGCGATCGGCATCGGAATCGCCGACCTCGACGGACGGGTCATCGAGCTGAACGGCGCGCTGACGCAGATGTTCGGCGGCGAGCACCACGTCCGCAACCGCAACGTCAGCGACTTCGTGCACCCGGAGGACGGCTCCGACGTCTGGGGGCTCTACGGCGAGCTGGTCCGCGGCGAGCGCGAGGAGTACCGGATCACCAAGCCGTACTACCGCCCCGACGGCACCGCGCTGTGGACCAACCTCTCCGTGTCGCTGCTCAGGGACTCCTCGGGGGTCCCGCAGTACCAGCTGGCGCTCATGGAGGACATCACCGAGGCCCGGCTGCTGACCGACCGGCTGCGGCACGAGGCGACCCACGACACCCTCACCGGACTCCCGAACCGGGCCCTGTTCTTCGAACGGCTGGAACAGGCCCTGTCGCCCGGGACCGGGACCGAGCGCCTCGGCCTGTGCTACCTGGACCTCGACGGCTTCAAGGCCGTCAACGACAGCCTCGGCCACGCGGTGGGCGACCGGCTGCTGGTCGCCGTCGCCGAGCGGCTGCAGGCGTGCGTGACCGGCCCCGGCCAGCTGGTGGCCCGGATCGGCGGCGACGAGTTCGCGGCCCTGATCGTGGACCCCGCGACGCAGGGCGAGGTCACCGACCTCGCCGACCGGATCCTGGCGGCGCTCTCCACCACCGTGCGCCTCGACGGCCGCGAACTGCCCGTGCACGGCAGCATCGGCATCGTCGAGGGGCCCACCGGCACCCGCGGCGCGGCCGACGTGCTGCGCAGCGCCGACATCACGATGTACCGGGCCAAGGCCGCGGGCGGCAACCGCTACGAGGTCGCGGACCCGGACTCCGACGCCCGCGCGATCACCCGGCACGGCCTGACGAACCGGCTGCCGACCGCCCTGGAGCGCGGCGAGTTCTTCATCGAGTACCAGCCCCTCATCCGGCTCTCCGACGGCAGCGTGCAGGGCGCGGAGGCCCTGGTCCGGTGGTGCCACCCGCTGCACGGCGTGCTCGGGCCCGACCAGTTCATACCGCTGGCCGAGAGCACCGGGCAGATCGTCCCGCTGGGCCGCTGGGTGCTGCAGGAGTCCGCCCGGCAGGCGCGCGCCTGGCAGCTGCGGAGCACCGACGGCCTGCCGGTCCGGGTCAACGTCAACCTGTCGCCGTGCCAGCTCTACCACCCGGGGCTGGTCGACGAGGTCGCCGCCGTCCTCGACGAGACCGGGCTCGACCCCACCGCGCTGTGCCTGGAGGTCACCGAGAGCGCCCTGATCGGCGCCGACGAGGACGCCCTCAAGCCGCTGCGCCGGCTGGTCGACCTGGGGGTGGACATCGCCCTGGACGACTTCGGCACCGGCTACTCCAACCTGTCGTCGCTGCGCTGGCTGCCGATCAGCAACCTCAAGCTCGACCGCGCCTTCACCCGGGGCATCCGCCAGCACCCGGCCGACCCCGTCGACCTCAAGATCGTCGAGGGCATCGTCTCCCTCGCCCACACGCTCGGCCTCACCGTGACCGTCGAGGGCGTGGAGACCCGCACCCAGGCCGAGCACCTGGGGCTGCTCGGCTGCGACACCGCCCAGGGCTGGTACTACGCCCGGCCGGGCCCGCCGGACCATCTGCACACCTTGACGCTGGCCGACGCGATGAGCGCCTGACGCGCTCCCGCCCGCATCCCACCGGGAGACTCACCGCCTCCGCCGCCCGGCCGGCCGGCGGCGTGGTGCATGCTGGCTCCTGACCTGGTCATGCCCGCGCCCCCGTCCCACGGGACCGGCCGACCGCCCCGCACGGCCCGTGGAGAGCGACCCTGAGCAGCACCGCCGCCGAGATCCTGTCCGTCGTCCTGCTCCTGCTGGTGCTCGGGTTCGCGGTCGCCCGCCCGCGCGGCTGGCCCGAGGCGGTCGCCGCGGTGCCGGCGGCCGTCCTGCTGACGGCGACCGGCGCGGTGCCCTGGCACGACGCCTGGGCGCAGACGAGGGAACTGCTGCCGGTCGTCGGCTTCCTCGCCGCCGTGCTGGTGCTGGCGGAGCTGTGCGCCGACGCGGGCCTGTTCACCGCCGCCGGGGACGCGATGGCCCGCGCCTGCCGGGGCGAGCCCCGCCGGCTGCTGGCCGGGGTCTTCGCGGTGGCCTCGCTGATCACCGCCGTGCTCAGCCTGGACGCGACGGTGGTGCTGCTGACCCCGGTGGTCATCGTGACCGCCGCCCGCGCCGGGACCCGGTCCCGGCCGCACGTGTACGCGTGCGCCCACCTGGCGAACTCGGCGTCGCTGCTGCTGCCGGTCTCCAACCTGACCAACCTGCTGGCCTTCGCCGCGGCAGGGCTCTCCTTCACCCGCTTCGCGGCGGTGATGGCGCTGCCCTGGCTGGTGGCGATCGGGCTGGAGTACCTGATCTTCCGCCGGTTCTTCGCCGCCGACCTGGCCGCCCCCTCGCGCGGCACGGAAACCGTCGCCCGGCCCGCGCTGCCGGTGTTCACCCTCGTCGTGGTGGCCCTGACCCTCGTGGGCTTCGTCGTGACGTCGCTGGCCGGGGCCGACCCGGCCTGGGCGGCGCTGGCCGGGGCGCTGGTGCTGGGGGCGCGGGCGCTGCGCCGCGGCCGGACGACCGTCCGCGGCCTGGTCGGCGCCGCGAACCCGCTGTTCTGCCTGTTCGTGCTGGCGCTGGGCGTCGTCGTCAAGGCCGTGGTCGACAACGGCCTGGCCGGCGCGGCCGACCGGGTGCTGCCGTCCGGGGCCGGGCTGCCCGAGCTGCTGGCGGTGGCGGCGCTCGCCGCCGTGCTCGCCAACCTGATCAACAACCTGCCCGCGGTGCTGGCCCTGCTGCCGCTCGTCGCCTCGGCCGGGCCGGGTCCGGTGCTCGCCGTCCTGATCGGCGTCAACCTCGGCCCGAACCTCACCTACGCCGGCTCGCTGGCCACCCTGCTGTGGCGCCGCATCCTCAGCGACCACGGCAAGGACCCGCAGCTGGGCGTCTTCACCCGCCTGGGGCTGCTGACGGTGCCTGTGACGCTGGTGGGGGCCACGACGGCGCTGTGGGCCATGTTGCGGCTCACGGGCACCTGAGGGGCTCCTGGGCGGCCTCCTGGGGGCCGTCCAGGGCAGGTCTCCACCAGGCCCGCTGGGTCCGCCCGGGTCTCAGGCCCTGCCGCCGATGCCGCGCATCCGCCCGGCGGCGTACACGCAGCCCGCCAGCGCCAGGTCGGACAGCAGCATGAAGCCGATCGAGTACGAGCCCTTGCCGCTGTAGATGGCGCCCATCACCAGCGGCGGCACGAAGCCGCCGAGGCCGCCCACCGCGCCGACGATGCCCGTCACGCTGCCCACCTGCGGCTGCGGGGTGACCCGCGAGACCAGCGCGAACACCGACCCGCTCGCCGCGCCCAGCCCCGCCGCCATGACGAGGAAGCAGATCGTCCCGAGCGGGTCCAGCGTCGGGTCGAAGGCCTGCACGATCGCCAGCAGCGCGACCGCGGCGAGCGCCCAGGCGGTGACGACCGCCGGGTGCACCCGGTCCGACAGCCAGCCGCCGACCGGCCGGAAGATGACGGTGACCAGCGCGAACCCGGCCGCCTTGGTGCCCGCGTCGGTGGGGCTGAGCTCGTACCAGGTCTTGAGGTACGTGGGCAGGTAGACGCCGAACGCGACGATGCCGCCGAACCCGATCGCGTACAGCGCCGACAGCTCCCAGGTGACCCGCAGCCGGCCCGCCTGCCCCAGCCGCGTCGCGAGCGGCGCCGCCGGCACCGGCCGGTCGGGCCGGTCCCTGATCAGCAGCCAGGCCAGGACGGCGTACACCGCCAGCGCGGCCGCCACGATGAGGAACGGCAGGTTCTCGTCGTGCTTGTACAGCCGCGGGGTGAAGTACCCGGACAGGGCCACGCCGCCCATGCCCATCCCGAACACGCCCAGCGCCAGCCCCCGGCGGGCGGGCGGGAACCAGGAGTTGACCAGCGGGATGCCGATGGCGAACGTCGTACCGCCCAGGCCGAGCAGGAAGCCCACCGCCAGCAGCGCGCCGAACGAGCCCTTGGCCGGGATCAGCAGCAGCACCGGCACGATGGTCAGCGCCGAGACCAGCGGGAACATCAGCCGGGCGCCGAACCGGTCGGTCAGCGCGCCGACCGGGATGCGGCCGAGCGACCCCACGATGACGGGCACGGCCACCAGCACCGACTGGGAGAACGAGTCCAGCCCCAGGCTGTCCTTGAGGCTGCTGCCCAGCGGCGCGACGAGCGCCCACGCCCAGAACGTCAGCGTGAACCCGACCGTGGCGACGACCAGGTTGCGGTACGCGGTGCCGGACGGCGCGTCCGCGGGCGCCGGGGCAGGACCGGTGGGAGCGGACCGCGCTGTCGATGTCATGGGCCGCTCCTCGCGTACGTCCGGGTCTGCACTGCGTCCATCGTGTGCGGGCGGATCCGCCCGCCGCCGCCGGGGAGAGGCCGTACGGATGACGGCCGGGTACGCCGCCGGGCCCGCCGTCCGCCGCGCCGCGGCGTACGGCCGGGTGCGCACGGTGCCGGGCCGCCGACCCCCGGAAGACCCCTGATCCGTACCGGAAGCGGCCCTCGCCCCGTGACGCCGGGCGCCCGATCGGGCATACTCCATCGCGCCACAGCCGCTGATCAAGCCCCGCCGCGACCCGGGGGGAGACGATCGGCTCCTGGGCACCGCAAGACGTACGGCACCGCCACACCCTGGGCGGTCGCCGCCGCGCCTGACAGGGAGGAGCGTGCCGCCATGCCCCGCAACGGCCCGCAACCGGTAGACCGCCACTTGCCCACCGAGGAGGCCCGAGACCTGCTCGCCCTCACCCGCGAGCTGGCCCAGCGGGAGATCGCTCCCCGGGCCGCCGAGGAGGAGGACACCGGGAGCTTCCCGCGGGACACGTTCTCGCTGATCGGCGAGGCGGGGCTGCTGGGCCTGCCCTACGCGGAGGAGTACGGCGGCGGGGGACAGCCCTACGAGGTCTACCTGCAGGTGCTGGAGGAACTGGCGGCCGCCCGGCTCACCGTCGGCCTCGGGGTGAGCGTCCACACCCTCGCCTGCCACGCGCTGGCGCACTTCGGCACCAAGGAGCAGCGGGCCGAGCACCTGCCCGCCATGCTCGGCGGCTCCCTGCTGGGCGCGTACTGCCTCTCCGAGCCCGCCGCCGGCTCCGACGCCGCGTCGCTGAACACCCGGGCGGTGCTGCGCGACGGGAACTGGACCATCGACGGCACGAAGGCGTGGATCACCCACGGCGGCGTCGCCGACTTCTACACCGTGCTCGCCCGCAGCGGCGCCGAGGGCCCGCGCGGCATCACCGCGTACCTGGTCCCCGCCGACTCGGCGGGGCTGACCGCGGCCCAGCCCGAGCGGAAGATGGGCATGAAGGGATCGCCCACCGCCCAGGTGCACTTCGACGGCGTGAGCGTCCCGGACAGCCGCCGCGTCGGCGAGGAGGGGCAGGGCTTCACCATCGCCCTGTCCGCACTCGACTCGGGCCGGCTCGGCATCGCGGCCTGTGCCGTCGGGGTCGCCCAGGGCGCCCTCGACGAGGCGCTGAGCTACACGCTGGCCCGCAAGCAGTTCGGCCGCCCGCTGGTGGACTTCCAGGGGCTGCGCTTCATGCTCGCCGACATGGCCACCAAGATCGAGGCGGGCCGGGCGCTGTACCTGGCCGCGGCCCGGCTGCGGGACGCGGGCCGGGACTTCTCGCGGCAGGCGGCCATGGCCAAGCTCTTCTGCACGGACGCCGCGATGCAGGTGACCACCGACGCCGTCCAACTCCTGGGCGGCTACGGCTACACGGTCGACTTCCCCGTCGAGCGCTACATGCGCGAGGCCAAGGTGCTGCAGATCGTCGAGGGCACCAACCAGATCCAGCGGATGGTCATCGCCCGGCACCTGGCCGGGCCGGAGAGCAAGCCGTAGCGCCGCGCCGGTGCCGCGTCCCCCGGGGACGCGGCACCGCGACGCGGACGGTCGCGCGGGCGGTCAGGTGGCCGGTCGGACGGCCGGCGGGTCAGGCCGCGCGCTGGCGCGGCACCCGTACCGGGCGCGACTCGGGGCCGTACGCGTGCGAGAACGGCTGGGTGCGCCAGTCGAGTCCGGCCGGCAGCGCCAGCAGCGTGGCCAGCTCCTCGCCGGTGTACTCCATGCCGTCCACCGGCTGCGCGTCCCGCATCGCCCGCCCGGAACCGGCGCAGACGGTGATGCCGAACGGGTTCCACGGCGTCGGGCACAGCGCGTGCTGCGGCAGCACGTCCTCGCCCTCGAAGAGCGCGATCGGCCGGGCGCAGTCCGGGCAGTGCACCCGCAGGACGGCGTAGACCTCCTCGTCGAACGCCTCCTCGGCGTCCAGGGCGGCGGCTTCGAGCGCCAGGGCCCGTTCGTCGTCCTCCGCCGGTGCGGGTTGCGTACGGTCGCTGCGGCCGGGCCGCACATGGGTGCGCATAGGTGGATCCCCCTTGGATGAACGCCCGTTCGACGGGCCCGCCGGGCACGACGGCCACGGCCATAGCGAGAGCTTCCCGTCCAGCGCCGCCGATAACCTCTGCGGATGCCATCGCGGGGTGCGCACGGTGTGGCCTTCGTCACATCCAGTGCCCTTCGGGGCGTGTGCGCCCCCGGAGAACGCCCTCCCGCCCCGGCGCGCCACCCGCCCGCTGTGCCGAAGAGCCTCCGGGGCAGTAGGTTGACCGCCGTGGAGGAGCTGGACCAGCAGATCGTGGAACTTCTCGTCGCCGATGGGCGGATGAGCTACACCGACCTGGGCAAGGCCACGGGCCTGTCCACCTCGGCGGTGCACCAGCGGGTGCGCCGTCTGGAGCAGCGCGGGGTGATCCGCGGCTACGCCGCGATCGTCGACGCGGAAGCGGTCGGCCTGTCCCTGACGGCGTTCATCTCGATCAAGCCGTTCGACCCGAGCGCGCCCGACGACATCGCGGAGCGCCTCGCCGAGGTGCCCGAGATCGAGGCCTGCCACAGCGTCGCGGGGGAGGAGAACTACATCCTCAAGGTCCGCGTCGCGACCCCCGGCGAGCTGGAGCACCTGCTCACCCGGATCCGCACCCTGGCCGGGGTCTCCACCCGCACCACCGTCGTGCTGTCCACTCCGTACGAGGCCAGGCCCCCGCGCATCTGAGCGCTCCGGGCAGGGGAGAGACTGTTCCCCATGAACGAGCGCACCCCCTCCACGACCGTGCTGCTGCGCGGCGGAACCGTCTACAGCCCCGCCGACCCCTTCGCCACGGCCATGGTCGTGGAGGGCGGCACCGTCGCCTGGGTGGGCTCCGAGGGCGCCGCCGACTCCTTCGTGGACGGCGTCGACGAGGTGGTCCACCTCGACGGCGCGCTCGTCACCCCGGCCTTCACCGACGCGCACGTGCACACCACCGCCACCGGCCTCGCGCTCACCGGCCTGGACCTCACCGCCGCCACCTCGCTCGCCGACGCGCTCGCGCGCACCGCCGCGTTCTCCCGCGACCGGGCCGGCGACCGGGTGCTGCTCGGCCACGGCTGGGACGAGTCGCGCTGGCCCGAGCGGCGGGCCCCCTCGCGCCAGGAGCTGGACGAGGCCGTCGGTGGCCGTCCGCTCTACCTGACCCGGGTGGACGTGCACTCCGCCGTCGTCACCACCGCGCTGCTCGACCTCGTGCCCGGCGTGCGCGACCTGCCGGGCCACCACCCGCAGGGCCCGCTCACCGCCGACGCGCACCACGCGGTGCGCCGCGCCGCGCACGCCGCCGTCACCTCCGCCCAGCGGCTCGTGGCGCCGCGCGCGGCGCTGCGCCACGCGGCCTCGCTGGGGATCAGCGCGGTGCACGAGTGCGCCGGCCCCGACATCTCCTCCGAGGACGACCTCACCGGCCTGCTGGCGCTCGCCGCGCAGGAGGCCGGCCCCCGGGTCTTCGGGTACTGGGCCGAGGCCGTCGAGGACGCCACGGGGCTCGACCGCATCCGCGACCTGGGCGCCGTCGGCGCGGGCGGCGACCTGTTCGTCGACGGGTCCCTGGGCTCGCACACCGCCTGCCTGCACGCGCCCTACGCCGACGCCGCGCACCACGGCACCGCCTTCCTCGACACCGACACCATCGCCGCCCACGTCGCCGCCTGCACCGAGGCCGGCGTCCAGGCGGGCTTCCACGCCATCGGGGACGCGGCCGTCTCCTCCGTCGTGGCGGGGGTGCGGGCCGCCGCGGAGCGGGTCGGCACCGACCGGATCCGGGCGCTGCGCCACCGGGTCGAGCACGCCGAGATGATGACGCCCGACACGATCGCCGGCTTCGCCGAGCTGGGCCTGATCGCCTCGGTGCAGCCGGCCTTCGACGCGGCGTGGGGCGGCGGGGACGGGATGTACGCCGAGCGGCTCGGCGCGGAGCGGGCCGGGACGCTCAACTCCTACGCCGCCATGGTGCGCGCCGGAGTGCCGCTCGTCCTCGGCTCCGACAGCCCCGTCACCCCCCTCGACCCGTGGGGCGCGGTGCGCGCCGCCGCCTTCCACCGCACCCCGGAGCACCGGATCTCGGCCCGCGCCGCCTTCAACGCCCACACCCGGGGCGGCTGGCGCGCGGTCGGCCGGGACGACACCGGGGTCCTGATGCCGGGCGCGCCCGCGGACTACGTGCTGTGGCGCGGCGGCGAGCTGGTGGTGCAGGCTCCGGACGAACGGGTCGCCAACTGGTCCACCGACCCGCGCTCGGGCACGCCGGGGCTGCCGGACGTCGCACCGGACCGTGCCCTTCCGGTCGCTCTGCGTACCGTCGTCTCCGGCCGGACCGTCTACGCACGGCCGAATGAGTGACCGAGGGCGGCCACATGCGGCCGAACGGTGTTCCCTCGGCCTGTCGCGCCGACTCGACCGGCCCCGCACTGACCTGCTGATTTGACGGATAAGCGCAGGTCAGGTCGCTATTGACAGCCAGCGGTCGAGGGCGAGTAGGTTCGGCCGAGTCCACCACAGGACGTCGGACCGGGGACCCTCCGCGAATCCGTCGACCGCCGCTGGGCCATGGGGTGTCGCGCCGCACGTGCACGCCGCCACCGGCAGCCAGGTCCAGCGCCAGCGGCACGGCAAGCGGCTCGCTCCACGGCGAGTGCCGCCGGACGGCAGGTGTGACCCGGGAAGGGCCCGGACGCCCAGTAGACAACGGCCTTGGCGCCGACTCGCAGCCAGCGGGTCCCAGGTCGGCCCGAAGGGCGTTCCGGGCTCGTTCCGCAGCGGGCGCGTGCCGCCCCGCCTCCCGCGCGTCGTCGCGGCAGAGCCTTTCACGGCCTTTACGCACCCGCGACCCGCGGCGGCGCGAACACGTTGTACCGTCACTGCACCAGCTCACCACCTGCAGGAAGGCCGCGACGTGCGCCCGCGACCCGACACCGCCCCGGCCGTGGACCCAGCCGCGGAGCCGTCCGAGGAGGCCGTCGTGGACCAGGCCGCCGGATCCGGCACCCCGCGGGAGCCCGACGGGCCCGCGCCCGGGCGGCCCGGCCGCCGCCGGCGCGCCGCGCTGGCCGCCCGCCGCGCTGCCCCGCGCAGCGCCGCCGCCGCGCTCTGCGGACTGGCCCTCGCCGCCGCCTTCCCGCCCTACGACCTGTGGCCGCTGTCGATCGCCGCGGTCGCCGGACTGTCCGTCCTCACCCGGGGCAGGACCGCCCGCCAGGGCGCCTGGCTCGGCTTCGCCTTCGCGCTGCCCTTCTTCCTGTGGCTGCTGCTGTGGCTGCGGGTCGTCGGCTACGACGCGGTCTTCGGGCTGTCCGTGCTGGAAGCGCTCTTCGTCGCCGCCCTCGGGGCAGCCCTGGCGGTCACCTCGCGGCTGCCCTGGTGGCCGCTGTGGGGCGGCTGCCTGTGGGTGGCCGAGGAACTGGCCAGGGACCGGTTGCCGTTCGGCGGCTTCCCCTGGGGCCGGCTGGCCTTCGCCAACACCGGCTCGCCCTTCACCCCGCTGGCGGCCCTCGGCGGGGCCCCGCTGGTGACCTTCGCCGTCGCGCTGAGCGGCACGCTGCTGGCCGCGGCCGTGCTCGCGGCCCTGCGGTGGCGCGCCGAAGGGTCCGCCCGCACCCCCCGGGCGCTGCTGCCCGCCGCCGGGTCGGCCGCGCTCGCGGCCGCCCTGCTCGGCGCCGGCTACTTGGTGCCGGTGCCCACCGACGCGACCGACTTCGTCAAGGTCGCCATCGTGCAGGGCGACGTCCAGCAGCCCGGGATGCACTTCCTCGGCCGCCCGCTGCAGATCCTGGACAACCACGTCGCGGCCACCCTGGAGCTGGCCGAGGACATCAAGGCGAAGCGCGTGCCCGAGCCGGACCTGGTGATCTGGCCGGAGAACTCCTCGGACCTCGATCCGTTCAGCAACCCGCAGGCGTACGACAGGATCACCCGGGCGGTCCGCGCCGTGGGCGTCCCGATCCTCGTCGGCGCGCTGGTCGACGGCCCGGACGCCCGGCACGTGCAGAACGAGGGCATCGTCTGGGACCCGGTCTCCGGGCCCGGCGCCTCGTACACCAAGCAGCACCCGGTGCCGTTCGGCGAGTACGTGCCCTTCCGCGCGCAGCTCAGCAAGGTCGTCAAGCGGCTCGACCAGATCCCGCGGGACTTCTACCCGGGCAAGAACACCGGCGTGCTCAAGATCGGACCGGCCACGCTCGGGGATGTCATCTGCTTCGAGGTCGCCTACGACGAGATCGTGCACGACACGGTGAAGGCCGGCGCCCGCGCGATCATCGTGCAGACCAACAACGCGACGTACGGCCGCACCGGCCAGCCCGAGCAGCAGCTCGCCATGTCGCGGCTGCGCGCCGTCGAGCACGGCCGGGCCATCGTCACCGCCGCGACCAGCGGCATCAGCGCGGTGGTGGCCCCCGACGGCACCATCGAGCAGCGCACGGCGGAATTCACCCAGGATGTCCTGAGTGCCCGCATCCCGCTCCGCGACGAGCTCACGGTGGCCGACCGCGTCGGTACGGCTCCCGAGTGGACTCTCGCTATGGTGGGGATTCTGTCCTGCGCTGTCGCCATCGCGCTCGGCAGGCGCGAAGTCACCAGAGCGAAGGGGCAGCAGTGAACGAGGGCGGTGGGGTTCCGCGCGGCGGGACCCAGGGGCGTGACTTCGGTCCGCTCGGCACGGTGCTGGTCATCATCCCGACCTACAACGAGGCCGAGAACATCAAACCGATCGTGGCCCGGGTCCGGTCCTCGGTGCCCGAGGCGCACATCCTGGTCGCCGACGACAACAGCCCCGACGGCACCGGCAAGCTCGCCGACGAACTGGCCTCCGCGGACGACCACGTCCACGTGCTGCACCGGCAGGGCAAGGAGGGCCTGGGCGCCGCCTACCTGGCGGGCTTCCGCTGGGGCATCGACCAGGGCTACGGCGTCCTGGTCGAGATGGACGCCGACGGCTCGCACCAGCCCGAGGAGCTGCCCCGGCTGCTGACCGCCCTCAAGGGTGCGGACCTGGTCCTCGGCTCCCGCTGGATCCCCGGCGGCCGCGTCGTGAACTGGCCCAAGTCGCGCGAGTTCCTCTCCCGCGGCGGCAGCACGTACTCGCGGATCCTGCTGGACGTGCCGATCCGTGACGTCACCGGCGGCTACCGGGCCTTCCGCAAGGAGACCCTGACCGGCCTCGGCATGGACGAGGTGGCCTCGGCCGGCTACTGCTTCCAGGTCGACCTGGCCTGGCGCACGGTCAAGGCCGGCTACCACGTCGTCGAGGTCCCCATCACCTTCGTCGAGCGCGTGCGCGGCGACAGCAAGATGAGCCGCAACATCGTGGTCGAGGCGCTGTGGCGGGTCACCGCCTGGGGCGTGGGCTCCCGGGTGAACCGGACCCTGGGCCGCAAGTCCGGCTGAACGTGACCGGCGATGTCCGCTGGTGATCGTGCCTTTATCCGGGCCCAGGCACAATTGACCGTATGACAACCAGCACCCCGCCCCCGGTCCGCCCCCGGCGCTCGCGCGTCCGCACCTTCGCGCCCCTCGTGGTCGCGGCCTGGCTGGTCCTGGAGATCTGGCTGCTGACCGTGGTGGCCTCGGCCACCAGCGTCGGCGGCGTCCTGCTGCTGCTCGCGGCCGGCATCGTGCTGGGCGCGCTCGTGGTGAAGCGGGCCGGGCGCAGCGCCTGGCGCAGCCTGACGGTCTCCATGCAGCCCGGCGCCCCGGGGACCCCCGGCAAGCCGGGGATCGCCCCGCCGGGGAGCGAGGCGACTGGGGCGGCGCTGGGCATGCTCGGCGGCCTGCTGCTGATGATCCCGGGCTTCGCGTCGGACGTGCTGGGGCTGCTGTGCCTGTTCCCGCCGACCCGCGTCCTGCTGCGCAAGGCCGCGGACCGCTCCCTGGGGCGGCGCCGGAGCTACGACTCCGGCTCGATCGGCGACCTGTTCCAGCAGGCGCGGGTGGCCAACGAGCAGATCCGCATCCACCGTCCCGACGGCAAGGTCATCCCCGGCGAGGTCATCCAGGGCGAGGTCGTGGACCCGGAACGCAAGAACCCCGGGACAGAGCGCTGATCAGCGCTCCGCCACGGGGCGGAAGTGTTGGGCGGGCCCGTGTGTCACCACGGGCCCGATGCCTGGTGTTCAGGCGCTCTTGCGGTTGTCGCGCGGATGCACCGCGATGTTCATCGCTCCGGACCTCAGGACGGCCAGCCTCTCGGCCAGCACCTCCTCGAGCTCCTCGAGCGTGCGCCGCTCCATGAGCATGTCCCAGTGCGTGCGCGCGGGCTTGGTTTCCTTCTTCTCCGGGCCCTCTCCGTCCACCAGAAGTGCGATGGTGCCGCAGGCGCGGCACTCCCACTCCGACGGAATCTCGGCCTCAACCGAGAACGGCATCTCAAAGCGATGTCCGTTCCGGCATGCGTACTCAACGGTCTGGCGAGGTGCCAGATCGATACCACGGTCGGTCTCGTAGCTAGTGGCCCCGAGTCGCGTACCGCGGAGAGCTCGCTCACTCATGAATCGTGCCTCCCGGGCTTTGTCGCCCACAGGACAGGTGTCGCTGTCGTCGTCATCCGGTCAACGTCCGGTCGGCGGTGAAGATTCCCGTGTGGGACAAGTGTCGTCCGTCGTGCCGCCCCTGTTTGTACCCACCGTTGACCGTTTTGTCACATCTGTTACCAGATGTCACCCGGCGTTTTCATATCTTTGGCGCGCAGTAACGGTCAACCTGGCGGGACAACCGCGTACACTACCGGCCCGCGACCCCCAATACCTAAATTCTGGCAGGGACGCGATTTCCCGCGGCCTCCAGGGCCGGATGCGCCGGCCCGCGGCCGGCGGCACGAAGCACCTCGTACCCCGGTCGCCGGCCTCGTACACCGCGGGCGGGCCCTACGGCAGGACGGCCGGGTCCGCGGGCACCGCGACCACGGGCACCGGCTCCCGCGCCGGCTGCGGGATCTCGAAGACCCGCAGGAAGTACTGGGCGAGCGGCCCGATCGCCACCGCGTACAGCACGGTCCCCACCCCCACGCCGCCGCCCAGCAGGAAGCCGACCACCAGCACCGTCAGCTCGATGCCGGTGCGGACCAGCCGGATGGACCGTCCCGTCCTGCGGTGCAGCCCCGTCATCAGGCCGTCGCGCGGGCCGGGCCCGAAGCGTGCGGTGATGTAGAGGCCGGTCGCCGCGCCGTTGAGCACGACCGCCGCCACCAGCAGCGGTATCCGGATGCCCAGGGAGTGCACGTCCGGCAGCAGCCGCAGCGTGCCGTCCATCGCCAGCCCGACGATGAAGACGTTGGAGACGGTGCCCAGGCCGGGCCGCTGCCGCAGCGGCCACCACAGCAGCAGCACCGCAGCGCCCACGATGATCGACACCAGGCCGATGCTCAGCCCGGACCGTTCGGAGATCCCCTGGTGGAACACGTCCCAGGGGTCCAGGCCGAGCCCGGCGCCGACCAGGAGGCCGTCGCTGGCGCCGTACAGCACCAGGCCGACATAGAGATGGACGACGCGACGGCCGGTGTACATGGGTCCCCCCTGGTGGATGCGGCAAGCTACGTGGCACTCTGTGGCATGGATGTGGGTGACCGCCACAGCCAATCCGCGAAAGGTGGACTGAATTTCATGTCGCAGTGGACTGCATCGGTCGGCGCGGCGCCGCTCGCCCGGCTCCTCGAACCCCGTCCGGCCTCCGGCAGCGGCGGCCGGCGCGTACCGGCCTACCGCGGACTGGCCGACGGCGTACGGCTGTTGGTCCTCGAGGGCCGGGTGCCGGTCGCCGCCCGGCTGCCCGCCGAACGGGAGCTCGCCCTCGCGCTGGGCGTCAGCCGCACCACCGTCGCCGCCGCGTACGAGGCGCTGCGCGCCGAGGGCTTCGCGCGCTCCCGCCGGGGCGCCGGCAGCTGGACGGCCGTACCGGAGGGCCACGCGCTGCCGAGCCGGATCCTGGACCCGCTCCCGCCGGACTCCGCGGGCACCGTCATCGACCTCGGCTGCGCGGCCCTGCCGGCCCCCGAGCCGTGGCTGACGCGGGCGATGGAGGGCGCGCTGGGCGAACTGCCGGCCTACGCGGCCACCCACGGCGACTTCCCGGCCGGGCTCCCGGTGCTGCGCGAGGCGATCGCCGACCGCTACACCGCCCGCGGGGTGCCGACGATGCCGGAACAGATCATGGTCACCACCGGGGCGATGGGCGCCATCGCCGCGTCGGCCCGCCGGCTCGTCGGGCTCGGCGAGCGCGTCGCGGTCGAGTCACCGAGCTACGCCAACGTGCTGGAGCTGTTCCGCGAGACCGGCGCGCGGCTGGTGCCGGTGGCCATGCGCGACAACCTCGGCGGCTGGGACATCGACGCCTGGCAGCGGGTGCTGCGCGACGCGGCGCCGCGGATGGCCTACGTGATGCCCGACTTCCACAACCCGACCGGCACCCTGGTCGGCGACGAGCAGCGCCGCGCCCTGGTCGAGACCGCCCGCGCCTCCGGGACCGTGGTCGTCGCCGACGAGACGATGGCCGAGCTGGTGCTCGACGCGGACACGGCCATGCCCCGCCCGATGGCCGCCTTCGACCGCGGCGGCACGGTGATCACGGTCGGCTCCGCGAGCAAGGCGATCTGGGCGGGGCTGCGGATCGGCTGGGTCCGGGCGGCCCCCGACGTGGTGCGCCGGCTGGTCTCGGCCCGCGCCTACCTGGACCTCGGTTCCCCCGTCGTGGACCAGCTCGCCGTGGCCTGGCTGCTGCGCGGCGGCGGCTGGGACCAGGCCGTCGCCACCCGCCGGGACCGTGCCGCCGGACACCGGGACGACCTGGTGGCGGCGCTGCGCGCGCAGACCCCGGACTGGGAGTTCACCGTGCCGGCCGGCGGCATGACGATGTGGGTGCGGACCGGCGACGTGTCCGGCTCGCGGCTCGCGGTCGCCGGCGAGCGGCTCGGCGTCCGCGTCCCGTCCGGCCCGCGGTTCGGCGTCGACGGGGCCTTCGAGTCCTATGTGCGGCTGCCGTTCACGGTCGGCGGCGCCACCGCCGAGGAGGCCGTGTCCCGGCTGGCCGCCGCCGCCCGGATCGTGCGCTCCGGCGGCGGCTCCGACGCCGAGGGCGCCGGCCTCTTCGTGGCCTGACGCCCCCGGACCCGCCCTGCGGGCGGGCGGTGTCAGCGCTCCAGGTCCGCCGTCGGCCGCACCGGCGGCTCCTGCAGCGGCACCAGGTCGGGCTCCGGGTCCGCCTCGGGCTCCGGCCGGTGCTCCAGGGCGTCGGCGGGGGAGTCGGCCGCGGGGAGCAGGCCCAGCACCGCCTCGCGCTCGGCCGCGCCCGTCTCCTCGTCGTACGGGTCGGGGGTGGCGGGGACCTGCAGGCGCAGCACCGGACCGGTGCCGAGCCGGGCGTAGCCGCGGCCGGGCGGCATCTCGGCCGCCGAGGTGGTGCCCTGCGGTGCGCCGAGGACGGCCCGCGCGTGCTCGGCGTCGAGCGCGCCCAGCAGCACCCGGGCGCGGGTGTGCGCGATGACGGCCGGGGCCAGCACCTCGGCGGCGTCGAGCTGGTCGGCGACGGCGACCGCCACGCCGGCGGTGCGCCCGTGCCGCAGCGGCACGTCCAGCAGCAGCTGGGGGTCCGGGCGGCCCTCGGCGTGGGCGAGCTGGGTGAGCGCGGTGGGCCGGTCGACCAGGATCCACAGCGGGCGGCGGGTGTCCTCCGGCGCCGCCCGCCCGGCCTGGCGCGCCCGGTTGACGGCGATCAGCCGCCGCTCCGTCTCGTGCGCGGCCCACTCCAGGGTGGCGCAGGTCCCGGCCAGGCCGCTCTCGACGGCCAGCACACCGGGGCGCCCGACCAGGCAGGCGTACTCGCCGCCGCCGCTGCCGTCGATGACGACGACATCGCCGTGGCACAGCGCCTGCAGGGCGATCGACCGCAGCAGGCCGGTCGTGCCGGAGCCCGGCCGGCCCAGCGCCAGCAGGTGCGGCTCGGTGGCACGCGGCCCGGTCCGCCAGACGACGGGCGGGGCGTCGCGGACCTCGTCGCCGTCGACGACCGGGACGGTGCGCTGGACGGCTTCGGCGTCGGTGAAGCCCAGCACGGTCTCGCCGGGCGCGGTGACGAAGCGCTGGGCGGTGATGCCGCGGGACAGCGGCGCCAGCGCGAGGAGGGTGAGGTGGTTCTCCTCCTCGTTCCAGTCGAACCGGTACTCGCGGCCACGGCCCGCCTTGGCGTGCAGCAGCTGCTCGACGCGGGCGCGCGCCGCGGGCTCGCCGTCGGTGAAGTACGCCGGGTAGCGCAGGTGGAGGCGGGCCAGCCGGCCCCCCTCGAAGGCGTACTCGCTGAAGGCGCTGTCCCAGCTGCCGTCGCGGGCGTAGAGCGGGGCCGGGTCGTCCGGGTCGGACAGGTACGGCACCAGCGCCTCGTACAGCGTCTGGAGCCTGCCGGCCTCGGCCTCGCTGGGCCCGGTCGGCGCCGGGGCGGTGCGGTCGCGGCCCATCCAGCCGGCGCAGGCCAGCAGCGCGCCCAGCGCCAGCAGCGGGCCGTACGGCATCAGCGTGACGACGACGACCCCGGCGCCGCAGAGCAGCAGCGCGGGACCGCGCCGGTCCTTGGGGGTGCGGGCCCACCAGCTCCGGGCCCAGCCGGCCTGCAGGCGCATGCCCCGGGTGATGGTGATCAGCGGATGGAGCACGTCGGTGGCGCTGTCGGCGGCGGTCCGCGCCAGTTCGCGGCCGCGCGTGAGCGACGGCCTGACGCTCGCGATGGCCGCGAAGGACGGCCTGCTGCTCAGGATGCTGGGGAGGGGGCGCCTGGCCACGGACGGCTCCTGTGGGTGGGTTCGCGGGAGGGTGGCGGGTCGGGGGGACGAGGGTGGGGCCCGGAAGCGCCGGCATGCGCCCCGGGCCCCGTGGGGCTGCCGTCGCGGACGGCCTAGATCTTGATTCCGCCCAGCAGGCTCGCGAGGCTGGCTCCGCCGGCCTTGATGCTCGGGGCGATGCCGGTACCCGCGAGGTAGAAGCCGAACAGGGAGCAGACGAGAAGGTGGGAGACCTTCAGGCCGTCCTTGCGGAAGAACAGGAAGGCGATGATGCCGAGAAGGACGACACCGGAGATGGACAGGATCATTGGACTTTCTCCTGGGTGATGGGGACGGTCACCATGAGTTCTTCCAGGCTCACAAAAAGTAATAGGTAGTGGTAAGTGGTAAACGGGTGATTTGTAGGAAATTCCCCCCGAATGGTCGCTTCGGAAGCCCGCCGGAGCGACTTCGGCGCGAGCCTTGCCGCATCCGTCGCGCGTCATGTCGGCCGCCACACCGATGGCGCAGCCACGTCGCCCGGACGGCCGAGTGACCTCGGCGAACCCTGGCCAGGACGTGGCGCGCCGTGTGCGACGATGCCGCTCATGCGGCTGACTCCGATCACCTGGACCCGGCTGGCCGAGACCCTCGCCGACCGGGCGGCCGGCCTCACCCCCACCGCCGGCGCCCCGTGGCTGCGGGTGGCCGTCGACGGTGCTCCGGCCGCGGAGCCGGCCGCCCTGGCGGACGCGCTCGCCGCCGAACTGCCCGCCCGCGGCCACCGCGTGCTGCGGGTGCGCGCCGCGGACTTCTGGCGCCCGGCCTCGCTGCGCTTCGAGTACGGCCGCGAGGACGCCGACGCGTACTACGACCTGTGGCTGGACACCGGCGCGCTGCGCCGCGAGGTCCTCGACCCGCTGGCGCCCGGCGGCAGCGGCCGGGTACTGCCCTCGCTGTGGGACGCGGCCACCGACCGCTCCACCCGGGCCGGATACGTCGAACTGCCGCCCGGCGGCGTCCTGCTGCTGGACGGTCAACTGCTGCTCGGCCAGGGGCTCGACCTGGACCTGACGGTCCATCTGCGGCTCTCCGCCGCGGCCCTGGCCCGCCGCACCCCGGACGAGGAGCGCTGGATGCTCCCCGCCTTCGACCGGTACGCCGACGAGGTCCGTCCGGCGGAGGCCGCGGACGTCCTCGTGCACGCCGACGACCCCCGGCACCCGGCGTGGAGCGGACATCCCTTGCCGCCGGACCGCGCGGACGGCTAGCGTCGCCACCCACCATGACGTTCGCGATCGCGCCGATGAGCGCCGAGCACATACCCGAGGCCGCCGCCCTGTACGACCGCTGGTCCGGACACGCCCGCAAGGGCCGGCCGGCGGGCGCCCCCACCGGCGAGGAGCTGCTCGGCAAACTGCTCGCGGAGCAGGACACCGAGGCGTACTTCGCCCGCGACAGCGGCGGCAGACCCGTCGGCTACCTCGCGGCCTCGCCGCTCGACCTCGACGAGGGCACCCCCGCCGCGCTCCGCAGCCACCCGCGCTCCGCGGTGGTCCGGCACGGCGGGTACGCCCTGGCGCCGGGGCAGCGCGACAACGCGGCCCTGCTCGCCCTCTACGCCGAGGCCGCCGCCCGGCTCGTCGCCCAGCGGCGGCCGGTGCACTACGTGGAGCTGCCGGCGTCCGAGACCGCCGCGCTGGACTGGTGCCGGCTGGGCTTCGGGTTCGAGGAGATGTACGGGCTGATGGCCGTCAAGCCCCGCGGCCGCCAGCCGCGCGGTGTGGACGGGCTGAGCATCCGCCGGGCCGGCCCCGGCGACCTGCCGCAGATCGGCCGGATGGCCGCGGAGTCCGCGCGCCACCAGCGGCAGTCGGCGATGTTCCTGCCGCAGTCAGACGCCGCCCTGGCCGCGCTGCGCACCCGCTACACCGGCACCCTCTCCGACCCCCGCAGCGCGGCCTGGATCGCCGGCCGCGGCGGCGAGGAGATCGGCATGGTCCTGCTCGCCCCGGCCGCGGCGGGCCCGGTCACCCCCGACGCCTGCGTGGAGCTGGCCGAGGCGTACGTCGAGCCGTCCGCGCGGGGCGAGGGCGTCAGCCGGATCCTGCTGGCCACCGCGGTGGCCTGGGCGTACGACCACGACTACCGGCACATCGGCGCGCGCTGGCACTCCGCCTCGCCGCTGGCGTCGGGGCACTGGCCCGCGGTGGGCTTCCGGGTCGCGGCCCACCGCCTCAGCCGCGTCCTGGACCCCCGCAACGCCCCCGCGCAGGCGCCGCTCGGCACGTGACGGCGCTCACGGCGGGACCGCCGGGTGACCGGGCTCACACAAGGGCCACGCACAGCTGCGGACTTCTCCACGGTGCGTTTCCGATACGGGCGCCTGATAACGCCTCCGGCCTTTCCGTTCACGGATAGTCAAGAAATCGCACACGCTCGGATCGGGTCGGCCGACTCACGGTCACAAAGACGAGCGGGCGCTTATGCACGTGATATGCGGCTCACCCGGCGAATGTTGCCGGAAGCTCGGTCGCTCGTTTAGCTTCGGCTCTCCCACGGGTCGAATGCCCGCGGGGTCCCACCGGGTGGAACGCCTAGTCCTGCCGCTGCCCGGTGATCCACACACCAAACTTCTACGGCAGGAGCGGGGGACCCAGGTAAGTGCCGTTCCCGGAAATCGCGGAACGGCTTGGGGTGAAGTCGCAGTACGCCGCGCCTTTGGCGGTGCGTGCCGCGGCCGGGCATCTCCAGCCCGAACCCGACAGCTCACCTCGCCGGCGTAGGAGAGGAACTCCCCCATGCCCGCAAAGGGAAAGCACCGCAGCTCCCGCATGACCCGGCTCACCCGCATCTGCGTCGCGGCCGGCACCGGCGGCGCCGCTCTCGCGCTGCCGCTGGCCATGTCCTCGAACGCCTTCGCCGCCGACACCAGCGCGGGCACCCACGCCGCCGCGCACGTCGCCGCCGCTGCCGCGCAGCCGGTGGCCAAGGCCGCTCCGGTGGCCAAGACCGCCCCCGCGAAGAGCACCGGCACGTCCTACCAGGTGGTCGGCGGCGACAGCCTGTCGAAGATCGCCGACGTGCACCACGTCGACGGCGGCTGGCAGAAGCTGTACTCCGACAACAAGGAGACGGTCGGCGGCAACCCGGACCTGATTCACCCCGGCCAGACGCTGGCCCTGGGCGCCAAGGCCGCCGCGCCGAAGCACTCCGCCCCGTCCGCGGACGCGGCGCCGAAGTCCTCCTCGAAGTCCTCCTCCTCGTCCTCCACGGAGACGAAGAAGGCGGCTCCGGTCCAGAAGGCCGAGAAGGCCGAGAAGACCGAGACCAAGAGCGACGCGTCCACGAAGTCCTCTTCGCAGTCGTCGGAGCAGTCGTCCTCCTCCTCGTCCGGCTACACCGCGCCGGTCTCGGGCGCCGGCATCGGCACCCCGTACCACCAGTCGGGTTCCAGCTGGTCCAGCGGCTACCACACCGGTGTGGACTTCGTCGTGTCGACCGGCACCACCGTGAAGGCCATCGCGGCCGGCACCGTGGTCTCCGCCGGCGACGGCGGCGCCTACGGCAACCAGGTCGTCATCCAGCACAGCGACGGCAAGTACTCGCAGTACGCGCACCTGTCCTCGCTGTCCGTCTCGGCCGGCGAGACCGTCAGCGCGGGCCAGCAGATCGGCCTGTCCGGCGCGACCGGCAACGTGACCGGGCCGCACCTGCACTTCGAGATCCGCACCGGCCCCGAGTACGGCTCGGACATCGACCCGGTCGCGTACCTCAGCGAGCACGGCGTGAGCGTCTGACCCGTACGCCCGACCCGTACGACCTGTCCCGCGACGCCTCGCGCGACGCCGCAGTGCCCGCCCGGACCTGATCCCGGGCGGGCACTGCGGCGTTCCCGGGGTGCGGGGCTGCTGCCGCACGAACGCCCGGACGGCACGAGCGGCCCGCGCGGTCAGCCGGCGGCCGGGTGGTTGTAGCCGAACACCCGCGCCCCGGTCTCGGAGCGCGGCTGGTGGCTGGAGCCCTGTCCGAGCAGGACGTACGTGCCGGGGCCGTGCCGCCGGTCGCCCTCGATGACCTCGCCCTCGGCCACGTAGTAGCCCTCGCCGACGGTCTCGTGCACGTCGACGCCGGGCCACCGCGAGCCCGGTGCGAAGTCCACCACCCAGAAGCTGAACGGGGCGGGACCCGGCAGTTCGCGCAGCAGGATGCCGGGCCCGATCTCGGTGGCGGGGACGCCGTCGACGTGGAGGGCGAGCACCCTGCCCGGTGCCCGGAGAGCCTGATCAGGTGCGTTCATCCGACCAGCATCTCCCGGCGGCCCCCCGGGTCGTGGGCGATCACTCGAACAGGGCGGCGAGTTCGCCGCGCGAGGCGATGCCGAGCTTCGGGTACGCCTTGTACAGGTGGTAGCCGACGGTGCGCGGGCTGAGGAACAGCCCGGCCGCGATGTCCTTGTTCGACAGGCCCTGCCCGGCGAGCCGGGCGATCTGCAGCTCCTGCGGCGTGAGCCCGGCGAGCACCCCGGGCTCGCGGCTCTGCGGGGCCACCGTGCCGGTCGCCCCGAGTTCGCCGCCCGCCCGTTCCGCCCAGGGACGGCTGCCCAGCCGCTCGAACACGTCCAGCGCCGCCCGCAGGTGGCCGCTCGCCTCGCTCTTGCGGCGGGCGCGGCGCAGCCACTCGCCGTACAGCAGCGCGGTACGGGCGTGCTCCAGCGGGCGGCGGTGCTCGTCGTGGAGCCGCAGCGCGGCCGTGTAGTGCGCCTCGGCCTCGGCGTCCGAGCCGGCGTCGGCGGCGAGCAGCGCCCGGCAGCGCAGCACCAGCGCGTCGCACCAGGGCTGCCGCGTACGGGCCGCCCACCGCTCGAAGCGGGCGAACGGCTCGGCGGCGCGCGGGCCGAGCCCCAGCCGGACGGCCGCCTCGACGAGGTCGGGGATGCTGCGGGTGGCGCAGAAGTGGTGCCGCAGCGGTTCGCGCGTGAGCCGCTCCAGCCCGTCGAGGGCCGCCTGCGCCCGGCCCAGGCCCAGATCGAGCGTGCCCTGCGCCCAGTACGACCAGGGCGCGCCGGGCGGCATCGCGGTACCGGCGACGACGGCGAGCGCGTCGTCGCAGTACCGCCGGCAGCGCTCCTCGTCGCCCTCGACGGCCGCCAGGTAGGCCAGCACGCTGCTGAACTGGCTGGTCCACTGCTGCTGCCCGGTGTCCCCGGCGATCCGCAGCGCCTCCTGCGCGGTGGCCAGCGCGTCCCGGTGCCGGCCCGCGAACACCTCGGCCTCGGCCTGGAAGAACAGCACGGTCGGCAGCCGGCCGATGCCGCCCAGTGCGCGGCTCTCGGCGGCGAGCGCCGCCGCCAGTTCGTGTGCCTCGTCGTCCTGCCCGACGGCCAGCCCGGCGCCGCACAGCAGCATCAGGTCGCGCGGGTCGCGGGATCCGGCGGCGCGGGCGGCGGTCACGGCGGCGGTCAGGTCCGGCGGTCCGCCGCCGGTGGGCGGGCCGAGGGCGGCGCTGATGAAGCGGGCCACCGGCGCCACCGGACTCGCCGCGGGCAGCTCCAGGGCGTCCAGCCGGGCCACCGTGTCCGCGACCTCCTGCTCGCCGAGGTACCAGGCCGTGTGGGCGGCCTGCATGAGCATCCGGGCGGCCCGCTCGGGGTCGGCCGCGGCCGCGTGGCCGGCGCCCTCGGTCAGCAGTCGGTGCGCGGTGGGGAAGGAGCCGCCGAGGAAGTCGGCCAGTGCCCGGACGTGGTGGAGCCGGGCGGTCAGCGCGGGATCGCCGGTCCGGCGGGCGGCCTGCTCCGCGCAGTCGCGGGCCCGGTCGAGCTCCCCGGCCTCGGAGGCCGCCTCGGCCGCCAGCACCAGGCGCCGGGTGCCGGCCGCCGGGTCGGTGCTCAGGCGGGCCGCCCGCTCGAAGGCGGCGGCGGCCGCCGCGTACCCGCTGCGGTCCCTGGCCCGCCCGGCGGTGTCCTCCAGCGCGGTGGCCGTCGCCTCGTCGGGTCCCGGCGCGGCCGCCGCCAGGTGCCAGGCCCTGCGGTCCGCGTCCTGCGGCGCGTCCAGGATCCCGGCCAGCGCCTGATGGGCGGTGAGCCGGTCGGCCAGCGGCGCGCGCTGGTAGACCGCCGCACGGACCAGGGGGTGCCGGAACCGCAGCCGGTCCTCGTCCAGTCGGATCAGGCCGCCCTCCTGGGCGGGCGGCAGGTCCGCGGCGCCGGCGCCCAGCGCCCGCGCCGCCCGCAGCACGGCCCGCAGATCGCCGGTGTGGTCGGCGGCGGCGACGAGCAGCAGCCGCTGGGTGGCGGCCGGCAGGTGGCTGACCCGGCCGTGGAACGCCATCCGCAGCCGGCTGGTGAGCGGCAGCGCGCCCGGCCGGAAGCGGCCGTCGGGGCGCTCCGCCTGGAACGCGACCGGCAGTTCCAGCAGCGCCAGCGGGTTGCCCTGGGCCTCGGACAGGACGCGGTGGCGGACGGTGGGGGAGAGTTCGGCGCCGTGCAGCGCCAGCAGGGCGGCGGCCGACACCTGGGTCAGTCCGCGCAGCCGCAGTTCGGGAAGGCCGGGCGCGGGGAACGCGCCCTCGCCGTCGCGCGCGGCGAGCAGCAGGGCGATGCCCTCGGCGTCGAGCCGCCGGGCGGCGAACATCAGCGCGTCGGTCGACACCCGGTCCAGCCACTGCGCGTCGTCCACGACGCACAGCAGCGGCCCGTCGCCGGAGTGGGCGGAGAGCAGCGACAGCACCGCGAGCCCGACGAACATCGGGTCGGGGGCCGCCCCGACGGCCATCCCGAACGCGGCCTCCAGCGCCAGCCGTTGGGGCTCGGGCAGCTCGCCCAGCGACCCCATCGCGGGGCGCAGCAGCAACTGCAGTCCCGCGAAAGGAAGTTCGGCCTCGAACTCGGTGCCCGAGCCGCGCACGACGGCCATCGCGCCGGCCGACTCGACCGCGTCGTCGAGCAGTGCCGTCTTCCCGATGCCCGCCTCGCCGCGCAGCACCAGCACTCCGCTGCGGCCCGCCCTGGCGCCGGACAGCAGCTCCGCGATCGCCGCCTGTTCCTCGGTGCGTCCCTGCAACATGGGCCGCACGCTACCCAACGGCCCGGCCGCCGCCGCGGGCGGCTGCCGGCTCCCGGCGGATCGCGGTCTCCCGCTCGATCGTCGTCGGGTCCATCCGGCGTCCTCACCGCTACCGGGCGGCGGGAGCCACCGGGTTTCCGGTCGGGGTGATGAGCTCCTGCAGCGCGGGCGCGCACCGCTCGACGAGGGCGGGGACCGTCATGGCGCGGACCGCCTCGCCGCGCGCGATCCCGTAGACGGCGCCGAGGCCCAGCAGCATGCCCACGGCGAGCTCGGCCCGCAGCGCGGCCTCGGGGCCGGTCAGCCGCCGGGCGAGCCCGGCGATGACCTGCTCGCGGAAGTTGGCGCGCAGGACGTCGCCCTGCCCCTCGGCGGAGTGCAGCGGTGCGAAGACGATCCGCAGGATGGGGTCGATGCCGCGCTCGTTCTGGCTGGTGAGGATCTGGGTGACCATGTGCCGGCCGAGTTCGCCCAGCGGGGCGTCGAGCAGGGCCGCCGCGTCGGTCTCGAAGGAGATGACGCGGGCGAAGAGCTTCTCCTTGTTGCCGAAGTACTTGACGATCAGCGGCGCGCTCACCCCGGCCCGCTCCGCGATGGCCTTGAGGGTGATGTCGCCGTAGGACCGCCGGCCCAGCATGGTGCGGGCGGCGCGCAGGATCGCGGCCTTGGTGGCGTCCGCGTCACGGCGCCGGGTGTCGGGGGCAGCTGTCGTCATGGCACTCATGCTCCCTCCAGGGCGGGGTCGGCGGCCGCTCCCGCGCGCGGCGCGGCCGTGTCGGGCGGGCCGGGCGTGCCGCGCCGGCCGCCGGGTATCGACACCGCCGCGAGGAAGGCGAGGATCGCGACGCCGCCCGCCAGGGTGAAGGCGATCAGGTAGCCGTGCAGCGTCGGGACGTCCGCGCCGCCCACCGGCGCGGTGTGGTGGATCAGGATCGCCGCGACCGCCGCGCTGCAGGTGGCCTGGCCGACGGTGCGCATGAGGACGTTCACCCCGTTCGCGGACGCGGTCTGCCCGGCCGGGACGGCCCGCAGGATCAGCGTCGGCAGCGCGGAGTAGGCCAGCGTGGTGCCCGACGCGACGACGGAGGCGCCGACGATGATCGCCCACAACTGGCGGCTGTCCGCGATGCGCAGCACGTAGCCGAGGGCCAGCAGGACGGCTCCCGCGGCGAGGGTGAACCTGGGGCCGCGGGCCGCCGAGATCCGGGCCGAGACGGGGGACAGCAGCAGCATGGTGATGCCGCCGGGCAGCAGGCACAGCCCGCTCGCCACGATGGACAGCCCCAGCCCGTAGCCGGTCGCCTTGGGGGCCTGCACCAGCTGCGCGGTCACCAGGGAGTTGGCGTAGAAGGCGAAGCCGGCGAGGAGCGCGGCGACGTGCGGCAGGGCGACGCGCGGGCTGGCGGCCAGCCGCAGGTCCACCAGCGGGCTCGTGGCGCGCAGCTGCTGGCGGCGCCACCCGGCGAGGATCACGACGGAGCCCGCGGCCAGGCTCAGCACGGCCGGGCTGGTCCAGCCCCACTGGCCGCCCTGGGAGACCGCCAGCAGCAGGCAGACCAGGCCGGCCGCCAGTCCTGCGGCGCCGGTGAAGTCGAAACGGCCGGGGGAGCGGACGGGCGACTCGCGCACGACCCACCAGGCCAGCCCGAGGCCGAGCGCGCCCAGCGCGGTGGTGGCCCAGAACATGACGTGCCAGTCGGCGTACTGCACGATCAGGGCGGCGAGCGGCAGCCCGAAGGCGGCGCCGATGCCGACGGTCGAGCTCATCATCGCCACGGCGGAACCGGTCCTGGACGGCGGCAGCTCGTCCCGCAGGATGCTGATGGACAGCGGTACGACGGCCGCGGCGGCGCCCTGCAGGGCGCGGGCGGCGATCAGCAGCCGGATGTCGGAGGTCAGGGAGCACAGCAGCGACCCGAAGGTCATCAGTCCGAGCGCGATCAGCAGCACGCGGCGCTTGCCGTACATGTCGCCGGCCCGGCCCAGTACGGGGGTGAGGACGGCACCGGCCAGCAGGGTCGCGGTGACCATCCAGGAGACGCCGGCGGGGGAGGCGCCGGTCAGGCGCGGCAGGTCCGGCAGGAGCGGGACGACGACGGTCTGCATGATCGCCATCAGGATTCCGCCGAATGCCAGGACGGGGACCATGAGCCGTTTCCGGACGTCCACGGGGTGCGCTCCATAAGCCGGGAAGGGAGGTGAATAGACGTTCACCAGATTAGGTGAATGCTTATTCACTGCCAACCGGATTCCGGTCGGGAACGGCTGGAGTCCCAGGCTCCGCGTATGCGGGGTCTAGGCGCCGGGGACCCGGGGGCCGGGGACCGTGCCGTGGATCTGCTGGAGGAACGCGGCGTTGTCGGGCGTCTTCCGCATCCGGTCGAGCAGCACCTCCAGCGTCTGCTGGGTGTCGCGGGACTGCAGGGCGCGGCGCAGGCCGCGCACGGCCGCCAGCTCGTCGGCGGGCAGCAGCAGCTCCTCGCGCCGGGTGCCGGAGGGGGTCACGTCGACGGCCGGGAAGATGCGCTTCTCGGCGAGCGAGCGGTCCAGCCGCAGCTCCATGTTGCCGGTGCCCTTCAACTCCTCGTAGAAGTAGTCGTCGGCCCGGGAGCCGGTGTCGACGAGGGCGGTGGCGAGGATCGTCAGCGAGCCGCCCTCCTCGGCGCAGCGCGCGGCGCCGAAGAGCCGCTTGGGCGCCTGCACCGCGGCGGAGTCGACGCCGCCGCTGAGGGTGCGGCCGTTGCCGGGCGCCGCGTTGTTGTGGGCGCGGCAGAGCCGGGTGATGGAGTCGAGGAGGATCACCACGTCCTGGCCGAGTTCGACGAGGCGCTTGGCGCGCTCGACGGCCAGTTCGGCCAGCGCGATGTGCTCCTTGGCGGGACGGTCGAACGTCGAGGCCAGCACCTCGCCGCGCACCGAACGGCGCATGTCGGTGACCTCCTCGGGACGTTCGTCCAGGAGGACGACCATCAGGTGGGCGTCGGGGTGGTTGACGGCGATCGCGTTGGCGAGGCTCTGCAGCAGCAGGGTCTTGCCGGTCTTGGGCGGCGCCACGATGAGTCCGCGCTGGCCCTTGCCGACCGGCGCGACGAGGTCGACGAGCCGGGTGGTGAGGGCGCCGGGCGACGTCTCCAGCCGCAGCCGCTCCCGCGGGTGGACGGGGGTGAGGTCGCCGAAGTGCCGGCGGCCGCCCGGAGCGCCGGCCTGCCGGCCGTTGATCCGGTCGACGCTGCCGAGGGTGCGGGGCCGCTCGGTGGTGCCTTCGACGAGGTCGCCCTTGCGCAGGCCGTACCGGCGGATCTGAGCCGCCGTCACCTGCGGGTCGTCGGGCCTGGGGTGGTAGCCGCCGGTGCGCAGGAATCCCTGGCCGCCGACGAGGTCGAGGACGCCGGTGACCGGCGTGGGGACGGTGGTGCGGGCGGTTCTGGCAGGGGGGTGTTCGAGTGTGGTGGTCATGGTGGGGTCCTTTCACGGACATACCGAAGAAAGTCCCGGCGGGGGCTCGGAGCGAGGGGCGGACGTATCACGCACCACTGGCTTGCCGACCCGCGAGGGAGAGGAAGGAGATGCACTGCCGGGCACGGTCCTGAAGGACGGGAATTCGCCACGGCGAGAGATGGAACAAGCACCGGCGCCGATAAGCGGCGTACTCAAGTGCTGTTCGCACTGTAGCACGCCGCTTCGGGTGGTCAAGGAAATCTTTCGGAATGGCTTCGGGAATACGCCGCGGAGCTGGGCTTTCGTCTTTTCACGCCCGCGCCGAGCCCGCGCCCGGTGCGGTCAGCGCGCGCGGGAGTTCCGGCGGCGGGCGACAGCGGTGCCCGCGCCCAGCGCCAGGACGCCCGCGCCGAGCGACCAGACCCAGCCGCCCCCCGAGGCGGACGAGGCGGTGTCGGCCGCCGCCCCCAGCGGCACCGGCGCGGCGTCCGCCGGGCGGTGCGGCGCGGAGGCGGGCGTCGCCCGGGTGCCGGTGTTCAGCGTGCCGACGGACCCGTTCACCCCGGCGGCCTCGAAGCCCCAGTTCAGCAGGGCACCGGCCTCCTTGTAGACGGCCATCGAGGCGCCGGACTGCGGGTTCATCACCGTGACGATCAGGGTGCGGTCGCCGCGCTGCGCGGCGGCGATCAGCGTGTTGCCCGCGTTCGTGGTGTAGCCGTTCTTCACCCCGATGATCCCGGGGTAGGTCCCGACGCCGTCGGCCCCGGTCAGCAGGCGGTTGGTGTTCTGGATCTGGTAGGGCGGCAGCGGCCGGCCCTGCGCGTTCCTGCCGCCGGGGAACATCGCCGTCGCCGTGGAGGTGTAGCCGGTGAAGTACGGGGTGGCGAGTCCGGCGCGGGCGAAGAGCGCCAGGTCGTAGGCGGACGAGACCTGGCCCGGCGCGTCGTACCCGTCGGGCGAGACCACCTCGGTGTCCTCGGCGCCCAGCATCTCCGCCTTGGCCTGCATCTGGGAGACCGTCGTCGGCACCGAACCGTTCATCGCGGCGAGCACGTGGACGGCGTCGTTGCCCGAGCTGAGGAACACCCCGCGCCACAGGTCCGCCACTGTGTACGGCTCGCCCGCCTGCACCCCGACCTTGCTGCTGCCCGCCCCGACCCCGGACAGCTCCTCCTCGGTCACGGTGTGGACGGTCTCCTGCGCGAAGCGCGGCAGGACCGTGACGGCGAAGAGCGTCTTGAGGGTGCTGGCCGGCGGCAGCGGGCGGTGCGCGTTCTTGGCCGCGAGCACCTGCCCGGTCCGCGCGTCGGCCACCAGCCAGGACAGCGCCGACAGGCCCGCCGGCAGCTCGGGCGAGTCGGACCTCGGCAGGACCTGCACCCCCGGCCGCTGCAGCGCCGCGCCGCCGACGGCGGTGCGGCCGGGTGCGTGGCTGTCGTGCCCGTCGGCGAACGCCGGCCCGCCGCCCGCGCAGCTGACGGTCAGGCAGACGGCGGTGAGGACCGCCGCACGGGACCAGGTGGACGGGTTGCGGGCGGGGCCGGAAACAGTCATGGGCTCACGGTAGGAACGCTTGCGCACGTTCTGCGCGGTGACGTGCTCCATACGGTGGAGCAGGCGACCGGACGGGGGACCCCGCGCGGGTCAGGCGACCTCGGAGTCCGACGCGAGCGGCGGCTCCGGCCGGCCGGCGGCGGCCTCACGGGCGCAGCGCCCCTTGGCCAGTTCGGCGTTGAAGTGCGCGCCGACGAGCAGCGCGATGTGGGACACCCACAGCCAGACCAGGAAGACGACGGTCCCGGCCAGCGAGCCGTACAGCCGGTTGTACGTCCCGAAGACGGAGACGTAGAGCGCGAACCCCACCGAGGAGAGCAGCCACAGCACGACGGCCACCGCTCCGCCCCCCGCCATCGCGCGCACCGGCCGGAATTTGGCGGGTCCCGAGCGGAACAGGATCAGCACCAGCACCGTCGCCAGGCACAGCAGCAGCGGCCACTTCAGCGCGTTCCAGCTGGTCACCGCCGCCTCGTCCATCCCCAGCACCTGGCCGGCGCGCCGGGCCAGCTGGCCCGTCGCCATCAGGGTGGCCGCGCTGCAGACGAGCAGGGCGAGCAGCACCAGCGCGGTGCTGACGATGCGGGGCATCGTCCGCCAGGCGGGCCGGTGGTCGCTCACGCCGTACATCGAGTGCAGCGCCCGCCGGAAGACGGCGAGGTAGCTGGAGGCCGACCACGTCGCCCCCACCGTGCCGCTCACGGCCAGGAACCAGGCCGCCGAGTGCTCCTGCGACATGTCCTTCATGGTGCTCGCGACGAGCTGCCGCGACTCGGCCGGCACCACCGCCGTGACCTGCGCGATCAGATCGGTGGTCGACGCCGTTCCGGCCAGCCCGATCACCGAGACCGTCACCAGCAGGGTCGGGAAGAGGGCGAGCATGGCGTAGTAGGTGAGCGCCGCGGCCCGCTCGGAGGCGTCCTGGTCCCAGGCGGCGACGAGCGCGTCGCGCAGCGCCGTCAGGATCCGCCGCCGGCGTCCCGCCGCGGGGGCGTGCGCCGCGGGCTCGCGGCCGGTGGGCCCCAGGGCCAGCACAGCCTGCTCGTCGATCATTCCGGCTCCTCGGTGGACATGCGCGGTGGAACGGTGCCCGCCGGGACAGGGCCCGGTGGACGGTACGGAGTCGGCGAGGCGCCGATCTGTCCGTCTGATACCCGGTAACGGCGGGTCCAGCCGGACTTCGGATCCGGGCCCGCGCCCGGCAGGCCTCGAACTTGGTGCGGTTGAAGTGCAAAAGGCGGGCAAGACGCAGGGTTGACCGAACAGTTGTTGCCATTTCATCGACCTCCCGACGCGTTCGGGGGGCTCGAAAAAGCTTGGGAAGGAAGTCCGGATGCTCGCCATCGCCGCGGCTGTCGTTTTTGCGATCGCCTTCATCATCAACGCGACCGAAACCTCGACCGACATCGTATTCGCACCCGGCAGCCTGCAGCTCGTGGGGCTGGTGCTGGTCGCCCTGCACCTGGCGGGACTGGGCTCCGGCTGGTCCGTCCCCGCCCGTCGCCGGGGCCGCCGCTGACCGCGAGGGCGCGTTCCACGAACCGCTGAGGCGGTCCCGGCGAGTGGCGCGACCGCAATGGGTACACCCTTGTGGACCGCGCACCCGCCGGGACGGCGCGCCGACTGGAGGACCGGATGAGCAATACCACCCTGCTGTGGATCCTGGCGGCACTCGCCGTCGTGATCATGCTCGTCATCGCCGTACGGCTGGCCGTGCGCCTGGTCCGGGTGCGCCGGCTGCTGGTTGCCGCCCACGTGCCGCTCACCGGCAAGGCGATGTTCTGGGGAGCCATCGCCTACCTCGTCTGCCCGGTGGACCTGCTGCCCGACCCGATCCTGATCGACGACATCGGGGTGCTGTGGCTGGCCGTACGGGCCCTGGAGAGCGCGGCCCGCAGGGCGGGCCTGGGCATCGGCGGCCCGGACGGCGACGGCCCGGCGGCATCCGCCCCGCGGGAAACCACGCATGGATCAGCGCCGGTGGGGCAGAGGGCGAAGAGAACAAGCACGTGACCGCCGAGGCAGAAGGGGAATACCCGACATGCTGGACGTCCTCACCACAGTGATGGAGCCTCTGCGGCGATCGGTCAGATACTCGGGCGAAGGCGGTTCCATCGCCGCCGCGCGGGACTCTGCCGCCCTGTTCCTCGACCAGCTCACCGCGGACCGTGCCGCCCCCGTACCGCGGGAGCGCGTGCAGGAGGTCCTGCTGGTGGTGAGTGAACTGGTGACCAACGCGGGACGCTACGCGCCGGGCCCCTACGAGCTGGAGCTGAGCTACAGCGGCGGCGCCGTCGAGGTGACCGTCCGGGACTCCAGCCCCGAGCTGCCCCGCCGGTTCGAGCCCGACCCGGCGCGGATCGGCGGCCACGGCATGGAGATCGTCGACCGGCTCTGCCGGGAGGTCACCGCCGAGCGCGTCGAGGGCGGCAAGCGCGTCACCGCCCGCCTGGACGTGGATGTGGACGGAGCACGGGACACGAAGTGACAACGACACGACGCGAGGGGGCCCGGTCGGCGTGATGCCGGCCGGGCCCCCTCGCGTGCGGTGGATCGGAACGCGGTCAGGCGGCGGTCAGGAGGCGTACACCTCGAACTCGGAGAGCTGGCCCGCGGGCCACCCCGTGTTCGCGGTGAACGTCAGCCGCAGGTAGCGGGTGGTGGTCCCGGCGGGCAGCGTGATGCTCGCGCTGTTGCCGCTCGCCGGGTTGAAGGTGTACCCCGCGGAACCCTTCAGGGTGCTCCACGAGGAGTTGTCCGCGCTGCCCAGCACGCTCAGGGTCTGCGTGCGGGTCGCCCAGGCCGCCGCCGGCGGCAGCTTGAGGACGATCCGGCCGGTCGTGGTCGAAGCGCCCAGGTCGACGGTGAGCGACTGCGGGAAGGCGTTGCCCGCGCTCTCCCAGTAGCTGCCGGCGTTGCCGTCGTTGGCGTTGCGGGCCGCGTAGACGTCACTGGTGCTGGTCGCGCTGATGTTCTTGCCCGCGGCCAGGTTGGTGGTGGCCGGCGGGGTGGTCGGGGGAGTGGTGGGCGGGGTCGTCGGAGGCGTCGTCCCGGTGCTGCGGACCTCCAGCTCGGAGAGCTGGGCGGCCGGCCAGCCGGTGTTGGCCGAGACGGTCACCCGGACGTAGCGCACGTTCGCGGCGGTGAAGCCGGCCGTGACGGTGTTCGCCGCGCCGGGGTCGAAGGCGTACGCCTTCGGCGCGGCCAGCTGGCTGAAGTCCGTGCCGTTGGCGGAGCCGAGGACCGTGATGCTCTGCGAGCGCGACTCCCAGCCCGGCGGCAGCTTGAACGTCACGCTGTCGACGCTCGTGGCCGCGCAGAGGTCCACGGTCAGCGACTGCGGGAAGGCGCTGTTGTTGCTCTCCCAGTAGCTGCCCGCGTTGCCGTCGACGGCGTTGGCCGCGCTGTAGCCGGCGTTGGCGCTGGTGGCGGTGACCGGCTTGCCCTGGGCGAGGTTGCCGGTGCCCGGGACACAGGTCGGCGGAGTGGTCGGGGGAGTGGTGGGCGGCGTTGTGGGCGGAGTGGTCGGCGGGGTGGTCGGCGGGTTCGAGGGGTCCGACGGGATGCCGCCGTTGGTCCAGATCGGGGCGGGCCAGTTGCCGGTGCAGGTGGAGCCGGTGTTCCAGCCGGAGTTCCCGCCGCCGTCGACGATCACGAAGCTCGCGCCGACGCAGTTGTGGATCGGGGTGGCGGACTGGGCGATGTGCTTGGCCGTGACGTTGGTGAACTTCATGTTGGCCTGCACCTGGGCCTGGATGGCGTAGGTGCCGGCGCCGTCGATGTTGACGTTGGTGAAGTTGACCCCGGTGACGCCGCCCTCGATCGTCTGGATGGCCTCGTAGGAGCTGTCCAGGATGTCGGTGTCGGTGATGTTGATGACCGCGCCGGTGATGGCCTCGTTCAGACCGTCGAACCAGATCGCGCCGACCCCGAAGTTCCAGTTGAAGTCGCTGTTGCCCGTTCTGATCAGCGTGTTGCGGGCCGCGGTGATGGTGCCCGCGACGGCGGTGCCGTTCCCCGAGGTCACCCCGGGGTAGCGGTTGGCGATGTGCAGGCCGCCGCCGTTGGAGATGGTGTCCGCCATGACGTTGTCGGAGATCGTGAAGTTCTTGCCGCCGTAGGTGACGATGTTGTTCGCCAGGATCGGCAGGATCACCGTGTTGTGGGTGAAGGAGTCGCCGACGTTCGCGACCCGCTCCGGCCAGGACGCCAGCCCGTCGTCACCGAGGTTGCGCAGGAAGGTGTTGGTGACGGTGGAGTTGGTGACCCCGGTGTGGAAGTTCACGCCGTCCGCGGTCTGGTCCAGGATGCGGCTGTTCTTGATGGTGAAGTTGTCCATCGGGCCGTCCATCCAGGCACCGACCTTGGTGTGCTGGATCCACAGGTTGTCGACCACGGAGTTGGACATCGCGCCGCCGAGCGCGTTGACCTGGTCGTCGTCCGAGCGTTCGCGGATGTCGCCGATGATGGCGAAGTCCTTGAGGGTGACGTTCCTGCTCGGCCCGTTGGCCTCGTGCGGCCGCACCCCGCCGGTGTAGCCGCCGCCGGGCACGTACTTGCCGTAGATGCCGGCGGCACGGTTGCGGTTCACCGGGTCACGCCCGCCGAGCACGCTGTACCACGGTCCCGCGCCCGCCAGGGTGACCCCGTCGACCACGACATGGTCGTAGAGGGTGAAGTTGCCCTGCGGGATGTATACGGTCTTGCCCTGCGCCTGGCCGGCGTTGACCGCGGCCTGGAACTTGGCCGTCGAGTCGACCGCGCCGGTCGGGTCCGCGCCGAAGTCGGCGACCACGTCGAGCGCGCCGGCCGGCTTGGCCGTCGGGGCCGCGACCTGCTCGAAGTCGGCCAGGTCGATGGTGAACGTGGGGGAGGCGGCGGTCGACGCGACCTGCAGCCGGATCTTCGTCCCGGCCGGCAGCGTCGAGCCCAGCATGGTCCGGGTCTCGTCGTAGAAGTGGTGCGGGTTGGTGTCACCCGGGTTGTTGTTGAACGGGTAGCCGCCGTAGTACCAGCTGTACTTGGACGTCACCGGCACGCTCTTCAGCGTGGAGCCGTTGACCTGCAGGTCGATGGCCGCGTCGCGGCCGGTGCCGTTCGACGTGTCCGGCAGGCTGTAGCGGAACGACATGGCGTTCGCCGGCGCCGTCAGCGTGAACTCGACGTACTGCCCGACCGCGTTCAGCGTGACGGCCTGCCGGCCCTGCGCCTCGGACGGCAGCTTGCCGTAGAGCCGGTCCGGCCCGATCACCGTGCCGTTGGTGGCGGCGTACTCCGCCTCCTGCTCCTTGAACGGCACCACGGCGCCGCGGTTCGGAACGTTCAGGGGGGACAGCGCGGGGACGCCGGCCGCGTGGGCGGCGGGCGCGGTGGCGAGGCCCACCCCGGTCAGCGCGGCGGCCGCGCTGACGACGAGGGAGACGATCGCGGTGGTACTGCGCCGGAGGCGGGGGCTGGGGGGTGCATGCATCACAGAGGCACGTCCTTGCAGGTCGAAGGTGGGGGGCGAACGGCGCACATTGCGGTCGCGCTGCGGGCGTGTGTCGCGGGGGTTTCGGCCGGGCGTGGGAGAGACTACGAGCCCTCCTGCAGCAAGTCCATAAGTCTGCGCAATATTGCGACGATCAAATGCAAGGAAGAGCTTGAGCGGTGGCACAAAGGGGTGTTGAGGGGTGTCACCGGGGAGACGGGGTGGTGATCGGCGCCATGGCGCGGCCGCCGGCGAGGGCGGCGGGCGAGGGTCGCGGCGGCGGGTGGGGAGCGGCGGTGGGTCGGCGCGCTACCGGGAGACGAAGACCTCGATGCCGTCGAGCAGGCGGCCCAGCCCGAACTCGAAGATCGTGTCGAGGTCGATCTCCAGGTCGTGCCGTCCGGCGACGGTGGAGTACATCGGGAACCGGCCCGACGACACGATGGCCTGCATCGCCGTCTCGTTGGCGTTCAGGTACTGCGCGCTGGTGATCCCGGTGGAGTGCTCGGCCTCCGCCTCGGCCTCCAGGTTCACCGCGGTGCCCCGGGCGTAGTTCACCATCGTGACCGCCACGTGGAGCATGTCGGCGGGATCGAGGTGGTCGAGGGCGCGCACGGACCACTCGACGATCGCCATCGCGTTGGGCACCAGCGGCGGCCTGGTCATCGACATCACCGGCGCCAGCCACGGGTGGCGGCGGTACATCCGCCACTGCAGGCGGGTGCCCTGCTCCAGCCGCTCCCGCCAGTCCGACGGCCCCGGCTCGGGCAACTCGCCCCGGCCGGCCGCCTCGTCGGCCATCAGCACGACGAGTTCGTCCTTGCCCGGCACATGGCGGTAGAGCGCCATCGCCGCCACGCCGAGTTCGGCGGCGATCCGGCGCATGGACACCGCCGCCAGCCCCTCGCGGTCGGCGATCCCGATCGCCGTGAGGACGATCCGCTCGCGCGTCAGCTCGCGGGCCGGCTCACGGGTCTGTTCGCCGGTCTGTGCGCGAGTCCGTACGCGGATCTGTTCGCGCGCCGGCTCACGGGTCCGTGCCGGGCGGGGGCCGGGCTCCGCGACCACCGTGCCGATGCCGGGCAGGACCTGGACCAGGCCCTCCTGGCGCAGGGCCGTCAGGACCTTGGTGGCGGTCGCCATCGCGACGCCGAACTCCCGGGTGATCCCCCGGGTCGAGGGCACCCGCTCGCCCGCGGCCAGTTCGCCCGCCGCGATCCGGCGCCGGATCTCGTCGACGATCCGGACGTAGGGCGGTCCCGCGGCGGCGGACGGGGTCACGGGCGTCTCCCTCGTCGTCGTGTACTAGTGCACCGGCGGAACCGAGGCTAGCAGGGCGGTTGGCCGGGAGGTCCCGCCGATCGACCGCACTAGGCATGTGAACTAGTGCGCATAGCCGCCGTTTCCCTTCTTTACAAGGGTTGTTGCGCTGCCATGATGGGCGTGTACGGTGTTTTCAATACAGCGTACGCAACATGACGGGGAGGCACAGCCGATGACAGCATCACCACCGGGGACGACCGCTCCCGAGCCCGGCGGACCCCGGGCCGGACGCCGCGAATGGGTCGGCTTCGGCGTTCTGATCCTGCCCCTTCTCCTGGTCTCGATGGACGTCTCGGTGCTGTACTTCGCCGTCCCGTTCATCAGCCGCGAGCTGGAGCCGTCCGGCACCCAACAGCTGTGGATCTTCGACATCTACGGCTTCGTGCTGGCCGGGCTGCTCATCACGATGGGCTCGCTCGGCGACCGGATCGGCCGCCGCAAACTGCTGCTGATGGGCGCCACCGCGTTCGGTGCGGCGTCCCTGCTCGCCGCGTACTCGCCCAGCGCGGAGGCGCTCATCGCGGCCCGCGCGCTGCTCGGCATCGGCGGCGCGACCCTGATGCCCTCGACCCTCGCGCTCATCCGCAACCTGTTCCAGGACGCGCGGCAGCGCGCGACGGCCGTCGGCATCTGGTCGGGGGCCATGGCGGGCGGCATCGCCGTCGGGCCGGTGCTCAGCGGCCTGCTGCTGGAGCACTTCTGGTGGGGCTCGGTCTTCCTGATCAACATCCCGGCGATGGTCCTGCTGCTGGTCCTGGCGCCGCTGCTGCTGCCGGAGTTCAAGCACCCGCGCCCCGGCCGCTTCGACCTGCCGAGCGCGGTGCTGTCGATGGGCACCCTGCTGCCGGTCATCTACGGCATCAAGGAACTGGCCCGGGACGGCTACGCGCTCGTGCCGGTGCTGGCCGTCGTCGCGGGCCTGCTGCTCGGCTGGGTCTTCGTCCGCAGGCAGCGCCGCCGGCCCGATCCGCTGATCGACCTCACGCTGTTCCGCAGCCGCGCCTTCAGCGGCTCCCTCGCGGTGAACGTCCTGGCCATGTTCGCCACCGTGGGCTTCGCCATCTTCCTCACCAGCCACCTGCAGTCGGTGCTCGGCATGAGCCCGCTGCGGGCCGCCCTGTGGGCACTGGTGCCGTCCTTCGTGGTCGGCGCGACCGCCCCGCTGGCGCCGGGGCTCGCCGGGCGCGGCGTCAACCGGGCCTCCATCATGTGCGGCGGGTTCCTGCTGGCCGCCGCCGGGTTCTGCGCCCTGACCCTGGTGGGGACGGACTCGCCGCTGTGGTGGGTGCTGGTCGCGTCGAGCGGCTACGCCTGCGGGCTGGTCCTGGTGATGGCGCTGGTCACCGAGATGGTGATCGGGGTGGCGCCGCCCGAGCGGGCGGGCGCCGCCTCGGCGCTGCTGGAGTCGGCCACCGAACTCGGCGGCGCGCTCGGCATGGCCGTGCTGGGCAGCATCGGCAACGCCGTCTACCGCCGGGACGTCACGGACACCCTGCCGCCGGGGCTGTCGCCCGACGACCTGCACGCCGTGCGCGAGACGCTGGGCAGCGCCCAGGCGGTGGCCGCGCGGCTGCCCGGCCGGACCGGCGACGCGGTACTCCACGCGGCGCGCGAGGCGTTCGTTGACGGGTTGCACGCCGCCGCCGTCGGCGCCGCGGTGGTGTGCGCGGCGGCGGCCGCCCTCGCGCTGTACGCGCTGCGGGACGTGCCGGCGGCGGCGCCCACCGGCGCGACGGATCCGGCGGACCCGGCGGCGCCGGTGGGCGGGCTGCGTCAGCCGCGCGGGTACACCGAGGAGAGCACGGACGGCAGCGCGTACCAGTCGGCGGTCACCAGACTGCCGTGACGCGCCGCCACCTGCGCGGCCTTGGCCGACGCCTCGGCCGCGGTCGGGTGCGTGCCGTCGATGGCGGGCGCCACCTTGTTCACGTCGGTCATCACCACGATGTAGTGCCGGGTGTCGTACCAGGCGGTGTCGATGCCGCCGTCGACGTAGGCCGCGGCGTCACCGTCGAAGAACACGAACCAGGGCCGGAGCGTGGCGTCCGGGTACCGCGAGGTGCGGGGGTCGGGCGCCGCCGCGCCGTGCACGGCGGGGAAGGCGGTGGCCTGGGGCAGCGTTCCGGCGGCGGCGAGGTTCCGCAGCCGGGTCGCGTACTCCTTGTCGGTCCACAGGCTGTCGAAGGGGTTGCTCTCCTCGACGGTGCCGGGGATCAGCTCGACGAGGAACTTGCCCGCCAGCGCCGCCCGCGTCGGCCAGGCGTTGGCGAGCGCCGCCGCGTCGAGGGTGCCGCGTCCGCCCACCAGGTCCGCCGGGCGGTACAGGGCGCTGCCGAGCTTGTTGCCCACCAGGGTGTCGAACTCGTCGGGGCCCAGGCCGCCCTTGTCGTTGAAGCCGTCCTTCATCTCCACCTTGAGCAGCACCGGGGCGTGCCCGGGGTGCGCGTCGCTCCAGGCCCTGATGTCGGCCAGGCACCCCTCGAAGCTCTGGTTGACGGGCTTGACGCGCAACTGGGAGGCGTCGGCGGCGTTCTCGCAGTTGTTGTTGTTGCCGAAGGGGTTGTCGTGCGCGACGCGGAACTTCGAGCCGCCCAGCCCGTTGGTCCAGACGTCCAGTTCCAGCAGCGCCGCGCCGGAGTCCAGCGCGTCGGCGAAGTAGGGGTACTTGGCCTTGTCGTACGCGTTGTGCACCCCCACGCCCGTGCTGCCGGAGTAGGGGAGGGCGTCGGTGCCCGCCGCCTGCGATCCGGTCGGGACGAGAAGGGTCAGTGCCGCCGCCGCGGCGAGTGCCGCCGCTGCCGAGGTGCGTCCGAACATGCGCATGAGCCGGCCTCCCGTTGAGAGCAAGTGGGAAGCAGGTTAAGGCGGCTGCACCACCACGGGGTGATCGCGGGACGACGGTGGGTGAACTGTTCGGTGCCGTTGGACAACGCGGGCGTCGCTAACCCGTGATGTCCACGATGAAGTTGTCAAAGATGTGCGCACCCGGGCGCCCGCCGGTCTCCGTGAGCGCCTTGCGCAGCGCCGCCAGCCGGTCGACGCCCAACTGCAGCGGCGGCTCGTCCGGCTGGTAGGTCGTGCCGCGCGGATACGCCTCGCCGGGCGTGGTGGTCATCTCGATGTGGCACCCGAGGATGTGGGTCACCGGGCGGCCGGCGCAGAAGTCGAGCAGCCGGTCGACGGTCGCGGTGAACGCGGCGGTGTCCTGGACGTAGAGCATGCCCGGGTAGAAGGTGTCGCCGGTCAGCAGCAGACCGGTGGCCCGGTCGTACAGGACGACGGCCGCCGCGTGGTGGCCGGGGCCCGGGATCACGTCCAGGATCCGGCCGCCGCCCAGATCCAGCTCCGCGGTGCCCTCCGGCCACCGCTCCAGGCCGAAGAACGCGGTGACCTCCGCCAGCCCCGGACCCACCACGGTGGTGTCCGGGCGGCCGGCGAACTGGCCGTCGGCCGCGATGTGGTCGCTGTGCCCGTGGGTGTGGGCGACCAGCAGCTCGTAGCCGGGGCGGGGACGGCGGGCGAGCCGCTCCTCGATCGCCGCGTCGACCGTCGCGCGCAGCGGGAAGTGCCGCTCGTCCGCGGTGGCCCCGGTGTCCAGCAGCAGGGCGCGGTCCGCGCCGAGGAACAGGAACACGAACGGCGCCTCGAAGTGCACCGACATGTTCTGCCGCAGGATCAGCGTGTCCGCGTCGTACGCGTGCACCTGGATCTCCGGCGCGGGGTCGTGCTTCGCCGACGGCCAGCCGGCGTGCCACCGCACGTCGAGGTCTCCCGGCCCGGCCGGCCCGTTGAACTCCGTCATGGGGGCGACGCTACAGGGCGTCCGCCGGAGCGCCGATACCCGCCGCCGCGGCCAGCCGGCTGAAGGAGCCGAGGAGTTCGGCCCGGTCGAAGGTGCTCGTGGTCAGCATGACCTCGTCGGCGCCGGTCCGGCCCACGAGGGCGCCGAGCTCCGCCGCGACCTCGTCCCCCGTGCCGTGGATCTGGCCCTCCAGCGCCGCGTCGAAGTAGCCGCGCTCCCGCTCGGTCATCTCCAGGGCCTCCACCTCCGCCGTCGGCAGGAGCGGCGGGAAGGCACCGTGGGTGCGGGAGTACGCGCTCGACCAGGCCTCGGACAGCAGCAGCCGGCGGGCGTCCCGCGGCGTCGCGGCGGCCGCGGCGCCGGCGGAGACCACGATGTAGGGCTCCGTCGACCAGGCGGAGGCGCGGAAGCCCGCCCGGTACCGCTCGACGGCCCGCAGCATCGGGTCCTCGCCGCGGACGGCCCCGATCACCAGCGGCAGCCCCAGCGCCGCCGCGTGCTCGGCCCCGGAACCCGTGGCCAGCACGAACGCGGGCGGCCGCAGGCCCTCGGCGGGCCAGGCGTGCACCTCGGGGTGCACCCGCTGGTCGCCGGTGAACCAGCCCAGCAGCTCCGCCAGCTGCGCCCCGAAGTCCTCGGCCGCCTCCTTGTCCCGCCCGAGCGCCCGCCGGATGCCGTCGGTGAACCCGACCGACCGGCCCAGGCCCATGTCGATCCGGCCGGGGAAGAGCGCCTCCAGGACCCCGAACTGCTCCGCCACCACCAGTGGCCGGTGGTTGGGCAGCATCACCCCGCCGGTGCCGACCCGGATCCGGGAGGTGGCGGCCGCGACGGCGGCCGCCAGCACCGTGGGCGCGGAACCGGCCACCCCGGGCACGCTGTGGTGCTCCGAGACCCAGAAGCGGCGGTAGCCGAGCGCCTCGGCCTGCCGGGCGAAGCGGACGGTCTCCCGCAGCGCCTGGGCATGGCTCTGGCCCTGGCGGGTGCGCGACCGGTCCAGGACGGACAGCGGGATCCCTCGCAGTGCTGGTGTCACCTTCGGTTCAACGCTGTGGATCACGGGTGATTCCCGGCGGGATTGCGCCGTCCGGCCCCGGATGGCGTGCTATCGGTGTCCGAATGCGGGTTCCGCCGCGAGAATTACGGGTTCCTGCGCGAAAATAGGGCAAACGATCAGGACAGCCGAGCCCCCAGGAGGCATTGCCGTGCCGATCGCGACCGTGAACCCGGCGACGGGCGAGACGCTCAGGACGTTCGAGGCGCTCGACGCCGCCGGGATCGAGGAGAAGCTCGCCCGCGCCCACGCGACCTTCCGCGAGTACCGCACCACCCCCTTCAGCGAGCGCGCGGAGCTGATGCGCCGGGCGGCCGCGCTGCTGGAGGAGGAGGGCGAGGACATCGCCCGCACCATGACCACCGAGATGGGCAAGACGCTCGCCGCCGCCCGCGCCGAGGCCGCCAAGTGCGCCAAGGCCATGCGCTGGTACGCGGACCGCGCCGAGGGCCTGCTCGCCGACGAGCACCCGCAGCAGGCCGACGTCGAGGACTCGGGCGGCGCCCGCGCCTTCGTGCGCTTCCGGCCGCTGGGCGTGGTGCTGGCCGTCATGCCGTGGAACTTCCCGCTCTGGCAGGTGGTCCGGTTCGCCGCACCCGCCCTGATGGCGGGCAACACCGGGCTCCTCAAGCACGCCTCGAACGTCCCGCAGACCGCCCTGTACCTGGGCGACCTGTTCCGCCGGGCGGGGTTCCCCGAGGGGTGCTTCCAGACGCTGCTGGTCGGCTCCGGCGCCATCGAGGAGATCCTGCGCGACGACCGGGTGGTCGCGGCGACGCTGACCGGCAGCGAGCCGGCCGGCCGCTCGGTGGCCGCGATCGCGGGCGACGTCGTCAAGCACACCGTCCTGGAGCTCGGCGGCAGCGACCCGTACGTGGTCATGCCGTCCGCCGACATCGCGCGGGCCGCGAAGACCGCCGTCACCGCCCGGGTGCAGAACAACGGGCAGTCCTGCATCGCGGCCAAGCGCTTCATCGTGCACGCGGACGTGTACGACGAGTTCGCCGCGCTCTTCACCGAGGCGATGGCGGCGCTGCGGGTCGGCGATCCGCTGGAGGAGTCCACCGACGTCGGGCCGCTCGCCACCGAGCAGGGCCGGGCCGACCTGGAGGAACTCGTCACCGACGCCGAGAAGCTCGGCGCCACGGCGCTCTGCGGCGGGCAGCGGCCCTCCGCGCAGCGGGCGGGCTGGTTCTACGAGCCGACGGTGCTGGCGGGTGTCACCGAGCGGATGCGGATCCACCACGAGGAGGCGTTCGGGCCGGTGGCCACCCTCTACAAGGTGGCGGACCTCGACGAGGCCGTGCGGCTGGCCAACGACACGCCCTTCGGCCTCAGCTCCAACGTCTGGACCCGCGACGAGGCCGAGCAGGAGCGCTTCGTGCGGGACATGGAGGCGGGCGGCGTCTTCTTCAACGGCATGACCGCCTCCCATCCGGCGATGCCCTTCGGCGGGGTGAAGCGCTCCGGCTACGGGCGCGAGTTGTCCGGGCACGGCATCCGCGAGTTCTGCAACACCACCACGGTCTGGCACAGCGCCGCTTCCTGACGATTCGCCGGTCCCGTCCGTGACCCCCGGTGCCCCTGAGGCGCCGGGGGTCACTGCTGAGCGGGTGCGGCCGGGACGCCAGGGGCGGTGTAGGGGCACGGGAGGGGCGGGTGTAGGGTCCGCGTCTCGTACATGCGCGGCTGAACGGGGCTGCCGCACAGCGTTGTTCATGGAGGATTCATGCAGATGAAGCACCGCGGCCGGGTTCGTACCGGTGCGATAGCCGTTGCCGCTTTCGCGGCAGTCGCCGGCACGGGCGTTCTCGCCACTCCGGCATCGGCGCACACGCCGGTCTGGTCGGTCACCTGCGACAAGGTCACCGTCGACCTGACGCAGTACAACAGCCGGGTCGAGAACACCGTCACCATCACCGTGGACGGCAAGGACCTGCTGGCCACCACGACCTTCAAGGCCAAGTACCACACGGTGCTGGACCTGCCGAAGCACGGCAAGGACGTCGCCGTGCACCTCGTCGTCAAGGCGGGCGACACCAGCGCCAAGCACAACTTCGACAAGGACGAGACCAAGACGGTCGCGCCCTGCAAGGGCGACGAGGAGAAGCCGCCCGTCACCACCAAGCCCACCACCCCGGCGCCCTCGAAGTCGACCACGCCGGCCACCACGCCGACCACCCCGGCCACCACGGTGACGCCCAGCGCCCCCGTCGTCGCGCCGAGCCAGTCGACCCCGCCGGCCAACCTGGCCGAGACCGGTGGCTCCAGCTCCACGCCGATCATCGGCGGCATCGCCGCGGCCGTCGTGGCCGCCGGTGCGGGTCTGCTCTTCATGAACCGCAAGCGCCGCTCGTCGCACAGCTGATCCACCGGATCCCCTCGCGGACGGTATCCCCGTAGCGCGTCGAAGGGCCCGTACTCCTGGCTGGGCCAGGGGTGCGGGCCCTTCCCGTTGCCCCGGGTCCAGGGTTCAGCCCTTCGGCCGGCCGCCGGCGCCCGGTGTGCGGGAAGCGCCCGGTGCGCTCGGTGCGCTCGGGGCACTCGGGGCGAAGTGCATGTACGACTTCTCCTGCAGCCGCTCGGCGATCCGCCAGATCCCGGCGACCCGGACGAACGTGTCGATGTACCACATGCCGCAGTGCAGCACCCCGCCGTCCGCCGCGCCCTCCCCGCCGGGCAGGACCAGCGGGTTCTGGCACATCGTGCGGCCGGTCGCGGTGTCGCCGTCGAGACGGATCGAGGCGTTGCCCAGGAGGTGCTGGTAGGCGGGGAACCGCCCCATCACGGAGCCGAGGAACTCCTTGATCTCCGGGAGGGTGCCGCGCGGCCCGCCGGTCGCGGCGTAGTCGATGACGGCGCCCGCGGCGAACACCTCGTCGAGCAGGTCCCATTGCCGGGTGTCGACGGCGTGGCAGTAGTCGACCATCAGGTCCTGTATCTCCAGCCGGTCGGAGATTTCGGTGAGCGTCAGCATGCGGCTCCCGGTACTTCGCGGCCCCCGCGGGGCCGTTGGGCGGTCGGAACCGCCATGGATCGCACGGGCCGTGAGAGAAGTCAAGGGCGGTGGCCGGCAGGTGCCGGTGTCTGTGAATACGCGGGGAATCGCTCGGTCCGTTCGAGGTCGGCCACCGGGGCGACCGTAGGATCGGACCATGGATCTTCGACTGCCGCGGCGCAAGCGGTTGCTCACCGGCGCGGTGGTGCTCGCCCTGCTCGCAGGCGGCGGAACGTGGGCGGTGGCGTCGTCGGGCGCTTCGTCCGGCAGTGTCGTGCACCAGGACGACGCGATGCTCCCCGGCCAGGGGGAGCGGCTCGACACCTCGTTCTTCACCGCCGGCGGGACGCAGCGCCGGCCCGCCGTGCTGCTCGGACACGGCTTCGGCGGCAGCAAGGACGACGTGCGCGCCCAGGCGCAGGACCTGGCGCGGCAGGGCTACGCCGTGCTCACCTGGTCGGCCCGCGGCTTCGGGAAGTCGACCGGCACCATCGGCCTGAACGCGCCGGACGGCGAGGTCGCCGACGTCAGCCGGCTCGTCGACTGGCTCGCCGAGCGGCCCGAGGTGCGGCTCGACGCGGCGGGCGACCCGCGCGTCGGCGTCACCGGGGCGTCGTACGGGGGCGCGGTCTCGCTGCTCGCCGCCGGGTACGACCGGCGCATCGACGCCATCGCCCCGCAGATCACGTACTGGAACCTCGCCGACTCGCTCTTCCCCGGCGGCGTCTACAAGAAGCTGTGGGCCGGGATCTTCTTCTCCAGCGGCGCGCGGACCGGCGACCCGTCCTGCGGCCGCTTCGCCCCCGACGTGTGCGCGATGTACCAGCGGGTCGCCGTCGCCGGGAAGCCCGACGCTGCGGCCCGCGCCCAGTTGGACAAGCTCAGCCCGTCCGCCGTCGCCCGCCGCATCAAGGTACCGACCCTGATCGTGCAGGGGCAGAGCGACTCGCTCTTCCCGCTCGGCCAGGCCGACGCCATGGCGAAGGCGATCACCGGGAACGGCGCGCCCGTCGCCGTCGACTGGATCGCCGGCGGCCACGACGGCGGCGACCTGGAGACCGGCAGGGTCCAGGGCCGCGTCACCGCCTGGTTCGACCACTACCTCAAGGGCGACACCTCGGCCGGCACCGGACCGGCCTTCCGGGTGACCCGCACCGGCGGGGTGAACTCCACCGACGGCCGCGCCGTGTTGCGCGGCGCGAGCACGGACCGCTACCCGGGCCTGGACGGCACCTCGTCCCGCCGGGTCACGCTCGCCGGCGGCGAGCAGAGCATCAGCAACCCCGCGGGCGGCAGCCCGCCGGCCATCTCCTCGCTCCCGGGCATCGGCGGCCTCTCCCAGCTGTCCAGCCTCGGCGCCGGCATCTCGCTGGACTTCCCCGGCCAGTCCGCGCGCTTCGACTCGGGTCCGCTCCCCGCCGGGATCCGCGTCACCGGCTCGCCGACCGTCACCGTGCGCGTGAAGGCCTCCACCGACGACGCGGTGCTCTTCGCCAAGCTCTACGACGTCTCCGCGGACGGCCGCCAGTCGCTGCCCGCGCAACTCGTCACCCCGGTACGCGTCGAGGGCGCGGCCGGCGGGAAGAGCGTGGAGCTGCGGCTGCCCGCCGTCGACCACCAGTTCGCGGCCGGCCACCGGCTGCGGCTGGTGCTGGCCACCACCGATCTCGCCTACGCCTCACCGGCCCCGGCGGCGACGTACACCGTCTCGCTCGGCGCTCCGGTGCTGCGGCTGCCCTCCGACCCCGGGGTGGCCACCGCGGGCACCGGGCTGCCGTGGTGGACCTGGGGCATGCCGCTCGGCGCGGCCGTCGTCGCCGCGCTGCTGCTGCTCGTCGGCCGCCGCCGGGTGCGGACGCCGGCCCCCGACCCGGCGCTGTCCGGGGTGCCGCTGCAGATCACGGACCTGAGCAAGAAGTACGCCAAGTCCGCCGACCGCTACGCCGTCCGCGACCTGACGTTCCGGGTCGAACGCGGCCAGGTGCTCGGCCTGCTCGGCCCCAACGGCGCCGGCAAGACCACCACCCTGCGGATGCTGATGGGGCTGATCCGGCCCGACGGCGGCGAGGTCCGGGTCTTCGGCGAGGCCATCAGGCCCGGCGCGCCCGTGCTGTCGCGCGTCGGCTCGTTCGTCGAGGGCGCGGGCTTCCTGCCGCACCTGTCGGGCCGCGCCAACCTCGACCTGTACTGGCAGGCGACCGGACGGCCCGCCGAGGACGCGCACTTCGACGAGGCGCTGGAGATCGCCGGCCTCGGCGACGCGCTGCGCCGGGCGGTCCGCACCTACTCGCAGGGCATGCGCCAGCGGCTCGCCATCGCGCAGGCGATGCTCGGCATGCCGGACCTGCTGATCCTGGACGAACCGACCAACGGCCTGGACCCGCCGCAGATCCGCGAGATGCGCGAGGTCCTCATCCGGTACGCGGCCGAGGGCCGGACCGTGATCGTCTCCAGCCACCTGCTCGCCGAGGTCGAGCAGAGCTGCACCCACCTCGTCGTGATGGACCGCGGACGGCTGATCACCGCGGGCCCGGTCGGCGAGATCACCGGCTCGGCCGACACCCTGCTCGTCGGGGTGGACGGCGAACTGCCGGAAGGGGTGCTGGAGAAGATCGCCGACCTGCCGGGCCTGTCGGGCGCGGTCCGCGGCGACGACGGCCTGCTCATCGCGCTGGACGGCATGACCGTGCCGCAGCTCCTCGTCGAACTCGTCCGGCTGGACGTCCCGGTCACGCGGGTCGGACCGCAGCGCCGCCTGGAGGACGCCTTCCTCACCCTCATCGGAGGCAACGCATGAGCGCCACCGCCCCGGCACCTTCCCCGGCCCCCGCCCCCACCACCTCCACGGCCCCCGGCTACCGTCCGCGCCGCACGCTGCCGCTGCGGGTGGAGGCCATGCGGCAGTTGCGGCGCCGCCGCACCCTCGTGGTGGGCGCCGTGCTCGCCGCCCTGCCCTTCATCCTCATCGCGGCCTTCGCCATCGGCGGCCAGCCCGACGGCAGCGACAACCGCAACGGGCCCTCGCTCATCGACACCGCGACCGCCTCCGGCGCCAACTTCGCCGCCACCTGCCTGTTCGTCTCGGCGGGCTTCCTGCTGGTGGTGCCGGTGGCGCTGTTCTGCGGCGACACCATCGCCTCGGAGGCCAGCTGGTCCTCACTGCGCTACCTGCTGGCGGCGCCGGTTCCCCGCACGCGGCTGCTCACCAGCAAGTTCCTGGTGGCGCTCGGCTTCAGCGCCGCGGCGATGCTGCTGCTGCCCGTCGTCGCCCTCGCGGCCGGCTCCGTCGCCTACGGCTGGGGCGACCTGCAGATCCCCACCGGCGGGTCGCTGCCCTCCGCCACCGCGCTGCCGCGGCTGGGCATCGTCGTGGCGTTCATCTTCGTCAGCCAGCTGGTCACCGCGGCGCTCGCCTTCTGGCTCTCGACGATCACCGACGCGCCGCTGGGAGCGGTCGGCGGAGCCGTCGGGCTGACCATCGTCGGCAACGTCCTGGACGCCGTCACCGCCCTCGGCTCCTGGCGCGACCTGCTCCCCGCGCACTGGCAGTACGCCTGGGCCGACGCCCTACAGCCGCACCTGGAGTGGTCCGGCATGATCCAGGGCGCGGCCGTCTCCGTCTCCTACGCGGTGGTGCTGACCGCCCTCGCCTTCCGCGGGTTCCGCACGAAGGACATCGTGTCCTGAGCCGGGGCGGCCAGTGCGGCGGGGGCGGGCGTTCGCCCAACGCTGGGTCGGAGTTCACCGGGACGTGGCACGTCGTTGGGCCGGACCGCAGAGCCTTGGGGCGCTCGCAGTACCAGTGTTCCGGGAGGGTCCGACCATGCAGCGTTTCCAGGGTGTCCGGCGTGTGGCGCGTCGTCCGATCGCGGTGGTGGTCCCGCTGGCCGCGCTCGCCGCGCTGGGCCTGCCCGGCCAGGCCGAGGGCGCGCCCGCCGCGCACCGGCCGGCCGGCGCGCGGGTCATCGGCACCGCCACCCTGCCGGCCGTCCCGCTGGGCACGTTCAGCAACGGGCTGCTGCCCGGCACGGTCGGCGACGACCGCGGGGTGAACCTCGGCGGCATCGGCAGCGACATCTTCCCGGCCGGGCGCCCCGGCGAGTACTGGACCGTCACCGACCGGGGCCCCAACGGCCAGATCCAGGTCGGCAAGGACAAGCGGCGCACCTTCCCGGTGCCCGGGTTCGACCCGGCGATCGTCAAGGTGAAGGCCGTCGGCGGCACCCTGCGGGTGCTCACGGCGATCCCGATCACCACCGCGCACGGCGCGCCCGTCACCGGGCTGTCCAACCAGGCGTCGCGGGACGAGGCGCCGTTCACCTATGACGCGTCGACACCCCTGGCGTTCAACCCGAACGGCCTGGACACCGAGGGCCTCGTCCGCGCGGCCGACGGCACCTTCTGGCTCGTGGACGAGTACGGCCCCTCGCTGGTCCACGTCTCGGCCACGGGCCGGGTGCTGGCCCGCCACGTGCCCAAGGGGCTCGGCCTGACCGGTGCCGACTACCCGGTCGTGGAGTCGCTGCCGGCGATCCTGCTCCAGCGCAAGGCCAACCGCGGCTTCGAGGGGCTCGCCCTGCTGCCCGGCGGGGACCTGGCCATGGCGATGCAGAGCCCGCTGTCCAACCCGGACAAGGCCGCCGGCGAGTCCTCGCTCACCACCCGCCTGCTGCGCTTCTCGCCCCGCCACCGCGCGGTGACGGCCGAGTACGTCTACCGCTTCGACCCGGTGAACGTCGTCGACCCGAGCCAGACCGACAACTCCGAGCTCAAGATCTCCTCGATCGTCGCCGTCGGCCGCGACCGGCTGCTCGTGGAGGAGCGCACCGACAAGGCCGCCCGGCTGCAGCTGGTCACCCTGCGCGGCCGGGACAACGTGCTCGGCCGGTCCTGGGACGACCCCGCGACCGCGCCCTCGCTGGAGCAGCTCGCCGACCCGGCCGCGGCCGGGGTGCCGGTGCTGGCCAAGAGGCTGGCGCTGGACCTGAACACGGTCCCGGGCGTGCCGCTGAAGATCGAGGGCGTCGCCGTGGCCGACCGCTCCACGCTCGTTCTGATCAACGACAACGACTTCGGCATGACGGACGGCCCGGGGGCGTTCGACGCCGCCGGGCGGCTGGTCGACAGCGGTGTGCACACCACCCTGGTCCGGGTGCGACTGGACCGGCCGCTGCCCCGGTGAGCCGGGACCGGGAACCGGAACGGGCCGCAGGGCGTTCTTCCTGACAAGCGCGGCAGGCGCCGCGGACGGAGGCCGGAAGATGTCCAATCGTGCGAAGCTCGCCCTCGGCGGCGTGGGCATAGGGATCGTCCTGATGGTTCTGGGCGTCCCCTGGTGGCTGGCGCTGCTCATCATCGTCGGTGTCCCGGCGGCCGCGTACCTGACCCTCGACCCGTCCCAGCGGCGTCGGCTCAAGCGGATCTCCCGCCGGGAAATAGGCCGCTGACCTGCCCCTCGCCGAGAGTAGGGTGATCGTGGAATCATCCACCGGCCGAGGGGGCAACAGGACATGGGCGGGACGGTCACGGCGGTCAGCCGCAGCTCGGAGCACCACTTCACCAAGTCGACCGAGGACAGCGTCCGGCTGCTCGCCGGTCTGGGGGTCGAGGGCGACGCCCACCTGGGCGTGACGGTCCAGCACCGTTCCCGCGTCGCCCAGGACCCGACGCAGCCCAACCTGCGCCAGGTCCACCTCATCCACGCCGAACTCTTCGACGAGCTGCGGGCGGCCGGCTACGACATCGCCCCCGGCGACCTGGGCGAGAACGTCACCACCCGCCAGGTGGACCTGCTCGGGCTGCCGGTCGGCGCGCGGCTGCGGCTCGGTGCGGAGGCGGTCGTCGAGATCACCGGCCTGCGCAACCCCTGCCTGCAGATCGACCGCTTCCGTTCCGGCCTGCTCAAGGAGGTCGTCTTCCGCGACCCGGCGGGCGAACTGGTCCGCAAGGCCGGGATCATGGGCATCGTGCTCGCCGAGGGCGAGGTGCGCCCCGGCGACCCGATCGAGGTCGAGCTGCCCGAGGGCCCGCACCGGCCACTGGAGCGTGTGTGACATGGCGGACGCGGAGAAGGCCCTGACGGCCGCGGACGCCCGGTCCGTCGAGGAGCTGGTCGAGCACGTCGTGCGCGGCGGGCGGGTGAAGTACCTGCCCTTCTGGGGCCACCGGCCGCAGCGCGACGGCAGCCCCGGCGCCGGCTGCCTCAGCCAGTGGTGGCCCGCGCCCTTCACCGTGGGCGGCGTCGAGTACGCCACCGCGGAGCACTGGATGATGGCCGGCAAGGCCCGCGTCTTCGGCGACGCGGAGGCGGAGCGCGCCGCCGTGGCGGCGGTCCACCCCAAGGCCGCGAAGTCGGTGGGGCGGACGGTGCGCGGCTTCGACGAGGAGACGTGGCGGCGCGAGCGCTTCGCGCTCGTCGTCGAGGGCAGCGTGGCCAAGTTCGGGCAGCACCCGGAGCTGTGCGGCTACCTGCTCGGCACGAACGGGCGCGTGCTCGTCGAGGCGAGCCCGCTCGACCGCGTCTGGGGCATCGGCCTGGCCGCGGACGACGAGCGGGCCGGGGACCCGGCCCGCTGGCGCGGGCTCAACCTGCTCGGCTTCGCCCTGATGGAGGCCCGCGCCCGGCTCCTGGCGGGAGCGGCGGGCGCGGGCGACGACGCGGGCGCGGGCGCCTGACGGTCAGGGGCCGGTGAGGGCGCCGCTGTCGGCCGCGGGGGCCGGGCCGTCGGCGCCGGGAGCAGGGTCGGTGCCCGGGGCGGGATCGGCGCCGGAATCCGCCGCCGACCGTTCGGCCGCGGCGCGCACGTAGTCCTCGATGGCGGCGTCCAGGCCCACGTCGTGCTGCGCCCGCTCGGACAGGAACCAGCGGTGCTCCAGCAGCTCGTGGAAGACCTGGGCGGTGTCCAGGGAGGCCCGCAGCTCCTGCGGGACGGCCCGGACCGTCGGCCGGAACACGTCGCGCACCCAGCGGTGCGCGAGCACCTCGGGACGGGCGCCGAGCGGGTCGCCCGGCGCGTAGTCGTCCTGCGAGGCCATCCACGTCTCCAGGTCGTTCAGGAGACTGCGCGCCTGGTTCTCCTCGGCGTCCATGCCCGTCAGCCGCAGCAGCTGCCGCTGGTGGTGGCCCGCGTCGACGACCTTGGGGAGGAACGTGACCGCGTCGCCGTCGGGCGACTTCTGGATCTGCATCTCCGCCACGTCGAAGCCGAGGTCGTTCAGCCGCCGGATCCGCCGGTCGATGTAGTGCCGCTTGCCGACCGGGTAGACCGACTCCCGGGTCAGCTCGTGCCACAGCTCCTCGTACCGGTCCGCGATCGCCTGTCCGAACAGGACCGGGTCGACCGAGGGGTGCAGCGAGCCGCCCGCCTCCAGGTCCATCAGCTCGCCCGAGATGTTCACGCGCGCGACCTCGATGTCGTACTCGCGCTGCCCGCGCGTCAGCTTCGGCTGGATCTGCCCGGTCTCGGCGTCCACCAGGTAGGCGGCGTACGCTCCCGCGTCCCGCCGGAAGAGCGTGTTGGACAGGCTGCAGTCGCCCCAGGCGAACCCGGTCAGATGCAGCCGGACCAGCAGCACGGCGAGGGCGTCGAGGAGCCGGCTGACGGTGCCGGGCCGCATCGTCGTCTCGAACATCGACCGGTAGGGGAGCGAACCGTTGAGGTGCCGGGTGATCAGCACCGGCTCCAGCGGCTCACCGTCCGCCCCGGTGCGGCCGGTCACCACCGCGACCGGGTCGACGGCGGGTATCGCCATCCGGTCGAGATCGCGCAGCAGCCCGTACTCGCGCACGGCGGCCCACTCGCCGACCTCCTTCACCGCGACGACCTCGTCCCCGGCCCGCGCGAACCGCACCACATGGCGCGAGATGCCGCGCGGCAGGGCCACCAGGAACTCGTCCGGCCACTCCTCCAGCGGTACGCCCCAGGGCAGGTCGAGCAGGGCCGCCGGGTGTTCGGGCGCGGTCGCGGTGATCTGGAGCTCCATGACGGACAAGTGTGCGGCAGCCACGGCGCGCCGCGACAGGCGGGTCGGGAAACTCTCAAGGGCTGGACGCCGTTGAGTGATCATGCAGGGTGCGGGCCGTGGTGGTCGCGGCGGCGGAGAAGGAGCGTGAAGGACATGGCGGAACGGCTCGTCGTCATCGGCGGGGACGCGACGGGGATGTCGGCCGCCTCCCAGGCACGCCGGCGCCGGGGCCCCGACGACCTGGAGATCATCGCCTTCGAGCGCGGCCGGCACACGTCCTACTCGGCCTGCGGCATCCCGTACTGGGTCGGCGGCGAGGTCGACGGCGCGGACGCGCTGGTCGCGCGGACCGCGGCCGAGCACCGCGAGCGCGGGATCGACCTGCGGCTCGGCACCGAGGCCGTCGCGATCGACCTCGACCGGCGGCGGGTGCGCACCCGGGAGGCGGCGGGCGGCGCCGAGTCCTGGACGGGTTTCGACCAGCTCGTGATCGCCACCGGCGCCGTCCCCACCCGGCCGAAGATCCCCGGCATCGACGCGGACGGGGTGCACGGCGTGCAGACCCTGGACGACGGGGAGACGCTGCTGGGCACCCTGGAACGCGGGGGCGCGCGGCGGGCGGTGGTCGTCGGCGGCGGCTACATCGGCGTCGAGATGGCCGAGGCCATGATCCGCAGGGGCCTGGAGGTCACCCTCCTCGACCGCGGCGAGCAGCCGATGTCCACCCTCGACCCCGACATGGGCCGGCTGGTCCGTGACGCGATGGTGGGCATGGGCATCGTGGTGGTGACCGGCGCGGAGGTGCGCGAGGTGCTCACCGGCGACGACGGACGGGTGCGGGCCGTCGCGACCGCGGACGAGGAGTACCCGGCCGACGTGGTCGTGCTCGGGCTGGGCGTCCAGCCCAACACCGCGCTGGCGCGGGAGGCCGGACTGCCCCTCGGCGAGCACGGCGGGCTGCTCACCGACCTGGCGATGCGGGTGCGCGGAGCGGAGGGCGTCTGGGCCGGCGGCGACTGCGTCGAGGTGCTCAACCTCGTCTCGGGCACCCACCAGCACATCGCGCTGGGCACGCACGCCAACAAGCACGGACGGGTCATCGGCATCAACATCGGCGGCGGCTACGCCACCTTCCCCGGCGTCGTCGGCACCGCCGTCAGCAAGGTCTGCGACGTCGAGATCGCCCGGACGGGCCTGAAGGAGTCGCAGGCGCGGGCCGTGGGGCTGCGGTACGTCACCGCCGTCATCGAGTCCAGCAGCCGGGCCGGCTACTACCCGGGGGCCGCGACCATGACGGTCAAGATGCTCGCCGAACTCCGGACCGGACGCCTGCTCGGCCTGCAGATCGTCGGGCGCGAAGGCGCGGCCAAGCGCGTGGACATCGGCGCCGTCGCCCTGACGGCGGGCATGACCGTCGACGCGATGACGGCGCTCGACCTCGGCTACGCGCCGCCGTTCTCCCCGGTGTGGGACCCGGTGCTGGTCGCCGCGCGCAAGGCCGCCGACAAGGTGGAGGCCGAGCTGCGGGGCCGCTGAGGCCCTGGCGCGCCGGCGGGGCCGGGCCGCTCAGCCGGTCCGGGCGGCCAGCTCGCCGAGCGCCTCCAGCAGGGCCGGCAGCGCCGGGCCGCGCCGGACCGGGTGGACCTCGCCCGGCTCGTCGTCGAGCAGCACGAACGCCATGTCGTCGGTCCGCGCCACCAGGCTCCAGCCGGGCCCGTCCGCGCGCACCGCGCCATGGGCGGAGCGCACACGTCCGGGCGGCGGCGGGGAGCTGAGGTACGCCTCCGCGCCTTCCAGCGCCCGGCGCACTCCCGCGTGCCCCACGGGGACGGGGGAGGGGGCCGCGGGTGCCTCGTTCGTCTCAGCCGTCTCGCCGCCTGCTTCGTCCGCTTCGTCCGAGGCGGTCTCGACGGCGGCCGGGCCGGTCGTAGAGGTCGTAGCGGCCGGGTCGGTCGTGTCGGTCGGGTCGGGTGCTTCGCCGTCGGGCGCCGCGTCGTCATCCGGAGCCGGGGTGTCGGCAGGGTCGCCGGTTCCGCCGGTTCCGTCGGCCCCATCGGTACCGTCGGTGAGCTGTTCACGCCAGGCCCACCACCGCAGGGCGATCTCGTCCGCGCCCAGCCGTCGCTGCGCCCCGCCCCACGTCTCCAGGTCCGGCGGCGCCAACGGCGGCCGGCCGGCCTCCTCCTCCGACGGATCGTGCGGCTCCGGCACGCCCGGCGCGGCGACCGCCACCGGCAGCGGCCAGCCCGGCAGGGCCGCGGCCACATAGCGCTCGTCCGGCGAGAGGTCGTACTCCAGCCCGCAGTCCCAGGCCGCCAGCGCGCACGCGACCAGGGCCGTGTCGGTGATCGCGACGGTCCACCGGGCGCCGCCGCCGTCCTGTCCGAAGAGCAGGCCGTAACCGTCCCTGGCCGGCTCCAGGCCGAGCACCTCGCAGGCCTGCGGGTAGTCGTCGGCGAGCACGCTCGGGAACTGCGCCGGCGTCAGCATCGCCGCCGTGAGCACGAACAACGCGTCGTCGTCAGCCTGCGTGTAGTCGTCCGTCCCGGTCACGGGGGCACCTCCCTCTCTTCGGTCCGCGCACCTTAACCAGCGGGTAACCTCCGCGTCGATAGCGGGGCCCGCCCCGAGGAAAAACCGCTCGGAACGGGGGCAGTCCGGCCCGTACGCTGCGGGCATGGGTGTCCACCGCACGCACTACGTCTGCCTCCCGTGCCGCGCCTCCTACAAGCAGGAGTACGGGCCGCGGCGCGCCCGGCGCTGCCCGCGCTGCGCGGCGGAGCTGATCCACGCGGGCTCCGCCCTCGCGGCGCCCCGCCGGAGCGACCTCCCGGCATGGCGGGCGCTCGGCGTGCTGCTCACGGCCGGCGTCGGTTTCCACAAGTCCTGCTGCGGCGGTCCCGGCTTCCGTCCGCGCACTCCCCGCGAGGTGCGCGAGCGACTGGCCCACGCCGCCGCCACGGGCGAGCCCGTTGTGCGCGCCCTGACCCGTTATGACCTCTCTTTCACCGACCGCCGTCCCGGCAAGCCGGGTTCCCGTCCGCCGGAGCGGCAATAACCCAGGGGAGAGCGTGAACCCGGCGACGCTGAGAGGTGATCGACATGCCCGGCCTGCTGCACAGGATCGGGAACGTGTTCCGACTGCCGGTGCGGACACCCGACCCGGCGGGACCCGGGGACCGGGCCTCGCGGGAGCACAACCTGTTCGACGCGGCCGCGACCTACGTGGTGGCGTGCATAGCCGACGACCAGGACCGGATCGACGACGCGGTGGGCCGGGTGGCCCCCGACGCCCTGATGTTCGGCGTCAACGAACTCGCGCAGCGCGCGGTCCTGACGCTGGCCCGTGAACACGGGACCGAACCGGAGGCGATGGCCCGCACGTTGCTGGGTCTGCCGGCGGCGTAGCGCCGTTCCGGCACCGGGCCGCGGCCGGCCCCCCCGCCGAGGTCCCGCAACGTGGAGCGCAGCCGGTCGAGTTCGGCCGGGGTCAGCCCACCCGGGTGGCGACGGCGAGGTACCGGTGCTCGGCGTCGTCGTACAGCGTCAGCTCCCAGCCCGCAGCGGTGAGCAGCCGGGGGAGGTTGGGCTTGGCGCGGACGTCGTCCTCGCGCAGCGTGTGCCCGCGCCGGGCGGCGAGCGCGGCGCGGCCGATCGGGTGGAAGAGGGCGAGCCGGCCGCCGGGCCGGGTGACGCGGGCGAACTCGCGCAGTCCGGCCGCCGCGTCCGACAGGTGGTGCAGGAGCCCGGCGGCGAAGACCGCGTCCAGGCAGCCGTCGCGCAGCGGCAGGCGGGCGCTGTCCGCCTCGATGAGCGCGCCCGCGCGGTGGCGGCCGAGCACCGTCGCCTCGTCGAGCATCTCCGGCGTCAGATCGGCGCCGATGACGACGCCCGCCGGGCCGACGGCGGCGCGCAGCTGGGGCAGCGCCCTGCCCGTTCCGCACCCCGCGTCCAGTGCCGACTGGCCGGGGCGCAGGGCCAGTTCCGCGACGGCGGCCGCGTAGGCGGGCTCGTCGTCGGGGAAGCGCTTCTCCCAGCCCACGGCCTTGGCGGCGAAGAACTCGCGGACCCGCTCACGTTCGGTCTCCATGCGTCATGTTCGCATGATCGCGCCATGCTCCGCCGCGTTCCGCCGTGCAGCTCGCGTGGGCGGGATCGCGCACGATCGTTCAGGTCCCAGCCGGTGCCACTACGTCCCGCGCAGGACCACCTTGGTGGGACCGTCAGCGAGATCCGGCCACCGCGGACCGAGGAATCGCTCAGCGAGGCGGGCAGGGACGTCGACGGCGCCGGGGGGTGGAACGCAGGACCGCCACCACGGTTGCCATGGACTTCGGGCGGATCACGATCAGGGCGGGGAATCCGGCACACACCGGTCGGCGTCAACTGCTTCTCCGGTGCGCGCTCCTACCGGCCCGAGGACGTCGCACGGACCCTGGACCTGACGGAGGGGACCCCGGTGCTGCTGTGTGACGCCCGGGACCGCGAGTCCGGCAAGGACGTGCTCAGCGCCCTGGTCGAGCACGCGGAGCGGACGCACGCCGAGCGGCAGTCGCGAAGGGCCGGGTGACGCCGACCGGTTTGTGCCGGATTCCCCGCCCGTCGTGACCCGATGGGGGCTTGCCGTAGCGCGCTGTTCAAGACAGTCTCGTACCCGCAGTCGATACGGGGAGGCCGGGAATGACCGTGGGCAATGGACTCGCATGGCTGTTGGACGACCTGACAGAGCGGGTCCCGCACGTGCAGCACGCGCTCGTGCTGTCCAACGACGGCCTGGTGACAGGGGCCAGCGGCAGCCTGGACCGCCCGACGGCCGAGCACCTCGCGGCCGTCTCGTCCGGGTTCCACAGCCTCGCGAAGGGCGCGGGCCGGCAGTTCCGGGTCGGCGCGGTACGGCAGACGATGGTGGAGTTCGACGAGGGCTACCTCTTCGTGACGGCGGCGGGCGACGGCAGCTGCCTGTCGGTGCTGAGCGGCATGGAGGCGGACGTCGGGCAGGTCGCCTACGAGATGACGCTGCTGGTGCACCGGGTCGGTGAGCACCTGGGCGTCGCGCCCCGGCAGCCGGGGGCCACCTCTTCCTGAGGTGCGGGTCGCTGCGGTGGCGACCGCCGCGGTGGAGGCCGCCGCTGCGGTGGCGGCCGGTGAGTTATCCACAGGTCTGGTGGGCGGGGTATCCGGCTGCGCTAGATTCGTCACTGTCAGTAATCGAGGCAGTGGGGGAAGTCATGGTGGTGCGGGAGTCGTTCGCGGTCGGTGTGAGGTGTGGGGAGAAGACATCGGGCGGGGAGCCGGGTGGGCAGCTGGGCGGGGAGCCGGGCGGGGAGCCGGGCGAGACGCTCGGGATGAACCGGGCCAGGGAAGAGCTGGAACTGGAGACCGGGGAGTTCGAGCTGGCGGTCCAGCTCGGGGAGGTCCGTGCCGTTCCTGCCGGGCCCGGCCGCAGGTGCGTCCCGCGCGCGGAGGTCGAGCGGCTGCGAGGAGCCGCTGACTTCCCGCAGGCGCTGCGCGACCGGCTGTGGGTGGTCGGCAGCGTCGATGGGGCGGAGCTGATCGGTATCAGCCGCGACCGCTTCGTCAAGCTGGCGAAAGCCGGCTTCCTCCGGCCGGTCCGCTGGTACGTCAACCGCTACCGGGCCGTCGTATGGATGTATCTGGCCGACGAGGTCGGGCAGTACGGCCGGGCCCACCCCGAGGTGCTGCATACCAGGCTGCCGGTCACGCTGCGTGGCGTGCTGGACGACGGGGCGGACCACCGGGCGCGCGGCTGGCGGGCCCGCCGTGCGGCACACCTGGTGCGGGACGCCGCCGACGCCTGGGAGGAGGCTGCGGTCTGGGCGGCGCTGCTCGGCCCGGACGGCGCGGCCGAGGTGGTCCCGGACCTGTACGAACGGGCATACCTGCGCAGGTCGCGGTGCGGTCTGCCGCCGGGCAGGCCCGGGGAGTTCGCCTCCCGCGAACTGATCGACCGCTTGGTCACGGCGGACCATCCGGACGAGATCGCCCTGGCCCGGCTCTCGCTGGCCGAAGCCCTCGACCGCGCCCGGCGGACCCGCCCGGCCCCGCGCCCGGCCGTCGTGGGGGAGCCGGAGGACGGCGCGGAGCCGGATGCGGCCCCGGCGGGGGAGCCGCGCCCGTTGGCGGAGCCACGTCCGCGACGGGGGTGGCGGTTGCGGCCGCCGGGGGAGAGCGCGGGCACCCGGCGGCGCAAGAAGCTCTTCCGGCCCGCGTGACCGCCGGCCGCCGGTCATCAGCTGTCAGCCGCCGGCCGTCAGCCGCCGATCTTGCGGAAGAGCCCTTCCTGCATCACGGACACGAGCAGTCGGCCCGAGCGGTCGTAGATCTGCCCGCGGGCCAGCCCGCGAGCGCCGGTCGCGATCGGTGACTCCTGCTCGTAGAGGAACCACTCGTCGGTGCGGAACGGGCGGTGGAACCACATCGCGTGGTCGAGGGAGGCCATGTCGAAGCCGCGCGGACCCCACAGCGGCTCGATCGGCACCCGGACCGCGTCCAGCAGCATCATGTCGCTCGCGTAGGTGAGTGCGCAGGTGTGCACCAGCGGATCGTCGCCCAGCGGTCCCACCGCGCGCATCCACACCGCGCTGCGCGGCTCGGCGCCCTCGATCTCCTCGGGCGTCCAGCGCAGCCGCTCGACGTAGCGGATGTCGAACGGCTGGCGGCGGGCCATCCGCTCCAGCGACTCCGGCAGTACCCCCAAGTGCTCGCGCAGCTCGTCGCCCAGCTTCGGCAGGCTCTCGGGCTCGGGCACCCCCGGCATCGGGATCTGGTGCTCGAAGCCGGGTTCCGGCTGATGGAAGGAGGCGGTCAGATTGAAGATCGTGCGACCCTGCTGGATCGCCACCACCCGCCGGGTGGTGAACGACCGGCCGTCACGGACCCGTTCGACCTGGTACACGATGGGCACGCCCGGCCGGCCCGGCCGCAGGAAGTACGCGTGCAGCGAGTGCACCGGCCGCTCGCCGTCCGTGGTGCGGCCGGCCGCGACCAGCGCCTGGCCCGCGACCTGCCCGCCGAAGACGCGCTGCAGCCGCTCCTCGGGGCTGCGCCCGCGGAAGATGTTCTCCTCGATCCGTTCCAGGTCGAGCAGATCCACCAGCCGCTCGGCGGGGTTGGTCATCGGAACTCCCTCGTCTCGTGCCCGGTCACATCTCGCCGACGGCGGTCACGCGGATGATCGCCCGGCCCTCTTCGTCGGATGCCGCCAGATCGACCTCGGCGGAGATCCCCCAGCCATGGTCGCCGTTGGGGTCCGCGAACGTCTGGCGGACCCGCCAGAGCGAGTGCTCCGGCTGCTCCTCGATCTGCAGCAGCTTCGGGCCGCGGGCGTCCGGGCCGGTGCCCAGGTCGTCGTACTCGTCCCAGTACGCGTCCATCGCGTCCGCCCACGCGTCGGCGTCCCAGCCGGACTCGGCGTCCAGCTCGGCCAGCACGTTGTACTTCTCCAGCGCGACCAGCTCCACCCGGCGGAACATGGCGTTGCGCACCAGCACCCGGAAGGCGCGGCCGTTGGCCGTGACCGGTTTGACCTGGTCGGCCCGCTCAGCGGCCTGCTCGGCCGTCTCGACCTCGGGGTTGGCGAGCTGCTCCCACTCGTCCAGCAGGCTGGAGTCGACCTGGCGCACCAGCTCGCCGAGCCAGGCGGTCAGGTCCTGGAGGTCCTCGGACTTCAGGTCGTCCGGGACGGTGTGCTCCAGGGCCTTGTACGCGCCGGCCAGGTAGCGGAGCACGATCCCCTCGGTGCGGGCCAGTTCGTAGTGCGAGGTGAACTCGGAGAACGTCATGGCGCGCTCGTACATGTCGCGCACGATCGACTTGGGGGACAGCGGGTGGTCGCCGACCCACGGGTGGCTCTGCCGGTAGACGCCGTAGGCGTGCGAGAGCAGTTCCTCCAGCGGCTTGGGGTAGCTGATGTCCTGCAGCCGCTCCATCCGCTCCTCGTACTCGACCCCGTCTGCCTTCATCAGCCCGATCGCCTCACCGCGCGCCTTGTTCTGCTGCGCGGCCAGGATCTGCCGGGGGTCGTCGAGCGTGGACTCGACGACGGAGACCATGTCCAGCGCGTACGACGGCGACTCCTTGTCGAGCAGCTCGAAGGAGGCCAGCGCGAACGTGGACAGCGGCTGGTTCAGCGCGAAGTCCGACTGGAGGTCGACGGTGAGCCGGACGATGCGGCCCTCCGCGTCCGGCTCGGCCAGCCGCTCCACGACGCCGCCCGCCTCCAGGGAGCGGTAGATGGCGATGGCCCGCCGGATGTGCCGCAGCTGGTTGCGGCGCGACTCGTGGTTGTCCTCCAGCAGGTGCCGCATCGCCTCGAAGGCGTTGCCCGGCCGGGCGATCACCGACAGCAGCATGGTGTGCGTGACCCGGAAGCGCGAGGTGAGCGGCTCGGGGTCGGAGGCGATCAGCTTCTCGAAGGTGGCGTCGGACCAGTTGACGAACCCCTCGGGGGCCTTCTTCCTGACCACCTTGCGGAGCTTCTTCGGGTCGTCCCCGGCCTTGGCGACGGCCTTCTTGTTCTCGATGACGTGCTCGGGCGCCTGCGCGACGACGAAGCCCGCGGTGTCGAACCCGGCGCGGCCGGCCCGCCCGGCGATCTGGTGGAACTCCCGGGCCCGCAAGGTGCGCACCCGCGTGCCGTCGTACTTCGTCAGCGCGGTGAACAGCACGGTCCTGATCGGCACGTTGACGCCGACCCCGAGGGTGTCGGTGCCGCAGATGACCTTCAGCAGGCCCGCCTGGGCGAGCTTCTCCACCAGCCGCCGGTACTTCGGCAGCATGCCGGCGTGGTGCACGCCGATGCCGTGCCGGACGAACCGCGAGAGGTTGCGGCCGAACGCGGTGGTGAAGCGGAAACTGCCGATCAGCTCGGCGATGGCGTCCTTCTCGGCGCGCGTGCACATGTTGATGCTCATCAGCGCCTGGGCCCGCTCGACGGCCGCGGCCTGGGTGAAGTGCACGATGTACACCGGCGACTGCCGCGTCTCCAGCAGCTCCGTCAGCGTCTCCGTCAGTGGTGTCACCACGTACTCGTAGGAGAGCGGCACCGGCCGCGTCGCGGAGCGCACGACGGTGGTCGGGCGTCCCGTGCGCCGGGTGAGGTCCTCCTCGAAGCGGGACATGTCGCCGAGGGTCGCGGACATCAGCACGAACTGGGCCTGGGGAAGCTCCAGCAGCGGGATCTGCCAGGCCCAGCCGCGGTCCGGCTCCGCGTAGAAGTGGAACTCGTCCATGACGACCTGGCCGACGTCGGCGTTCCGGCCGTCGCGCAGCGCTATCGAGGCGAGCACCTCCGCCGTGCAGCAGATGACCGGCGCGTCCGGGTTCACCGAGGCGTCGCCGGTCAGCATGCCGACGTTCTCGGTGCCGAAGAGCTTGCAGAGGTCGAAGAACTTCTCCGACACCAGCGCCTTGATCGGAGCGGTGTAGAAGGTGACCTGGTCCTTGGCCAGCGCGGCGAAGTGCGCCCCCGCCGCGACCAGGCTCTTCCCGGAGCCGGTCGGGGTCGACAGGATCACGTTCGCCCCGGAGACCACCTCGATCAGCGCCTCCTCCTGAGCGGGGTAGAGCGTGATGCCCTGGCTCTCCGTCCAGGCCGAGAAGGCCTCGTACAGGGCATCGGGGTCGGGCTCGGAAGGCAGCTGATCAATGAGGGTCACCCCACCATCTTGCCTGGCTTCGGGCCCGGCGGCGGAACCGGCGGCTCTGCTGAAGATCACCAAAGGTATGGTGTGCCGTCGACTGGGCGTCAACTCCGCCCGCGGGCGGGCCGAAAGGGGCGGGGCACCACACATGATGGGACCGGCACATTCACTTTCCGGAGCGGCGGCATGGCTGGGGGTGGGAGCCGGCGCGGCCGCGCTCGACCACCCCATGCCCTGGCCGACGCTGGTGGTCGGCGCGCTGATCTGCGCCGGCGCCGCGCTCGCTCCGGACCTGGACCACAAGGCGGCGACCATATCGCGCGCCTTCGGGCCCATCTCCAAGGCTCTGTGCGAGATCATCGACAAGCTGTCGTACGCCACCTACAAGGCCACCCGGATGAAGGGCGACCCGCGGCGTACCGGCGGCCACCGCACCTTGACGCACACGTGGCTGTGGGCGGTCCTGATCGGCGGCGGGTGCTCGGCGGCCGCGCTGTACGGCGGGCGCTGGGCGGTGCTGGGCATCCTCTTCGTCCACATGGTGCTGGCCGTCGAGGGCCTGCTGTGGCGCCAGGCCCGGGCCTCCAGCGACGTGCTGGTCTGGCTGCTCGGGGCGACCGCGGCCTGGATGCTGGCCGACGTGCTGGACGACCCGGGCAACGGCAAGGACTGGCTCTTCACCGAGCCCGGCCAGCACTACCTGTGGATCGGCATCCCGATCGTGCTGGGCTCGCTCGTGCACTGCATCGGCGACGCCCTGACCGTGTCCGGCTGCCCGATACTGTGGCCCATCCCGATCGGCCGCAAGCGCTGGTACCCGATGGGGCCGCCGAAGTTCATGCGCTTCCGGGCCGGCAGCTGGGTCGAGATCAAGGTGCTGACCCCCGCGTTCTTCATCCTCGGCGGGGTCGGGGCGCTGGGCGCCCTGGGGATCCTCGGCTGACGCCCCGGGTCCTGTGGCCGCCGCCGGAGGGGCGGCGGGCACAGGACCGGGGACCGGCGAGCGACCGGCGCGACCTAGCCGTGCCAGGAGCGCCACAGGGCCGCGTACGCCCCGTCCGCCTCGACCAGCTGGTCGTGGCTGCCCAGCTCGCTGATCCGGCCCTCCTCGACGACCGCGATGACGTCCGCGTCGTGCGCGGTGTGCAGCCGGTGCGCGATGGCGATCACGGTACGGCCCTCCAGCACCCGCGCCAGCGAGCGCTCCAGGTGCCGGGCGGCCCGCGGGTCGAGCAGCGAGGTCGCCTCGTCCAGCACGAGGGTGTGCGGGTCGGCGAGCACCAGCCGGGCCAGGGCCACCTGCTGGGCCTGGGCCGGGGTGAGGGTGGAGCCGCCGGAGCCGACCTCGGTCCCCAGTCCGTCGTCCAGCGCCCGCGCCCAGCCGTCGGCGTCCACCGAGACCAGCGCGTCCCACAGCTCGGGGTCGTCGGCCCCGGGCCGGGCCAGCCGCAGGTTGTCCCGCAGCGAGCCGACGAAGACGTGGTGCTCCTGGTTGACCAGGGCCACGTGCCGCCGGACCCGCTCGGCCGGCATCCGGGCCAGCTCCGCCCCGCCGAGCGTCACCTCGCCGGTGCGCGGCGCGTAGATGCCGGCGAGCAGCCGCCCGAGGGTGGACTTGCCCGCTCCGGAGGGTCCGACCAGGGCGAGCCGGGTGCCCGGCCGCAGCCGCAGCGAGACCCCGTGCAGCACGTCGCTGCCCGCCCGGTAGCCGAAGCGCACCTCGTCGGCGTGCATGTCGCGGCCGTCCGGGACGGCCAGCTCGTCCGACTCCTGCTCCTCGACCTCGCGGACCCCGACCAGCCGGGCCAGCGAGACCTGGGCCACCTGCAGCTCGTCGTACCAGCGCAGGATCAGGTTGACGGGGTCGACGAGCATCTGGGCGTAGAGCGCCCCGGTGGTCAGCTCCCCGACCGACACCCAGCCGTGCAGCGCGAACGTACCGCCGATCATCAGCACCGACGCCAGGATCAGCGTGTGCGTCAGGTTGATCACCGGGAAGAGCACGCTGCGCAGCCACATCGTGTAGCGCTCCCAGCCGACCCAGGTCCTGATCCGCTCGTCGGAGTCGGCGATCCGGCGGGCGCCCAGCCCGTGCGCCTCGATCGTCCGGCCGGCGTCGACCGACTCGGCGAGCGAGGCGGCGACGGCCGCGTAGCCGGCGGCCTCGGAGCGGTAGCCGGCGGGTGCCCGCCGGAAGTACCAGCGGCAGCCGACCAGCAGCAGCGGCAGCGCGACCAGCACCGACAGGGCCAGCGGGGGAGAGGTGACGGCGAGCGCGCCGAGCAGCAGCGCGGCCCACACCACGGCGATGGCCAGCTGCGGCACGGCCTCGCGCATGGCGTTCGAGAGCCGGTCGATGTCGGTGGTGATCCGGGACAGCAGATCGCCGGTACCGGCCCGCTCCAGTACGCCGGGCGGCAGGCCGACGGACCGGACGAGGAAGTCCTCGCGCAGGTCGGCGAGCATCCGCTCGCCGAGGATCGCGCCGCGCAGCCGCACCAGCCGGACGAATCCGGCCTGCACGGCGAGCGCGCCGAGGAAGAGGCCGACGGTGAGCCCCAGGTGCAGCTCCCGGCGTCCGGCCGACAGGTCCTCGACCAGCCTGCCCAGCAGGTACGGCCCGACCATGGAGGCGACCACGGCGACCGTGTTGACGGTGACGAGCAGGATGAGGGCGCCGCGGTGGCGCCGGGCCAGCTCGGTCACGTAGGTGCGTACGGTGGCCGGCGAACCGACCGGCAGCGTCGTCGTCTGCTGCGGCGCGTCCGGATCGTGCTCCGGAGGCTTCACGCCGATCATGCGGATTCCTCGATCCTGGTGTTCTCCGCGGCCCCGGAGGGGACCACGGACGTTGCGTCGGCGGGGGCGCCGGCGGCGACGCCGGCCGGCTCCTCGGTCTCGCGGGTGACCACCGCGCGGTACTCCTGGTCCGCGCGCAGCAGCTCGTGGTGCGTGCCGGTGGCCACGACCGAACCGTCGGCGATGAAGACCACCAGGTCGCAGCGGTCGAGCAGCAGCGGGCTCGAGGTGAACACCACCGTGGTGCGGTCCGACCTGATCCCCTTGAGGCCGTCGGCGATGCGGGCCTCGGTGTGCGCGTCGACGGCCGACGTCGGCTCGTCCAGCACCAGCGCCTCCGGGTCCGCGACCAGGGACCTGGCCAGGGCCAGCCGCTGGCGCTGGCCGCCCGACAGGGAGCGTCCGCGCTCGGTGATCCGGGTCCGCATCGGGTCCCCGGAGTCGTCCACCGAGGCCTGGGCGAGCGCCTGCAGCACGTCCGCGCACTGGGCGGCCGCCAGCGCGTCCGTGGCGGAAACGTTGCCGGAGGACGGTACGTCGAGCAGTTCGTGCAGCGTGCCGGAGAGCAGCACCGGGTCCTTGTCCTGTACGAGTACGGCGGCGCGCGCCGCCGGCAGCGGCAGCTCGTCGAGTGCCGTGCCACCCAGCAGGACGGAGGACTGGCCGGCCACCCGGTCGGGGCTGTGCCCGCCGAGCCGGTCGGCGAGCAGCCCGGCCGCGTCCGGGTCCCCGCACACCACCGCGGTCAGCAGCCCGGCCGGAGCGAGCAGCCCGCTCTCCGGGTCGTACAGGTCACCGGAGGGAGCCGCGGCGGACGCGGCGGCCGGTGAGGAGGACGCGTCCGGCTCCGCGCTGCGGACCAGGGCCAGCACCCGCGCCGCGCGCTTCGCCGAGGGGCGCGAGAAGGACCAGGCCATCGCGATCTCCTCGAAGTGCCGGAGAGGGAACATCAGGAAGGCGACGGTCCCGTACACGGTGACCAGCTCGCCGACCGCTATCCGGCCGTCCAGGGCGAGCACGGCCCCGTACCAGGCCACGCCCACCAGCAGCAGCCCGGGCAGGACCACCTGGAGGGCGCTGATCAGCGCCCACATCCGGGCACTGTGCACCGCGGCCGTACGGACCTCCTGCGAGGCCTTGCGGTACCGGTCGAGGAAGAGCTCCTCGCCCCCGATACCGCGCAGCACCCGAAGACCCGCGACGGTGTCGGAGGCCAGCTCCGTGGCCTTGCCGGCCTTCTCCCGCTGCACGTCGGCGCGCTTGGTCGCCGCGGGGAGCAGCGGCAGCACGGCGAGGGCGAGGACGGGGATGGCGGCGGCCACCATGAGGCCGAGCTGCGGCTGGTAGAAGGCGAGCGCCACCGCGATGCCGATGGTGGCGACGAAGGCCGAGGTGAAGCGGGCGAACGCCTCGACGAACCAGCCGATCTTCTCGACGTCGCCCGCGCCGACGGTGACGATCTCGCCGGCCGCGACCTGCCGGGTGAGCACGGAGCCCAGCTCGACGGTCTTGCGGCTCAGCAACTGCTGGACGCGGGCGGCGGCGGTGATCCAGTTGGTGACGGCGGTGCGGTGCAGCATGGTGTCGCCGAGCGCGCTGAGCCCGCCGAGCAGCAGCATCAGCCCGCCGGCCAGTGCCAGCCGGCGGCCCGAGTCGTCGACGACCGCCTGTACGGCCAGGCCGACGGCGGCCGGGAACAGCGCGACCGAGGCCATCAGCAAAGTGCCCCACGCGGCGGCGGTGAGCTGCCCGCGCAGCTGGCGTTTCTCCAGCCAGAGCAGGAAGCGGAATCCCGATCTGACATCGGGGACACCGGGGTCCTGGAAAGGGAGTAGGCGAAGCGACATGACGTCCCGAGATGCTCTGGAAAGGGGTGAGAAGACGTGCAAGGTTCGCGGCACAGGGTGTGCCGGGTCAACTGGTTTACTGCCACCCCGTCCGGAATGAGCCGGTTTTGGGGCAAGATCGCCCGCGGGGTCGTCCTCGGTACCGGCGCGGTGCGAGGCGGTCTGTCGCGCGGCGCGCGACCGGGCCAAGCTGTCCGCTGTCACGCAAGGCCATCGCACGACAGGAGGCACCACCGCGTGGGACGACGGATACTCGCGGCGCTCGCCGCGGCAGTGGGGCTCGCGCTTCTCGCGGGCCCGGCCGCCGCGGCCACCACCGCGCCCCCGGCCGAGTTCGGCACCGACTGGCACGACCCCCTGACGGCCGCCCCGCCCGTCACGACCCCCGGCGGACCTTCCTGCACCACGCGGATCGTGGAGGCGCAGTTCAGGGACTTCACGCCGTACACGGGCACGTACACCCCGCCGCGCGCCTGCGGCGACCGCTGGAGCAAGGTCGTCCTGCGGCTGGACGGCAAGGTCGCCGGGCGGCAGTACGACCGGCTGGGATACCTGCGGATCGGCGGGGTGGAGGTGCTGGCGACCTCGACGCCCGAGCCGTCGCCGGAGGGGATCGCGTGGAGCGTCGAGAAGGACGTCACCCGGTACGCGGCCGTGCTGCGCGGGCCGCAGCCGGTCGAGATGCTCATCGGCAACGTCGTCAACGACACGTACACCGGGGTGATCGACGTCAGGGTCTCGCTGACGTTCTACCCGCGGCGCGGCGCGGGCGGCGGCGGTCCGGCGGGTGCCGTGCCTGATCAGGTGCTGACCCTGGCCGGGGCGCACGGCGAGGGCACGGCGCTCGTCGGCGACCTCACCACGCCGCGCAACAGCGAGCGGATCGTCGCCGAGGTGTACGCCACCGGGTCGGGCGGCGGCTGCGAGGAGTTCTGGTACCTGGCGGTCCCCGCCGACGTGCCGTACTCCTGCCAGGCCGGCGGCCCCTACCGGGAGGTGCAGCTGCGGGTGGACGGCCGGCTGGCCGGCATCGCCGCGCCGTTCCCGACCGTGTGGACCGGCGGCTGGTCCAACCCCTTCCTCTGGTACGTCATCCCGGGCCCGCGCGCCTTCGACGTCAGACCCGTCGAGTACGACCTGACGCCGTTCGCCGGGCTGCTCAACGACGGGAAGGCGCACCGCGTCGAGGTCTCGGTGCTGGGCGTGCCCGAGGGGCAGAGCGGGTGGAGCGTGCCGACGAACGTACTGGTCTGGCGGGACGCGCACCGCGCGCACGTCCCCGGCGCGCTGACCGCGCTCCGGGAGGGCACCCCGGCCGTCTCGACCTCCTACCGGCCGGGCGACGAACGCGCCCTGGACGCGACCGGCAGCCATGACCTGACGGTCGCCGGCTATGTCGACACGTCGCACGGGCGGGTCGCCACCACCGTGCGCCGCACGCTGTCCGCCACGTCCACCCACCGGTGGAACGCCGACGAGAGCACGGACGCGCTGACCGCCCGGTGGACCGACGACGAGGCGGTGACCACGGCCGGCCGCGGCCCGGCGACCGGCACGGCGGTGCGCCGCGCCTACACGATGGACGGCCGCACCTCGGTCGGCGCGGCCGACCGGCTGCGCACGGTGATGCGGCTCGGCGACCGGGCCGATACCGTCGTCGCGCGGGGTGGCCGGACGGTGAGCCGGTCGCTGCTGGACGACGTCTACCAGGGCGACGCGTCCTTCACCCTCAATGTGCCGCGCGAGCAGCGGCACGCCACCGGGACGTCGTCCGAGCGCTACCGGATATCCGGTCCCGGCGTCCACTACGACCGTCGGATCGCGACCGCGCAGGGCGCCCTGACGGAGGACCGCACGTTTGAAAGAGTTTTCAGCAAGTAGCTGAAATTAGTTGTACTGATCTCTTGACGTGCTCACGGTCGCGGCGGGAAGCTCCTCGGCGGAACCCCGTGGGACGCGGGGTTCCGCACCCCCCCACCCGGCGGCTTGGCGCGGGCTGCCTTCGAGGGCACAGCTGTGCCCGCACTCCGGAGGAGCCGCTCATGCCATCCCGCACATCCCCAGTACCCCGAGCCCTTCGCCTCCGCAGGTCCCGGGTCCTGCACGGCGCGCTCGCCGCGCTGCTCGCCGCGACCGGCCTGACCCTCGCCGCCCAGCAGCCCGCGCAGGCGGCGCCGCCCGGCGCCAAGGACGTCACTGCCACCCTCTTCGAGTGGCGTTTCGACTCCGTCGCCAAGGCGTGCACCGACACGCTCGGCCCGGCAGGCTACGGCTTCGTGGAGGTCTCCCCGGCCCAGGAGCAGATCCAGGGCGGCCAGTGGTGGACCTCGTACCAGCCGGTCAGCTACAAGATCGCCGGACGGCTCGGTGACAGCGCCGCGTTCCGGCGCATGACGGACACCTGTCACAGCGCCGGCGTCAAGGTCATCGCCGACGCGGTGATCAACCACATGGCGGCCGGCTCCGGCACCGGGACCGGTGGCACGACCTACTCGAAGTACAACTACCCCGGCTACTACCAGGACCGGGACTTCCACTCCTGCCGCAGCAACATCACCAACTACGCCGACCGGAGCAACGTCCAGAACTGCGAGCTCGTCGGGCTCTCGGACCTGGACACCGGCAGCGACTACGTCCGCTCCACCATCGCCGGCTACCTCAACAACCTGATCTCGCTGGGCGCCGACGGCTTCCGGATCGACGCGGCCAAGCACATGGCGGCCGGTGACCTCGCCGCCATCAAGTCCAAGCTCAGCAACCCGGGGATCTACTGGGCGCAGGAGGCCATCTACGGGGCGGGCGAGGCGGTGCAGCCCGGCGAGTACACCGGCACCGGGGACGTGGACGAGTTCCGCGCCGCCACCGACCTCAAGCGGATCTTCACCAGCGAGAAGCTGTCGTACCTGAGCAACTGGGGCGCCTCCTGGGGCTACCTGCCCAGCGGCAGCGCGCGGACCTTCACCGACAACTGGGACACCGAGCGCAACGGCTCGACCCTCAACTACAAGGCCGGCGCCACCTACACCCTCGCCAACGTCTACCTGCTGGCCTGGCCCTACGGATCGCCGAACGTCTACTCGGGCTACGAGTTCTCCGACAACGACTCCGGCCCGCCCAACGGCGGCACCGTCAACTCCTGCTACGCCGACGGATGGAAGTGCCAGCACGCCTGGCCGCAGATCACCGGCATGGTCGGCTTCCGCAACGCCGTCTCCGGCACGGCGGTGACCAACTGGTGGTCCAACGGCGGCAACGCCATCGCGTTCGGCCGCGGCAGCAAGGGCTTCGTCGCGATCAACCACGAGAGCGGCGCGCTCACCCAGACGTACACCACCTCGCTCCCGGCGGGCAGCTACTGCGACGTCCAGCACTCCGGCAGCAGCTACACCGTCGGCTCCGACGGCCGGTTCACCGCCACCATCGGCGCCAACGACGCGGTGGCGCTCTACGTCGGCGCGAGCTGCGCCGGTGGCGGCGGCGGGGGGACCACCCCGGCCTCCGGCGCCTCCTTCGCGGTGAACGCCACGACCACCCCCGGCCAGAACATCTACGTCACGGGGAACAACGCAACCCTCGGCAACTGGGACACCGGCAAGGCGCTGCTGCTGTCGTCGGCGGCCTATCCGGTGTGGAAGCTCGACGTCGCGCTGGGCGCGGGAACGTCGTTCGAGTACAAGTACATACGCAAGGACGCCGCAGGGAACGCGACCTGGGAGACCGGGGCCAACCGCACCGCCACGGTGCCCGCGAGCGGAAAGGTGTCACTCGGCGACAGCTGGCGCGGGTGATGGTGAACGGATGGCCGGATCAGGGGAGACTGGCACATTCCAGTTCGTGATCACAGAGGGGATTTCCTGAGCTATGAAGGGCTTTCGTACGTTCCTGCTGCGCGGCAACGTCGTCGAACTCGCGGTCGGCATCGTGGTCGGTGCGGCCTTCACCGCACTCGTCAGCGGATTCGTCAAGGCGTTCCTGACCCCGATCGTCGGGCTCATGTCAGGGGCTTCCGGGGACTACTCCCGCAAGGCGTTCACCGTCTCGGGCGTGACCTTCCCCTACGGCGCGTTCATCGACGCGGCGATCAGCTTCGTGATCGTCGCCTCGGTGATCTACTTCCTGGTCATCCTGCCGATGAACCGGATGCAGGAGCGGTTCTTCCCGAAGGCCGCGGCGGCTCCGATGCGGGAGTGCCCGGAGTGCCTGACCCCGATACCCCAGGCCGCCCGCCGGTGCAGCGCCTGCACCGCCCAGGTGCAGCAGGCCCCCTCCGAGAACGGTGCCGCCCAGCGCGTCTCCTCCCCGCAGTAACGGGCACCGCCCCGGCGCCCCCTCGGCACGCTTCAGCAGCGCTGCCGAGGGGGCGCCGCCGCGTCCAGGGCCGCGAGCAGCGCGGTCAGCGACTCCCGCTGCCCGGTGTCCAGCGGGGCCAGCAGGTCCTCGGCGGCCGCCCGGCGGGCCAGCCGCAGCCGGTGCAGCATCGCGCCGCCGGTCCCCGTCAGCTCGATGCGGATCACCCGGCGGCTGGCCGGATCGGGGATCCGGCGCACCAGGTCGTGTGCCTCCAGCGCGTCGACCAGCGTGGTCACCGCGCGCGGCACGACATCCAGCCGCTGGGCCAGATCCGCCATCCGCGGCGGTTCCTCGCTGTGCGCGACGGTCCGCAGCAGCCGGGACTGGGCCGGGGTGATGCCCAGCGGCTCCAGGTGCCGCCGCTGGGCGCGGTGCAGCCGCTTGGTCAGCTGCAACAACTGGTCGGCGAGGTGCCCGGTGGTCTCGGCGGCGGAGTCCGCCGCGGAGTCGGCGGCCGACTCGGCAGCGGTCTCGGCGGTGAGGCGTTCGGTCGCGGTGGTGGTGCGAGGATCCATGGCCCGAGGATATCAGGATGTAAGTCATTGTGAACATAGGTAACAATGACCTACACTCCTAAAGTCGGCCCGGCCCCGTCCGGCCCGCGCACCCCTCAGCACCCTTCCAAGGAGTCCTTTGCACCCCGACAAGACCCGGTGGACGCCACCGCCCAAAGATCCGGACAACCCCGCCGACGTACGCCGCATCGTGCGGCTCTTCCGTCCCTACCGCGGCAGGCTCGCCGTCGTGGGCGTGCTCGTCGCGCTCTCCTCCCTCGTCTCGGTCGCCTCGCCGTTCCTGCTGAAGGCGATCCTCGACACCGCGATCCCGCAGGGCCGCACCGGGCTGCTCAGCCTGCTCGCCCTCGGCATGATCGCCACCGCCGTCGTCACCAGCGTCTTCGGCGTGCTCCAGACCCTGATATCGACCACCGTCGGCCAGCGCGTCATGCACGACCTGCGCACGTCGGTCTACGAGCAGCTCCAGCGCATGTCGCTCGCCTTCTTCACCAGGACCCGCACCGGCGAGGTGCAGTCCCGCATCGCCAACGACATCGGCGGCATGCAGGCGACGGTGACCTCCACCGCGACCTCGCTGGTCTCCAACCTCACCGCCGTCATCGCCTCCGTGGTCGCGATGCTCGCCCTGGACTGGCGGCTGACGATCGTCTCGCTGCTGCTGCTCCCGGTCTTCGTGTGGATCAGCCGCCGCGTCGGCCGTGAGCGCAAGAAGATCACCACCCAGCGGCAGAAGCAGATGGCGTCCATGTCGGCGATCGTCACCGAATCGCTCTCCGTCAGCGGCATCCTGCTCGGCCGCACCATGGGCCGCTCCGACTCGCTGGCGCGCTCCTTCTCCGAGGAGTCCGAGCGGCTGGTCGACCTCGAGGTGCGCTCCAACATGGCCGGGCGGTGGCGGATGTCCACCATCGGCATCGTCATGGCGGCCATGCCCGCGCTGCTGTACTGGGCCGCCGGCCTGACCATGAGCAACGGCGGGCCCGCCCTGTCCATCGGCACCCTCGTCGCCTTCGTCTCGCTCCAGCAGGGCCTGTTCCGTCCGACCGTCAGCCTGCTGTCGACCGGCGTCCAGGTGCAGACCTCGCTCGCGCTCTTCCAGCGCATCTTCGAGTACCTCGACCTGCCCGTCGACATCACCGAGCGCGCCGACCCGGTCCGCATGGACCGCGCCCGCGGCGACGTCCGCTTCGAGCACGTCGACTTCTCGTACGACCCCTCCGGCGCGCCCCGCACGCTGCACGGCATCGACCTCGCCGTGCCGGCCGGCGGCAGCCTGGCCATCGTCGGGTCGACGGGCTCCGGCAAGAGCACGCTCAGCTATCTGGTGCCCCGGCTGTACGACGTGACGGGCGGCCGGGTGACGATCGACGGCACCGACGTCCGCGACCTCGCCTTCGACACGCTCGCCGCGACGGTCGGCGTCGTCGCCCAGGAGACCTACCTCTTCCACGCCTCGGTCGCCGAGAACCTGCGCTTCGCCAAGCCCGACGCCACCGACGAGGACATCGTCGCCGCGGCGAAGGCCGCGCAGATCCACGAGCACATCGCCGGCCTCCCCGACGGCTACGACACCCTCGTCGGCGAACGCGGCTACCGCTTCTCCGGCGGCGAGAAGCAACGGCTGGCCATCGCGCGCACCATCCTGCGCGACCCGCCGGTCCTCGTCCTCGACGAGGCCACCAGTGCGCTCGACACCCGCACGGAACAGGCCGTCCAGGAAGCCATCGACGCTTTGTCCGCCGGCCGCACCACCATCACCATCGCCCACCGGCTCTCCACCGTCCGCGACGCCGACGAGATCGTGGTCCTCGACGCGGGCCGGATCGTCGAACGCGGCAACCACGACGAACTGCTGGCGCACGACGGCCGCTACGCCGCCCTGGTCCGCCGCGACGAGCGGCTGTCCACCGCCGAACTCGCCAAGACGGCGTGACCGCGAGCGGCTCCCACCGGAACTGACTCACGGGTAAGGTAGCGACGCCCCGCCCCCGGCGGGGACCCGTCGCCCCACCTCCGGAGGTACCCGCGTTGGTTTCCCACGAGCGCTCCGCCCGACTCCTCGTCGGGCTCCTCGCCGGCGGCGCCGCGGCCCACGTCCTGCTGCCGAAGGTGTTCGACGCGACGATCCCGCGCGCCCTGCCGGGCACCCCGCGCACCTGGACCTACGGCAGCGCGGTGGTCGAACTCGCGGTGGCCGGTGCCGTCGCCGTGCCCGCCACCCGCCGCGTCGGCGGACTGCTCGCGGCGGGGCTGCTCACCGCCGTCTTCCCGGCCAACGTGAAGATGGCCTACGACTGGCGCCACCGCCCCGCGCCGCAGCGGACCGCGGCCCTGCTGCGGCTGCCGGTCCAGGTCCCACTGGTGCTGTGGGCGCTGCGGGTCAGCCGGCAGGAGGCGGCGCGCCGCCAGGGCTGACCCCCGCGAAGCCGCCCCGCTCTCCCGTCTCCGCCCACACGTCGACAGGGCCGGACCCGTCACGCGTCGACCAGCACCGGACCCGTTCACGCCTCAGCGGGGACCAGTCGCGTCACGCGTCGACCAGGATCACTTCCAGCGTCCGCGGGCCGTGCACGCCCTCGACCCGGTCGAGCTCGATGTCGCTGGTGGCGGAGGGGCCGGAGATCCAGGTCAGCGGGCGGGCGGGGTCGAGGCGTTCCATCGCCTCCGGGATCGAGTCGACGATCTGGCCGGGGGCCAGCACCACGCAGACGTGGTGGTCCGGCACGAGGGTGATGCGGCGCCGGCCCTGCCCCCCGGAGCCGTCCAGCACGATGGTGCCGGTCTCGGCGACGGCCACCGCGCAGCCGGTCACCACGCTGTCCACCGCGTCGAGTTCACGCGCCGTCAGGTCGGCGGTGTCCGCGACGAACTCCACCCCGGTCACCGCGGAGAGCCAGCCGTCGGGCAGCCCGTCGGGGACGACCGCGGAACGGGCGCCGCGCGCGGCGAGCAGGGCGGCGATCAGCGCCGGGAGCCCGTCGGCCGCACACCGGTGCACCAGCGCGCGGTAGTCCGCGAGATGCTCGGCCAGCAGCCCGGCGGTCTGCTCCGGGGTGCGCGATCCGTGCACCCGCAGGTAGCCGCGCTCCAGCGGGACGCTGCCGGGCAGCTCGTCGCGCGGCACGTCGGCCAGCGCGCGGCGGATCCGCCCGAGGACCCGCTCCCGGCTGCCCGCGTGGACCGGGTGGATCGAAGGGCCCTGTTCGGGACTCGGGTCGCTCATGTGCTCTTTCCCTCTCCCCGGGTGCGCTGCCACCAGTCGCGGAACGATTCGGCGGGCACGTCCGGCAGTTCGCGCGTCGCGGACCAGGCGCGTCCCGGCCCCGGCAGCCGCGCCGGGTGCAGCCGCCGGGTGCGGGCGGCCAGCCGCTGGCCGGCGCGGAGCGCGGCCGGGTGGTCGAGTGTCCAGCGGGCGGCCCGCATCGCGGCCCGCTCGGCGGCGTGCCCCTTGGCCGGCCTGATGACGGCCCGGGTGCCGCGCAGCGTCACCGCTCCGCCCTCGACCACCCGTTCGCGCAGGTGGACCAGGACCTCGGGGATGTCGATCGCGACCGGGCAGACCTCGTAGCAGGCGCCGCACAGCGTCGACGCGTACGGCAGCGACGCGTCCAGCGCGGAGGCGGTGCCGCGCAGTTGCGGGGTGAGGATCGCGCCGATGGGGCCGGGGTACGCGGAGCCGTACGCGTGGCCGCCGGCCCGCTCGTAGACCGGGCAGACGTTCAGGCAGGCGGAGCAGCGGATGCAGCGCAGCGCCTGGCGGCCGACGGTGTCGGCGAGGGTGTCGGTGCGGCCGTTGTCGAGCAGCACCAGGTGGAACGTCTGCGGCCCGTCGCCCGGCGTGATGCCGGTCCAGGTCGAGGTGTACGGGTTCATCCGCTCGGCGGTCGAGGAGCGCGGCAGCGTCTGGAGGTAGATCTCCAGGTCCTGCCAGGTCGGGATGGTCTTCTCGATGCCGACGACCGAGATCAGGGTCTCGGGCAGGGTCAGGCACATCCGGCCGTTCCCTTCCGACTCCAGGACGACGAGGGTGCCGGTCTCGGCGACCATGAAGTTCGCGCCGGAGACGGCGACCTTGGCGCGCAGGAACTTCTCCCGCAGGTGCAGCCGGGCCGCGTCCGCGAGGTCGGCGGGCTCGTCGGACAGCCCCTCGGGCGCCGCCCGGCCCCAGTCGCCCATCCGCTCGGTGAAGATGTCGCGGATCTCGGAGCGGTTCTTGTGGATCGCCGGGACCAGGATGTGCGACGGGAGGTCGTCGCCGAGCTGGACGATCAGCTCGGCGAGGTCCGTCTCGTAGGCGTGGATGCCGGCCGCGCCGAGGGCCTCGTTGAGGCCGATCTCCTGGGTGGCCATCGACTTGACCTTGACGACCTCGGTCTCGCCGGTGGCGCGGACGAGCTCCGTCACGATCCGGTTGGCCTCCTCGGCGTCGGCCGCCCAGTGCACCACGCCGCCCGCGGCCGTGACCGCCGCCTCCAACTGCTCCAGGTAGTGGTCGAGATGGCGCAGCGTCCGGTCCTTGACGGCGGCGCCGGCGGCCCGCAGCTCCGCCCAGTCGTCCAGTTCGGCGACCGCCGCGGCGCGTTTGGCGCGGATGGTGTGCGTGGCATGGCGGAGGTTGCCGCGCAGCTGGGTGTCCCGGGTGGACTTCTCGGCCGCCTGCGGGAAGGCCGGCATCCCCAGATACGTGCCGCTCATCGGACCTCTTCCATCGGATAGGGGTGATCCTGGGTCGCGGCGAGGATCTCGGCGATGTGCACCGGGCGGACCGGCGAGCCCTCGCGGGCCAGCGTGCCGCCGATGTGCATGAGACAGGAGTTGTCGACGGTGCAGACGGTGGCGGCACCGGTCGCGCCGACGTGCCGGGTCTTGTCCGCGCCCATCGCACCGGAGACCGCGGGGTTCTTGACGGCGAAGGTGCCGCCGAAGCCGCAGCACTCCTCCGCGCCCTCCAGCTCGCGCAGCTGCAGGCCCGCGACGTTCTCCAGCAGGGCGCGCGGACGCTGCCCGAGCCCCAGCACCCGCAGCCCGTGGCAGGTGGGGTGGTAGGCGACCGTGTGCGGGAAGTACGCCCCGACGTCGGTCACCTTCAACACGTCCACCAGGAACTCCGTGAGTTCGTACGTCCTGGGCACCACCGAGGCGGCCGCTTCCGCGAGGGCGTTGCCGCGCCCCTCGGCGGCGGCCTTCGCCCCGATCCGCGGATAGTTCTCGCGGACCATCGCCGCGCACGACCCGGACGGGGTCACGATGTGGTCGTACCCCTCGAACGCGGCCGCGTACCGGTGCACCAGCGGCTCGGTCTCGTGCCGGTAGCCGGTGTTGAACTGGGGCTGCCCGCAGCAGGTCTGCGCCGCCGGGAAGTCGACGTCGACGCCCAGCCGCTCGAGCAGCGCCACGGTGGCCCGCCCGGTGTCCGGGTAGAGCATGTCGTTCACGCAGGTGACGAAGAGGGCTACGCGCATGGGCTCATACTGCCGTAGCGCGCGATCAGGCGGAAGCAGACATCGGATGTTTTCTGCTGCGCAGCCGCAGATGCCGTCTTCCGGCGGCCGCGTGGCGCCCCGGGGGCGGGCGCGGTGAGGGCGCGGGGCTGGGCGGGGAGCTCCCGCCGTGAGCGCGAGTTGACCATGGGCGGAAGGTTACGCTCCCCGCGCCCGGGCGGTCAGTGCGTCAGCGCGGCGGACTGTACGGGCGTCAGTGCGCGAGCGCGGCAGCCCGTACGGGCGTGGTCCCCGCCGTTCCGCCCGTCTCCGTGCCGCCCGCCTCCGCCCCGCTCGTCCCCGTGCCGCCCGCCTTCGCTCTGCCCGTCTCCGCTCCGCCCGCGAGGAGTTCGCGGATCTCGCGCACCGCCGAGCGCCCGGCCCGGTTGGCGCCGATGGTGCTGGCCGAGGGCCCGTAGCCGATGAGGTGGACGCGGGGGTCCTTCGCGACCCGGGTGGTGCCCTCCAGCCGGATGCCGCCGCCGGGCTCGCGCAGCCGCAGCGGCGCGAGGTGGTCGAGGGCGGCGCGGAAGCCGGTGGCCCACAGGATGACGTCGGCCCGCAGCTCGCGGCCGTCGTCCCAGGCGACGCCGTCCTCGGTGACGCGGTCGAACGCGGGCAGCGGGTCCAGGATGCCGCGCGCCCGCGCGGCGCGCACCGCCTCGGTGGCCGCGAGTCCGGTGACGCTGACGACGCTCTGCGGCGGCAGCCCGGCCCTGACCCGCTCCTCGACGAGCGCGATCGCGGCCCGCCCCCAGTCCTCGTCGAACGGCTGGTCGCGGAAGACCGGCGGACGGCGGGTGACCCAGGTGGTGTCGGCGACCTCCGCGAGTTCCATCAGCAGCTGCACGGCCGAGGTCCCGCCGCCGACGACGATCACCCGGCGGCCCGCGAACTCCGCCGCGCCCCGGTAGCCCGCGGTGTGCAGCTGGCGGCCGCGGAAGGTCTCCTGGCCCGGGTAGTGCGGGACGAAGGGGCGGTCCCAGGTGCCGGAGGCGTTGATCAGCGCGCGGGCGGACCACGCTCCGGCGTCCGTCTCGACGAGCAGCCGTCCGCCGCCCGTTTCGCGGACCGCCGACACGTTCACCGGGCGGTGCACCCGCAGGTCGAAGGCGCGCTCGTAGCGCGCGAAGTACTCGGAGACGACCTCGGCCGAGGGCCGGGCCGGGTCGGCGCCCTCCAGCGGGAGGCCGGGCAGGTCGTGGACGCCGTGGGCCTTGGCGTAGGTGAGCGAGGGCCAGCGGAACTGCCACGCGCCGCCGGGGCCGGGGGAGTGGTCCAGCACGGCGAAGCCCTCGTCGGGCCGCAGTCCGGCCCGGGTGAGGAAGTACGCGCCCGACAGGCCCGCCTGCCCGGCACCGATGACGGCGACGTCGACCTCGTGCGCTCCGCTCAAGTCGTTCACGGTTCTACCAACCTTGGGACGTGCGGAAAGCTTCCCGCGGGGCGCGGATGTCAGGGTCCGGGCGCGGGTCGGGAGCCGTGGCGGTGGTGTCCGGCCGAGGCGTCAGCGGCCGGTGGCCGTGGCGCGTGCCGGGGCGGCGGCGCGCGCGGAGCCGGCGGCCGGGACCGGCGCCGCATCGGCTGCGGGGCCCCGCTCCGCGGGCACGGGCGTGAGGGCTGAGACGGGCGCGGGCGCCGGCATCCGGGGCTCCGAGGCCCAGCGCCGCAGCCGGGCCACCCGCTCCGCGGCCTCCTCCAGCCGGGCGGGGGAGAGGTCCCCGTCGGCCACCGCGCGGGCGGCGGCGGTGTGGATCGCTTCGTGCACCCCCGCGCCGCACGCCGGGCCGAGCTGGACGAGGTCGACGCCGGCGATCCAGGCCAGCACCGCCGCGCCCGGCACGCCCCAGCCGTCGACGATCGACGGCGCGTCGAGCGTGTCGCTGACCACCACCCCGCCGTAGCCGAGTTCCCCGCGCAGCACGCCCGTCACGGCCCGGGCGCTGAGGGTGGCCGGGACGCCGTCGCCGCCCGGCGCCGGCGTCCGTCCGGCGGTGATCGCCCGTACTCCGGCCGCTGCCCCCTCGGCGAACGGCCGCAGCGGGCCCTCGCCCGTGAAGGGGCCGAGGGCCGCGGCGACGCCGTGCGCCTGGAGGTCGGTGACGAAGACCCGGGTCTCGTCGGCCCGCAGCGCGGGCCGGACGCCGAGGTGCAGGTTCGTACCCAGGGAGACCAGTTCGGCCGCCGCGGAACTGCCGCTGCCGCCGTTTCCGGAATCGTTTCCGTACCGTCCACGCCGGCCCGGAGCCCCGCCGGGACGGCCGGTGAGGCCGTCCGGAAGCCGCTCGTGCAGCGCGGCCGTGATCCGGCGCGAGGCGTCGGGGGTGCGCGCGCAGACGACCACGCCCGGCATGCCCCGGTCGAGCCCGAGCCGTATCCACTCCGGCAGCCGCTCGGTGCGGCAGGAGGGGAGCAGGCAGGCGTCGACCAGTGCGGCGATTCGGTGCTGGGTGTTCACGTCGCTGTCCCCCTTTGGCGCGCGGCGGCAGTGGGAGGGTATCCCGAGAGCGTCCAAATGGTCCAGACCAATCAGAAGACGGCTGCCCGTCCGGCTGGAAACAGCCTCCGGACGGACGGGCAGCCGCCGATTCCGCCGCCGCTCAACGCCCCCCGGCGAGCAGCAGCGGCGCGCCGCCCGGCGCGGACGCCGGACGGCCGTTGGCGGCCGGAACCCCTGCCAACGGCGAGCCGGGGACGGTCTCGAGGAGGCCGCGTGCCGCCAACTCGGGCGTCACGCCCTCGCCGAACCAGTACGCCTCCTCCAGGTGCGGGTAGCCGGAGAGCACGAAGTGCTCGACGCCCAGGGCGTGGTACTCCTCGATCCGGTCCGCGACCTCGGCGTGGTTGCCGACCAGCGCCGTGCCCGCGCCGCCGCGCACCAGACCCACCCCCGCCCACAGGTTGGGGGAGATCTCCAGCTTGTCGCGGGAGCCGCCGTGCAGCGCCAGCATCCGCTGCTGGCCCACCGACTCGCTCTTGCCCAGCGCCTGCTGCGCGGCGGCGACGGTGTCCTCGTCGAGGTCGTCCAGCAGCCGGTTCGCCGTCGCCCAGGCCTCCTTCGAGGAGTCGCGCGAGATGACGTGCATCCGGATGCCGAACCGGACCGTGCGGCCCTCCTTCTCGGCGAGCCCGCGGATCCAGCCGATCTTCTGCTTGACCTGCTCCGGCGGCTCACCCCACGTCAGGTAGACGTCCGCGTTGCGGGCCGCGACCGGCCCCGCGGCGGCCGACGAGCCGCCGAAGAAGATCGGCGGGCGCGGCTCGGGCGGCAGCGCCACCAGCCCGCCCTCCACCTGGTAGTGCTCGCCCTGGAAGTCGTAGGGCCGGCCCTCCCAGGCACCGCGCACCACCGTCAGGAACTCGTCGGTCCTGGCGTAGCGGCTGTCGTGGTCCAGGTGGTCGCCGAAGCGCTTCTGCTCGGTGGAGTCACCGCCGGTCACGACGTTCAGCATCAGCCGGCCGCGGGTGATGCGCTGGTAGGTGGCCGCCATCTGGGCCGCCAGCACCGGCGAGATGACGCCGGGCCGGAACGCCACCAGGAACTTCAGCCGGTCGGTGTGCTGCGACAGCGCCACCGTCGTCAGCCAGGCGTCCTCGCACCAGGTGCCGGTCGGCGTCAGCACCCCCTCGAAGCCCAACTGGTCGGCCGCGCGGGCGATCTGCGCCAGGTAGTCGATGTCGGGCGCGCGGACGCCGCTGATCGGGGTGATCCGCGAGCGCTTGATGCCGCCGTCGGTGTAGGCGTGGCGGTCGACGAGCGTCCGGCCGTCCCCGCCCGTGGGCAGGAACCAGTGCAGGTGCACGGACATCAGGATGAGGCCTTTCCGTAGGAGTGCGCCGGAGCGTCGGAAGCCGGCAGGTCGCCGTTGAAGCGCTGGTCGACGAAGTCCTTGAACGTGAAGCGGTTGGGGATGAGCTTCAGGTCGGCGAAGGTGTCGGCGATCTTCTGCTCGGACGCGATCGCGGCGTCGTCCACGGCCACCGTCACCCGGGTGCCGCTGCTGCGCTTCACCGCGTCGAGCGCGACCTCGTACGGCAGGCCGGTCTCCTTCGACCACACCTTCGCCCACTCCTCGGGGTGGCCGTGCGCCCAGTCCTGGGCCCGGCGCAGCCGCGTGAGGTAGTCGCCGACCGCCTGGGCCTTGTTCTTGTCGGCCAGCGCCCCGGGCGCGGCGACCTGGAAGGCCAGCCCGTTGACGACGCCCTCACCGGTGGCCAGGATCCGGGCGTCCGCCTTGCGCAGGACCTGGGAGGTGTACGGGTCCCAGATGGCCCAGGCGTCGACCTTGCCCCGGCTGAACGCCGCCAGCGCGTCGGCCGGCTGCAGGTAGCTGACCTTGACGTCGTCGAGCTCCAGGCCCGCCTTCGCGAGCGAGGCGACCAGTTGGAAGTGGGCGGAGCTGCCCTGCGCCACCGCCACCGACCTGCCCTTGAGGTCAGCCACCGACTTCAGGTCCGAGTCCTTGGGCACCGCGATCACCTCACCGGCGGAGGAGCCGTGCGAGGCGCCCACCACCGTGATCTTCGAGTGCGCGCCGGCCGCGAAGACCGGCGGGGTGTTGCCGACCCCGCCGATGTCCACCGCCCGCGCGTTGACCGCTTCGAGCAGCGGTGGACCGGAGGTGAAGGTCGACCATTTGATCTTGTACGGGACGTTGTCGAGCTGCCCGGCGGCCCGCAGGATCGCCTCGGAGCCGCCTTTCTGGTCACCGACGTTGAGCGTGACGCCGCTCAGGCCGCCCTTCTGCGAGGAGCCCGCGGCGTCGGCGGCGGCGGACGACCCGCCGCAGGCGGTCAGCAGGAGGGCGAGCGGGAGCAGCAGGGCGGGGGCGAAGCGTCGTTTCATGAGGGGTCTCTTCCGTTCCGAAGGGGTCGTCAGGCCGCTTGCGCGGACAGGTGGTTGTCGACGCCGAGCTGGTCGAGCAGGCGGGAGCGCAGTTCGACGAAGCGGGGGTCGCCCGGATCGCGGGGGCGCGGCAGCGCGACGGGGTTGTCGTGGGCGATCACGCCGTCCTCCATCACCAGCGCGCGGTCGGCCAGCAGCAGCGCCTCGTCCACGTCATGGGTGACGAGCAGCACCGCGCACCCGCGCCGCTGCCACAACTCGCCGACCAGCCGCTGGGCGGTGATCCGGGTCAGCGCGTCCAGCGCGCCGAACGGCTCGTCGAGCAGCAGCAGATCCGGCTCGCGCACCAGCGCCCGGGCCAGCGACGCGCGCTGGGCCTCGCCGCCGGAGAGCGTCTTGGGCCAGGCGCCGGAGCGGTGGCCGAGCCCGACCTCCTCCAGGGCCCGCTCCGCGACCGACCGGTCGGGGTGGCCGGGCAGCCCGAGCAGGACGTTGCGCCACACCCGCTTCCACGGCATCAGCCGCGGCGACTGGAAGGCCACCGCACGCCGCCGGGGCACCAGCACCGAACCCTCGACCTCGCGGTCGAGACCGGCCAGCACCCGCAGCAGCGTGCTCTTGCCGCAGCCGCTGCGCCCGAGCAGGGCGGTGAACTCGCCCGGCCGGATGTCGAGGTCGAGCCGGTCGATCACGGCGCGCCCGTCGAAGGAGCGGGTCAGCCCCTCGACGTGGACGGCGGTGGCGGGACGCTCGGCCCTGAGATCCTTGACCTCGTTGTTCCGGGTCACTTTCCGGTGAAGGTCGGTCGCCATTGCAGCAGCAGCCTTTCGAGAGAGCGGACGACGATGTCGGCGGTCAGGCCGAGGAAGGCGTAGACGACGAGGCAGACCACGATCACGTCGGTCCTGAAGAACTCGCGGGCCTGGTTCATCACGAAGCCGATGCCGTCGTCGGCGTTGATCTGCTCGCTGAACACCAGCGCGAGCCAGGCTGTCGCCAGCGAGTAGCGCAGCCCCGTCATCGCCCCCGGCAGCGCGCCGGGCAGGACGACGTGCCGCACCAGGCCCCAGCGGGACAGCCCGAGCGAGGTCCCGGCTTCGATGAGCTGCTCGTCCACGCCGCGGATGCCCGCGTAGACGTTCAGGTAGAGGTGGAAGGCGACGCCCAGCGAGATCAGCGCGATCTTGGGCGCCTCGCCGATGCCGAGCCAGATGATGAACAGCGGGATCAGGCCGACCCACGGCACGGTGCGCAGCATCTGCACGCTCGCGTCGACGAGGTCCTCGCCGAGTCGGGAGAGCCCGGAGACCAGCGCGAGCGCGGTACCCGCCAGCACGCCGAACAGCAGCCCCAGCGCGACGCGTTGGAGCGACACCAGCATCGCGGACGGCAGCGTCCCGTCCGCGATCAGCTCCTTCCCGGCCCGCGCGATGGTGCCGGGGGAGGCGAGGATGTCGGGCTCCAGCACCCCGGTGGCGCTCAGCACCTGCCACAGGGCCAGCAGGAGCAGCGGCCCGGCGGTGCGGCGCAGCCAGCGCGGCACGGGGCGGCGGCGGGAGGAGGCCGAGACGAGGGGTTCCAGCTCAATGGCGGAATCCTGCTCGGAAATAACGGATATGTCCGGCGGAGAATCGACGGTGGGCATGGCGGCTCCATGGCGGAGGGCAGACGGCGGCACGCCTCGGTGCGCAGGCCCCAGGACAGGCGGGATCCCTACGGGATCAGCCCGGGAGCGCGCTCAAGGACGAGGCGGGAGAAGAAGGACGAGCCGGTGAGAAGGCGTCAGCAGCCGTGAGGACACGCGGCGGAGGCCACCCGCAGCAGGTCGATGTGACCGCGCGTGGTGAGCAGAACGGGACGCAACATGCGGGAGAACCTAGCGAGCCGCACCGAGCCCGGTCAACGTTGTCTCGCCACCCGGACGGCCATCTCAAACGCGCAACCGCCGCCGTTGCGCGACCATGGAGGCATGGCCGACGCGTTCACCACCCGCACCCTCGACATCCCGACCGGCTCCAGCGAGACGGTCCACGACCTCACCGCCGCCTGCGCCGCCTTCCTCGCCGAGACCGCACACGGCCGCGACGGGCTGCTCAACGTCTTCGTCCCGCACGCCACCGCGGGCATCGCCGTCATGGAGACCGGAGCGGGCAGCGACGACGACCTCCTGGCGGCCCTGCACGACCTCCTTCCGGCCGACAACCGCTGGCGCCACCGCCACGGCACCCCGGGCCACGGCCGAGACCACGTCCTCCCCGCCCTGATCCCGCCACACGCCACCCTCCCGGTCATCGCCGGCCACCTGGAACTGGGTACCTGGCAGTCGGTCGTCCTGGTGGACACGAACGTGGACAACCCGCGGCGGCAGGTGCGGCTGTCGTTCCTGGGCTAGAACACGGGCCAGGCCCGCCAGTCATGGGCACGGGTTCGGCCACGCCGGCCGGTTCCAGCAGGGCCGGGAGACTGCCCTCGCCCTCACCGCCCCAGATCGGCGTAGCGCACGGTCTGGGCGGCAAGGCCGGCCACCATGGCGGTCTCCGCGACCGAAACGGCGATCAGCGGCCAGCGGGCCGGGCCCAGCAGCCAGTAGCCGGATATCGCGGCCAGCGGGACCACGCAGAAGGTGAGCAGGTCGACGGCGAGCTGGATGCGCTTGCGGGAACCGCGGTGTTCGTCGCCTTAGTTTAGGCTTCCCGTCGAGTCCGCGTGTTACCGCTCGAAGGGAAACTGATCATGCTTCGCCCTGTGCGGGTAGCGATAGTCGGAGCCGGGCCTGCCGGGATCTACGCAGCCGACGCGCTGCTGAAGTCCCCGGCGGCCGTCACGCCCGGTGTGTCCATCGACCTGTTCGAGCGGATGCCGGCGCCGTTCGGGCTGATCCGTTACGGTGTCGCGCCCGACCACCCGCGGATCAAGGGCATCGTGACCGCCCTGCACCAGGTGCTCGACAAGCCGCAGGTGCGGCTCTTCGGGAACGTGGACTACCCGAACGACATCAGCCTCGACGACCTGCGCACGTTCTACGACGCGGTGATCTTCTCCACGGGCGCGACGGCCGACCGGGCGCTCGACCTTCCCGGCAGTGACCTGGCCGGATCGTACGGTGCGGCCGACTTCGTCTCCTGGTACGACGGGCACCCGGACGTGCCGCGGACCTGGCCGCTCGAAGCGGAGAAGGTCGCGGTCCTCGGGGTCGGCAATGTCGCGCTCGACGTGGCGCGCATCCTCGCCAAGACCGCGGAGGAGCTGCTGCCGACCGAGATCCCGCCGAACGTGCACGAGGGGCTGAAGGCCAACAAGGCGCTGGAGGTCCACGTCTTCGGGCGCCGCGGTCCCGCGCAGGCGAAGTTCAGCCCGATGGAGCTGCGGGAGCTGGACCACTCGCCGAACATCGAGGTCATCGTCGACCCCGAGGACATCGACTACGACGACGGCTCGATCGCGACCCGGCGCGGCAACAAGCAGTCCGACATGGTGGCCAAGACGCTGGAGAACTGGGCGATCCGCGACGTCGGCGACCGGCCGCACAAGCTGTTCCTGCACTTCTTCGAGTCGCCCGTCGAGATCCTCGGCGAGAACGGCGAGGTCGTGGGGCTGCGCACCGAGCGCACCGCGCTCGACGGCACGGGCAACGTCACGGGCACCGGCACCTTCAAGGACTGGGACGTCAGCGCGGTCTACCGGGCGGTGGGCTACCTCTCCGACGAGCTGCCCAAGCTGCCCTGGGACGTCGAGTCCGGCACGGTTCCCGACCAGGGCGGCCGGGTGATCGAGGAGACCGGCGAGCACCTGCGGTCGACGTACGTCACCGGGTGGATCCGGCGCGGCCCCGTCGGGCTGATCGGCCACACCAAGGGCGACGCCAACGAGACGGTCGCCAGCCTGCTGGACGACCACGCGAACGGCCGGCTGCTGACGCCCGCCTCGCCCGCCCCGGAGGACGTGGAGGCGTTCCTCGGCGAGCGCGGCGTCCGCTTCACCACCTGGGAGGGCTGGTACCGGCTGGACGCCGCGGAGAAGGCGCTGGGCGAGCCCCAGGGCCGCGAGCGGGTGAAGCTCGTCGAGCGCGAGGACATGCTGGACGCCAGCGGCGCGTAGCCACCGCGCACCCACGACGAACGGCCCGGGCAGGAGCCCGGGCCGTTCGTCCGTCCCCGCGATGGCGGGAATCGTCACAACCCTGTCCTTGCCGCCATCCGCCCGCGCCGATGACGATGAGGGGGTGACCGACCACCGCATCGTCTTCGTCGTCGTCCCGGACTTCCAGATCCTCGATCTGACCGGGCCGCACGAGGTGTTCTCGCAGGCCGGACGGCACGGCACGGTCGGACCCCGCTACCGGATCGACACGGTGGCGGCCGCTGCGGGCCCGGTCGCCTCCTGCGGCGGGCTCGCCGTCACCCCCACGCTGACGCTCGACGCGTGCGAGGGCCCGATCGCCACGCTGGTCGCCGTCGGCGGCCCCGGCATCCGGCGGGCCGTCCAGGACGCGGCGTTCGTCGGGTGGTTCGCCGCCGCCGCCCGGCGGGCGGAGCGCGTCGCCTCCGTCTGCAGCGGCGCCTTCCTGCTCGCCGCGGCCGGGCTGCTCGACGGACGGCGGGCCGTCACCCACTGGAACAGCTGCGCCGAGCTGGCCGAGCGGTATCCCCGGGTGACGGTCGACGCCGACCCGATCTTCCTGCGGGACGGCGACGTCTGGACCTCGGCCGGGGTCACCGCGGGCATCGACCTGGCGCTGGCGATGGTCGAGCAGGACCACGGCGCCGGCCTCGCCCGGGACATCGCCCGGCAGCTCGTGATGTTCGTGCAGCGGCCCGGCGGCCAGGCGCAGTTCAGCACCCAGCTCGCGGCGCAGCGCCCGGCGCGGGCACCGCTGCGCGAGGTGCAGGAGTGGATCGCCGACCACCTGGGCGCCGACCTGGCGGTGCCGGTGCTGGCCGCGCGCGCCGGGATGAGCGAGCGCAACTTCACCCGGGTCTTCCGGGCCGGTACCGGCCGCACGCCCGCCGCCTACGTCGAGGCCGTCCGCGTCGAGGCGGCCCGGCGGCTGCTGGAGACCACCGACACGACCGTGGGCGCCGTCGCCCAGCGCTGCGGCTTCGGCACCGCGGAGACCATGCACCGCACCTTCCAGCGCACCGTCCGGGTCACCCCGGGCGAGTACCGCCGCCACTTCGGCAGCAGCTGAGCGTCATCCGGGCATCAAACCAGCACCATCCGATCGTCAACGTGCACCAACTGACCAGGAGTCGCCATGCGCATCGTCATTCCGCTCTTCGACGGGTTCACCGCACTGGACGCCGTGGGCCCCTACGAGGTGCTCAAGATGCTGCCGGGAGCCGAGACGGTGTTCGCCGCCGAGTCGGTGGGGCCGGTCAGGGACAGCGACAGGACCCTCGCCCTGACGGCCGACGCGTCGTTCGACGACATCACCGCCTGCGACGTGCTGGTGGTGCCGGGCGGCCGGGGCGTCCGGGACTTCCTGGCCGACGAGGGCCTGATCGCCTGGGTCCGGCGGACGCACGCCACGACCACCTGGACCACGTCGGTCTGCACCGGCTCCCTGGCGCTCGCCGCCGCGGGCCTGCTGGACGGTCTCACCGCCGCCTGCCACTGGACCGCGGAGCAGGAGCTGAACGGGCTCGGCGCGATCTACACCAAGGAGCGGGTGGTCTTCCACGAGGAGCGGCGGATCGTCACCTCCGCCGGGGTCTCCTCCGGGATCGACATGGCGCTCGCGCTCGCCGGGCGGATCGCCGGCCGCAGCACCGCCGAGGCGATCCAGCTGATGATTGAGTACGACCCGCAGCCGCCCTTCGACGCCGGCTCGCTCGACAAGGCGCCGCAGGCCGCCAAGGACCTCCTGAAGGCGGGTCTCAGGCGGTAGGACCGGCCGCGCGGCCACCGCCACGACCCGCCGCTTCGGCGCTCCTGCCCACCGCCTCGACCAGCGGCAGCACCCGGTGCGGGACGCGCTCGCGCAGCGCCACCTCGGTGCGGGTGCGGACCACGCCGGGGGTGCTGATCAGCCGCTGGACGACGTCCTCCAGGTGCGCGTTGTCGCGCGCGACGACGCGCGTCAGCAGATCGCCGCCGCCGGTGACCGAGACCGCCTCGATGATCTCGGGCACGGCCGCCAGCGCGTCACCGACGTCGTCCAGGTGCCCCTGGGTCACCTCGATGTGCACGAAGGCCAGCACCGGGTGGCCCAGCGCGGCGGGCGACAGCCGCGGACCGAAGCCGGTGATCACGCCGTCGCGCTCCAGCCGGTCGATCCTGGCCTGGAGCGTGCCGCGGGCCACGCCCAGGACGCGGGCGTACTCGCGCACGCTGGTGCGGGGCTGTTCGAGCATCAGCCGCAGAATGCGGGCGTCCAGCGCGTCGACGGCCATGGGCCAGTGGTCTCCTCTTGGTACACGGATCGGGCTGCTTACTGTACCAATGGCTCACCTGTCACCAGCCCGTTTGAGCCATTGCCCCTGATGATGTTTTGCTTGGCGTGACGATGGCGTTGCGGTCCTCCGCAACGCCTTTGCCATGTCCGTAGACCGAACGACGTCGAGCACGTCGAGCAAGGGGCGGGGACCACCGACGTGAAGAGGATGTTCATCGCTCCGGACCCGGGGCACGTACGGCTGCGCTTCGCGGCCCGTGCGGTCCTGGGCATCGGGACGGGCGTCGCCTCCGCCCAGCTGGCGGGGCTGCCGATGCCGGCCGTGGCGGCCGGCGGGCTCGCCGCGCTGCTGGCGCTCTTCGTCGTCACGGACGCCCGGGTCGGTCAGCAGGCGCTCACCACCGCGCTGATGCCCGTCGTGGGCCTCCCGGTGCTCGCCGCCGCCGCGTGGCTGCACAGCGTCCCGTACGCCCGCGACACGGTCTTCGTGGCGGTCGTCTTCGCGGGCGTCTACGCCCGCCGCTGGGGGCCGCGCGGCCACGCGCTCGGCGTCTTCGCGTTCATGATGTTCTTCATCTCCCAGTTCCTGCACGCCGCCCCCGCCGCGCTCCCCGAGCTCTGCGCCGCCGTCGGCCTGGGACTCGGCTCCGCCGCACTCGTCCGCTTCGGCGTCTGGTGCTACGAGCGCCGGGCCGTCGCACCGGCCGTCGTCGCGCTGCCGCAGGCGCGCGGGCTGCGCCGGATCACCACCCGCCAGGCCTTCCAGGCCGCCGCCGCGTCCGGCTGCGCCCTCGCGCTCGGCCAGGCCCTCTCCGAGGACCGCTGGTACTGGGCGGTCGGCACCGCGTGGTGGATCTTCGTCAACACCGCCCACCGGGGAGAGACGCTGGTCCGCGGGTTCCGCCGGGTGCTGGGCACGGTCACCGGCATCGCGGCCGGGCTGGCGCTGGCCCTGCCGCTGCACGGCGCGGGGGCACCGACCGCGCTGCTGCTCGCGGTCTGCGTCTTCGGCATCTTCTACACCGCGCCGGTCTCGTACAGCTGGATGATGTTCTTCGTGACCGTCATGGCCGGCTCGCTCTACGGCCTGCTGGGCATCCTCCACCCCGGTCTGCTCTGGCTGCGGCTGGAGGAGACCGCCGTCGGCGCGCTCGGCGCGGCACTGGCCGTGGCCGTCGTCCTGCCGATCAGCACCCACTCCGCCACCGACGCCTGGATCCGGCACGCGCTGCACGGCGTGCGCGACTTCACCACCCAGGCCGCGCACCACCTGGCCGGCGGCCCCGGCGAGGACCTCGCGCAGCGCGCGCGGGACCTCGACCTCGTCCTGGGCCGGGTCAGGACCTCCGTGGCCCCGCTGGTCCACCCGTTCAGCCCGCTGCGGGCCCGCAGGGCGCGGGCCCGCCAGGTGCTCGCGCTGCTCGACGAGTGCGCGGACCGGGTACGCGGCCTCGCCGCCGTGGTGGCCGACCCGGACGCCGGCCACGACGAGCGGCTGCTCGCCGCCTGCCGCCGCGTCGAGGAGGCCGTCACCCGCCTCGTGGCGCCCGGCGCCCCGCACGTCCCCGCCGCGCTCACGGTGGCCGCCGAGGCCGCGGAGCACCCGCACGCGGACCACGCGCTGGCGCACCTGCACGCCCTGGAGGGGGCGCTCGTCGAACTGGTCGCACCCCTGCGCGCGACTCCGCGCGCCCCTTTGGCCGCCTGAGCTGCGACGTGGACACGCGGGCCCGGTCTGAGGCGGATGCATCGGCCACGGACAGGATGGATCAGCTCCTGCCCGGGTAGGACCCTGCGCATCGGAATTCCGCGGGCCGCAGCGGGATGCGGCCCGGGAGCCGGACATCCTTGGGGAGCGCGCGGCGTGCTGAACTTTCTGCGAAGGACCGACGTCAGGGCGCATCAGGATCGGACAGTGGAAGCGGCTCCACGCCCGGCGGTGCGCCCGTCGGGGCCGGAGCAGAGGGACGCGCGGGACGAGGTCTGGCCGCTGGCCAGGGATTTCCTGCGGCAGCTGCACCGCGAGGAGGGCGACGCCGACGGCCTCGCCGCCCGCCTGACGCGGGTACGGGCCGAGATCGACGCCACCGGCACCTACCGGCACACGAGACAGGAACTGGTCTTCGGCGCCCGCGTCGCCTGGCGCAACAACAACCGCTGCATAGGCCGGCTGTACTGGAACTCCCTGCGCATCCGCGACCGGCGCCGGATCTTCGACGCCGCCGGGGTCGCCGAGGAGTCGGCCGCCCACCTGCGCGCGGCGGCCAACGGCGGACGGATCCGCCCGGTCATCACCGTCTTCGCCCCCGACGCGCCCGGCCTGCCCGGGCCGCGGATCCACAACGAGCAGCTGATCCGGTACGCGGGATACCGGGACGCGGACGGCGCGGTGACGGGGGACCCGCGCAACGCCGGCCTCACCGAGACGGCCGAGCGGCTCGGCTGGCCGCGCGGGCCGGGCACCGCGTTCGACGTCCTGCCGCTGATCGTGCAGGGGCGCGGCGAGGCGCCGCGCTGGTTCGCCCTGCCGGCCGACGCGCTCCTCGAGGTCCCGATCTTCCACCCGGAGTTGGAGTGGCTGGCCGACTGGGGCCTGCGCTGGCACGCCGTCCCGGCCATCTCCGACATGAGCCTGGAGATCGGCGGGATCCGCTACCCGGCCGCGCCCTTCAACGGCTGGTACATGGGCACCGAGATCGGGGCCCGCAACCTCGCCGACACCGACCGCTACGACCTGCTGCCGCGCTTCGCCCGGCGGTTGGGCCTGGACACCAGCAGCGACCGTTCGCTGTGGAAGGACCGTGCGCTGGTCGAACTCAACCGGGCCGTCCTGCACTCCTTCGACCGGGCCGGCGCCACCGTCACCGACCACCACACCGAGTCCCGGCGGTTCCTCGCCCACGTCGACCGCGAGGAGAGCCATGGGCGGAGCGTGCCGGCCGACTGGTCGTGGATCGTGCCGCCGATCTCCGGCTCGGCGACCGAGGTCTTCCACCGCTACTACGCGACGGGTGACCGCACCCCGGCGTACGTGCACCGCTCCGCCGCGACGCACACGGACCCCGGCGCGTGTCCCGGGACCGCGCCCGTATAGCCCCGGGGCCGCCCCCGTGCGGCCCCGCCCGCGCGGCCGGGCGTGCCGCCCACTAATGTCACCGCAGCACAAGTAGCTGGAGTGACAGGAGCAGTGGTGGCCGCGCACGCATACATCGGATCGTTCACGTCGGCGGGCGGACGCGGTCTCACCACCGCCGCCGTGGACCCCGGGACCGGTGCGCTCACCGTGCTGGGGTCCACGGCGGAGGTGGACGACCCGTCCTTCCTGGCGCTCTCCGCCGACCGCGGGGTGCTGTACACGGTGAGCGAGACGCGGGAGGGCGGCGCCGCCGCCTTCTCGCTGGCGGACCCCGCCGCGCCGCGCCCGTCGGGCGGCACCGTGCCCGTCGGCGGGAGCGCGCCCACGCACCTGTGCCTGCACGGCGAACACCTGGTCACCGCCAACTACTCGTCGGGCAGCGTCAGCACGCTGGCCCTCGACGCGGCGGGCGGGATCGGGGCGGTGCGCAGCGTGCTGGAGCACGAGGGCGACGGTCCCGACCGCGACCGCCAGACCGGCCCGCACGCGCACATGGTGCTGCCCGACCCCTCGGGCCGCTGGCTGCTCAGCGTCGACCTCGGCACCGACTCGGTGCGGGTGTGCGAACTGGACGCGGCCACCGGTGAGCTGGAGATCGAGCGGGAGCTCGGGCTGCGCTCCGGGACCGGGCCGCGCCACCTGACCTTCCACCCGCGTGGCGACCGGGCGTACATCATGAACGAGCTGCGGTCCGTCGTCACCGTCTGCCGGTGGGACGCGGCGGCCGGATCGCTGCGCCCGGTGACCGAGGTGTCGGTCCTCCCCGAGGGCGCGGCGGGCCCGGAGACGCCCAACTACCCGTCGGAACTGGTCGTCTCGCAGGACGGACGGTTCGCCTGGGCGGCCAACCGCGGCCACAACAGCATCGCCGTGCTCTCCCTGGACGCGTCGGGGGAGCGGATGGAGCTGCTGGACACCGTCCCCTGCGGCGGGGACTGGCCGCGCCACCTGACCGCGGACCCGTCGGGGCGCCGGCTGTACGCGGCCAACGAGCGCTCCGGCGACGTGACCTGGTTCGACGTCGACCAGCAGACCGGCATCCCTCAGCAGGCCGGCTCGGTGGACGTGCCGGCCGCGTCGTGCGTGCTGCTGCGCTGAACACGCTGATGTGCTGAAGGCCCTGTGCTGAACGCCCTGCGCTCAGCGTCCTGCGTTGAGGTTCCTGCGCTCAGCGTCCGGGCGGACAGCAAGAAGGACGGTGCGGGCGGCGCACGCGGCGCCGCCCGCACCGTCCCGCGGGGTGTCAGTGCGTCGGGGCGCCCTGCGGGGCGATACCGAGCGCGGTCGTGTACTTGGCGACCACGAGCTTGCCCACCGCCGGGTAGGGGCCGAGGGCGTCCGCCCCGGAGCAGCCCGCCTCCTCGGCGGCCGACTGCAGCAGCGGCGCGGCGACCTCGGGGCCGATCAGGCACGGCGCGAGGGCCAGGTTGGTGGAGCCGGAGGACCGCAGCTGCTCGGCGGCGCGGGCGATCGACCCGTCGACGTCCAGCGCCGCGGCCAGCACCGGTACCGCGAGCCGGGCCGCGAGCAGCAGGCCGGTGACCCCGGCCGCCTGGACGGCCTCCTCGCCGCCCACGGTGGCCAGGATGATGCCGTCGGCCGCCGTCGCGACGGTGAACAGCCGGGCGCGGTCGGCGCGGGCCAGACCGGCCTCGGAGAGCCGCACGTGCAGCGCCTCGGCGAGCAGCGGGTGCGGGCCGAGCACGTCGGTCACCTCGGTGCCGCAGCGGCTGTCCGTCACCGCCTGCCGGATCCGGCGGACCACCGCGGTGTCGGGGCCGGCCAGCAGCGGGACCACGACGGCGGCGGTGGATTCGTCGGCGCGGTCGGCGGCGGCCTGCGTCAGCACCGTCTGGAGCGTCGGGAACTCGGCGTCGTCACCTTCGAGGTAGCCGATGCGCGGGTCGAGGCCCGACAGCTCGGAACGGGCGATGCTCAGGACCTCTTCCGCCAGGCTGCGCACGGCGGGGGTCGGGGTTCCGGGAACAGCGAGGACCAGCACCGGCGCGCCCTCGGGCGCGGCCAGGGGCTCCGGTCGGCGGTGGCGTCCCGGCTGTCGGGGACGCGGCATTCGAACGGGGAGGCCGGCTGCTGGGCCAGTGGCAGTGCTCATGGCGTCGCATGCTAATGCCTCGTGGTCCGCGGTTGTTCGGGTGGGTACGTCCTAGGGGGGACCTGTCCCGTTCCGTCCGAATTTCCTTCACGTTTGATCACATTTGGTTGTGCGGATGCACGTGCATCCGGATGTGCAGCAGTGCCGGGTCCTCCGGCAGCGACAGCGTGCCCGACGCGAGCGCGCCGGCGATCCGCAGGGCCCCGAGCAGCGGATCTCCGTCCGCGGGCACGAACTCTGCCTCGGGGAAGACCTCGGGCGCCAGCTCGCGCAGCGGACCGAGCAGCGGCTCGCCCATCTTGAACAGGCCGCCGGTCAGCGCCGTCCGGCACGAGCCGGGTCGTCCGGCCGGGCGGACGGCGGCGGCCGTCTGGAGGATGTGCCGCGCGGCCTGCCGCAGGATGTCCGCCGCCACCGGGTCGGCGGCCGCGCAGCGGCCCACCGCGGGCGCGAACGAGGCGAGGACGGCCGGACGGTCCGGCCGCGGGTACAGCTGCCCCGGCAGGCCGTCGACCGGCCCGAAGAGCGCTTCCGCGCGCTCCAGGAGCGCGGTGGAGCCGCCCGGCCGGCCGTCGTGGGCGCGCAGGGCGGCCTCCAGCCCGGCGCGGCCGATCCAGGCGCCGCCGCCGGCGTCGCCGAGGAGGTGGCCCCAGCCGTCGGCCCGGCGCCAGCCGGAGTCGTCGAGCCCGGTGCCGAGGGCGATCATGCCGGTGCCGGCCGCGACCACGACGCCCGGGCGCATGCCGAGGGCGCCCGTGTAGGCGGTCACCGCGTCCGCGGCGAGCGCCAGCGAGGGCACCCCGAAGGCCTCGTGCAGCGCCCCGGGCAGCACGGCGCGCAGGTCGTCGCCGAGGGTGGCCATGCCGGCGGCGCCGACCGCGGCGGCGGCGAGCGTCCGCGCGCCCGCCGCCCGCATCAGTTCGCGGACGGCGGGGCGTACCTCGTCGAGCAGGCTTGCGGCGTCGATGCCCCGGTCGGCGACCACGGCGGGGCGCTTCGAGGCGATCGGAGCGGACCTGGCGGTGCCGTCGGCGCGGGCGAGTGCCACCCGCACCCCGGAGCCGCCGGAGTCCACCCCGAGGACCCAGCCGCCGGGAGCGGCCATCCGGCTAGCCGAGCCCGCGGGAGTCCTGCTTGAGCGCGGTGTCCACCGTGAGGGCGGAGGCGACCACCATGCTCAGCAGCGGCTCGGAGAGCGGCCGGTGGATCTGCAGGACGTAGTTGTCCGCCGTGGTGAACATGGTCTTGGCCAGGCCCTCCCACGTCTTGGTGATGCGGGCGACCTCGGTCTCGGTGTGGTCGACGATCGCGAAGTTCCAGGCGCGCCAGTTCTCGGCCTTGATGGCGCCGATCTTCTGCCCGTTGACCTCGAACGAGAAGTTGATCTTGCCGATGGCGTTCTGCTGGACGATCTCGCCGAGGGTCTGTCCGTCCGGGCGCTGCACGATCACCTTGGACTTGATGAACTTCGCCGGGCGGGTGAGCAGCAGCTGCGGCTGCCCGTGGGCGTCGCGCACCTCCAGCTTGACCGACAGGAACTGGTCGACGCTGGAGACGAAGCGCAGCACCTTGCGCGCCGTGCTCTGGCCGACCTGGCTGACCGAGCCCAGCGAGCGGCCCTGCTGGTCGAACACGCTGTACTCGTTGTTCAGCTCGATGAGCTTGGCCTTCTGGTTCACCACCAGGATCGGCTCGCTGAACAGCGTGCCGCCGCCACCGCCGGCCGGGGCGACCCCCGCCTGGTGCTGCACCTGGCGCTGCACCTTCGACGGGTCGTGGCCGCCGTCGACGTTCAGCTCCCAGGCGTTGTTCGCCGGCTGCTGGGGCACCGGGCCGGCCTGGCCGGTGTTCGTGTGCTCGGTCCACTGGGATCCGTCCCAGTAGCGGAGCAGGTTCGGGGTGCCTTGCGGGTCCGCGTACCAGCCCGCAGGAGTATTCGAATGCGTGGTCACCCGGGCAGCGTACAGTCCGCCCCCGTCAGGGCAGACGCCAGTCCACAGGTTCGGCGCCGAGTCCTGTCAAGAGGGCGTTGGCCCGGCTGAACGGCCGGGAGCCGAAGAAGCCGCGGTCCGCCGACATGGGTGACGGGTGGGCCGCCTCGAGCGCCGGCAGGTCGCCGAGCAGGGGCCGCAGATTGCGCGCGTCGCGGCCCCACAGGATCGACACCAGCGGGGTGCGGCGCTCCACCAGTGCCCGGATGGCCTGCTCGGTGATGGCCTCCCAGCCCTTGCCGCGGTGCGCGGCGGGCTTGCGGGGCGCGGTCGTGAGCGCCCTGTTGAGCAGCAGTACGCCCTGCCGCGTCCACGGCGTCAGGTCCCCGTTGGACGGCCGGGGCACGCCGAGGTCGGTGCACAGCTCGCGGTAGATGTTCTCCAGGCTGCCGGGCAGCGGGCGCACGTCCGGAGCCACGGAGAAGCTGAGCCCCACCGCGTGGCCGGGTGTGGGATAGGGGTCCTGACCCACGATCAGCACCCGCACCTCGTCGAAGGGCTGCTGGAACGCGCGCAGCACGTTCGCCCCGGACGGGAGGTAGGTGCGGCCCTGGGCGATCTCGGCGCGCAGGAAGTCCCCCATCGCGCCGATCTGCCCGGCGACCGGCTCCAGGGCTTTCGCCCAGCCGGCCTCGACGATTTCGTTCAACGGTCGCGCTGTCACGATCCGTCACTCTAGTGGCTCAACCGACGGCCGCCGCACGCACGCAGAGGACGTCGGGCAGATGGGAGACGGCGAGCTGCCAGCTGTCGCCCTCGTCCGCGCTGGCGTACACCTCGCCGTTGCGGTTGCCGAAGTAGACGCCGGCCGGATCCGCGTCGTCCAGGCAGAGCGCGTCCCGCAGGACGGCGCCGTAGTGCGGCTCCCGGGGCAGGCCCTCGGAGAGCGGGGCCCACGTGCCGCCCGCGTCCTCGGTCCTGAAGACCCGGCAGCGCAGGTCCGGCGGGAGCCGGTGGGCGTCCGCGGTGAGCGGGAAGACGTAGGCGACGCCGCCGCGGCGCGGATGGGTGGCGACGGTGAAGCCGAAGTCGGCGGGCAGGCCGGCGTCGATCGCCGACCACTTCGCCCCCGCGTCGTCACTGCGGTAGACCCCGCCGTGGTTCTGCAGGTACAGCCGGTCCGGGTCCTCGGCGTCCTGCGCGATCTTGTGCACGCACTGCCCGAACTCCGGGAAGCGGTCGGGCTGGAAGGTGCACTGCACGCCGGTGTTGGACGGGGTCCAGCTCGCCCCGCCGTCCAGCGAGCGGTAGACGCCGCCGGTGGACACCGCGACGGTCACCGCCTCGGCGTTGCGGGGGTCGGTCACCACCGTGTGCACCGCCTGGCCGCCGAACCCCGCGTTCCACCGCGCCCGTTGCGGGTGCTCCCACAGGCTGCGGACGAACGCGAAGCTCTCGCCGCCGTCCTCGGACCGGAACAGCGCGCCCGGCTGGGTGCCCGCGTACACCACGTCCGGCGCGGCGGGCCCGGCCGGGTGCAGCTGCCACACGCGCTCCAGGGAGGTGCCGGTGTCCTCGGGGAACTTCACGGCGGGCCGGGCCGGCTCGTGCCAGGTCGCGCCCAGATCGTCCGAGCGGAACACCGACGGGCCCCAGTGCGAGCTGTCCGCCCCGACCAGCAGTCGGGGGGTGGCGCGGCGGGTGTCGATGCCGATGGAGTACACCGCCTGCATCGGGAAGTGCGGGCCGCCGAAGTCCCACCCCCCGCCCCCGTTCCGCCGTCCGAGGAACAGGCCCTTCTGGGTGCCCACCGCGAGCAGTACGTCGTTCATGACACGTCGCCTCCAGGATGGAATGTGTCCCGCATCACAGAGTCAACACCCACCCACTGACAACGGCCCCCCGTACCCGCTTTCCCGCAGCGCGCGCCGCGTCCTGCGGGCCGCCGGCGGGCTTCGGTGATCTACTGGACGGCCCACCGCAGCGATCTACCGAACGGGCCCGCACCGTGCATATTGATCTCACCGGAAAGACCGCCCTGGTAACGGGGTCGACGCAGGGCATCGGAGCGGCCATCGCGACCGGGCTGGCGCGCGCCGGGGCCCGGGTGGCCGTCAACGGCAGGAGCGGCGACTCGGTCGGGGCGGCGCTGGAGCGGCTGCGCGGCGAGTCGCCCGGCGCCGAGTTCCTGGCGGCGCCCGGCGACATCTCCACCGACGAGGGCGTGCGGCAGGTCCTCGACGCGCTGCCGCGCGCCGACGTCCTCGTCAACAACCTGGGGGTCTTCGGCGCGCAGCCCGCCCTGGAGATCACCGACGCCGAGTGGCGGCGGTACTTCGAGGTCAACGTCCTGACCGCGGTCCGGATGACCCGTGCCTACCTGCCGGGCATGGTGGAGCGCTCCTGGGGGCGGATCCAGAACATCGCCAGCGACTCCGCGCTCGCCACCCCGGCGGAGATGATCCACTACGGCATGTCCAAGACGGCGCTGCTCGCGGTCGCCCGCGGCTTCGCCAAGGAGGCCGCCGGCACCGGCGTCACCGTCAACTCCGTGATCGCCGGGCCCACCCACACCGGGGGCGTCGAGGACTTCGTGTACGAGCTGGTCGACCGCGACCTGCCCTGGGACGAGGCGCAGCGCGAGTTCATGCGCGTGCACCGGCCGCAGTCGCTCATCCAGCGGCTGATCGAGCCCGAGGAGATCGCCCACATGGTCGTCTACCTCAGCTCGCCCCAGGCGTCGGCCACCACCGGTGGCGCGCTCCGGGTCGACGGCGGCTACGTGGACTCGATCGTCCCGTAGCCCCGCCCCTCGCCGGGGAGCCGCGCCGCTCGGCAGCCGCCCCGCCCCCGAGGGGCGCGGCTGTCAGATCGCCCACCCGTACTGGTCCGGCACGCGCGGGTCCGCGCCCAGTTCGCGGGCCGCGCGCAGTGCCCAGTGCGGGTCGCGCAGCAGCTCGCGGCCGAGCAGCACGGCGTCCGCGCGGCCGGAGGAGACGATCTCCTCGGCCTGGGCGGCATCGGTGATCAGGCCGACCGCCGCCACCGGCAGATCGGTCTCGGTCCTGATGCGCTCGGCGAAGGAGACCTGGTAGCCGGGGCCGGTCGGGATGCGGACCTTGGGGACGTTGCCGCCGGTCGAGACGTCGAGCAGGTCGACGCCGTGGGCACGCAGCTCCTTCGCCAGCCGGACGGTCTCCTCGACGGTCCACCCCTCGCCCTCGCCGTTCTCCGCCAGCCAGTCGGTCGCGGAGACCCGGAAGAAGACCGGCAGGTCGTCCGGCCACACCGCGCGCACCGCGTCGACGACCTCCAGCGGGAAGCGGATCCGGTTCTCGAAGCTGCCGCCGTACTCGTCGGTGCGGTGGTTGCTGTGCGGGGAGAGGAACTCGTGGATCAGGTAGCCGTGGGCGCCGTGCACCTCGACGACCTGGAAGCCGGCCGCGAGCGCCCGCCGTGCCGAGTCGGCGAACGCGGCGGTGATCTCCGCGATCTGCCCGGTCGTCAGCTCGCGCGGCTCGGGGTAGCCGTCGGCGAACGGCACCGGACTCGGGCCGGCCGGCTGCCAGCCGTGGTCCGCCGCGCCGACCGGGCCGCCGCCGCGCCAGGGCCGGTCCGTGGACGCCTTCCGCCCGGCGTGGGCGAGCTGGATCCCGGGGACGGCCCCCCGCTCCTTGAGGAAGCGGGTGATCCGGCCGAACGCCTCCTGCTGCCGGTCGTTCCACAGCCCGAGGTCGGCCGGGCTGATCCGGCCCTCCGGGGTGACCGCCGTCGCCTCGGTGAGGATCAGGCCGGTGCCGCCGGTCGCCCGGGCGCCGAGGTGCGCCAGGTGCCAGTCCTGCGGCACGCCCTGCTCCGGGCCGTCGACGGGCGCGCAGTACTGGCACATCGGTGCCATCCAGACGCGGTTCGGGATGGTCAGGGACCGCAGGGTCCAGGGCTCGAACAGTGCGCTCACGGCGCTCTCCTCGTCGTAGTCACTCGTCGTCATGGGGATCGGTGGGGCTCACCGGCTCGCTCACCGGACGCCTTCTACGATAGGCATCGTAGTACGCTGGATGTCAAACTACGAGACATCTCGTACTATGGATCCATGACACCGCAGACCGCCCCCGCCGCCCGCGCGCTGGAGCACCCGGAGCGCGCGGCCATCCGCCTCGAGGGCGTGCTCCACGCGCTGTCCGACCCCATGCGGCTGCACGTGGTGCACACGCTGGCGGTCGCCGGGGCGGAACTGGCCTGCTCCGAGGTCGAGCTGCCGGTCAGCAAGTCCACCACCACGCACCACTTCCGGGTGCTGCGCGAGGCCGGCGTGATCCGGCAGTGCTACCGGGGCACGTCCAAGATGAGCGGCCTGCGCCGCGAGGATCTGGACGCCCTCTTCCCCGGCCTCCTGGACACCGTGCTGACGGCCCTCGACGGGCAGTGCCGGCGCCTCGGCGGGGGACCCGCCCACCACTGACGGGGGCGGGGCCGGCCGTGCGTCAGGCGGCCAGCCGCGCCGCGGCCAGCAGCCGCTCCCAGGCCTGGATCTTGACGGTGCCGCGGTCCAGCGACCGGCCCAGCGCCATCTCGGCCGCCTCGATCGACAGCCAGCCCGGCCACGCCACCGGATCGCCGCCGCCCGACCGCAGCGCCTCCAGCGGATCGCCGGGCAGTGATCTGGCCAGCAGCAGCGGCGCGTCCTCGATCAGCGCCGCCACGGTCTGCTTCGCGCAGGGCCGGTTGGTGCCGATCACCCCGGTCGGGCCACGCTTGATCCAGCCGGCGACGTACTCGCCGGGCGACGGCACGCCGTCGCGCAGCACCCGGCCGCCGGCGTTCGGCACCACCGCCTGCCGCTCGTCGAACGGCAGCCCCGGCAGCGGCACGCCCTGGTACCCCACCGAGCGCAGCACCAGCTCCGCGCCGATCTCCTCCAGCAGCCCCGTATCGCGCACCCCGCCGCGCCCGTCGGGTACCGTCCGCTCGAAGCGGACGGCCGACACCCGCCCGTCGCCGACGAGTTCGGCCGGGCGCAGGAAGAACCGCAGGTGGATCCGGCGCGGCCGGCCCTGCGGGACGCGCGTCGTCCACTCCCGCAGCACCTCGACGTTGCGCCGGGCCGCGGCCGGCAGCGCGGAAGGGTCGGCGTAGCCGGGATCGAGCGCCAACTCGTCCTCGTGCACGACGACATCGGCACCGGACAGCCCGCCCAGCTCGCGCAGCTCCTTGGTGGTGAACTTCGCCTGCGAGGGGCCGCGCCGCCCCACCATGTGCACGTCGGTGACCTGGCTGGCGTCCAGCGCCGTGAGCGCCGACTGCGGGATGTCGGTGTGCCGCAACTCGTCGGCGCCGCGCGCCAGGACGCGGGCCACGTCGACCGCCACGTTGCCCACCCCGATCACCACCGCCGACCGGGCGAGCAGCGCGAACCCCTCCGGGGGCTCGTCCGGATGGGCGCTGTACCAGGAGACGAAGCGGGTGGCGGAGTAGCTGCCGGGCAGATCCTCGCCCGGTACGCCCAGCCGCCGGTCGGCGGCGGCGCCGAAGCAGTAGACGACCGCGTGGTAGAGCTCGGCGAGCCGCTCGGGGCCGAGCGCGGGCCCCACCTCGACGTTGCCGAGGAAGCGCACCCGCGGATTCTCCAGCACCTGCCGCAGATTGCCCTGCAGGGACTTGATCTTCTCGTGGTCGGGCGCCACCCCGTAGCGCACCAGGCCGTACGGGCACGGCAGCCGGTCGAGGACGTCCACCGCCACGTCCGGCACGGTGGTCTGCCGGGTGAGCGCCTCGGCCGCATAGACACCACTGGGACCTGAACCGACTACTGCGACACGAAGCACGAGCTGGCTCCTTCCGCCGTAAGGCCAGCATGCGCCATCTGCTGCCGTTGCGGGAGGGCGCGGGCGTCCGCCGGAGGCCTACGGCAGCGCCGAGCGTGGTGGGGGGCGGGTGGTCGCCGCCGCTCCGGGGGCGCCGGCGGGCGGCGGGACGCCCAGGTCCCAGTCCAGCCCGTACCGCGTGAACAGCTCCGCCCGCAGCCGGGGCAGCGGCATCGGCACGCCGGGCACCAGCAGCGCGACCACCGAGCCCATGAGCAGCGCGCGCAGCATCGGGTACTCGGCGGCCGGATCCTCGGCGCCCCAGCGGATGACCGTGTTCTCCAGCAGCGCCGCCAGCTGCTGCTGCTCGGCGCACTGGATGAAACCCTCGGCCTGCAGGATCGACGCCATGTGTGTGCGCATCAGTTTCGGGTGCTTCTGGGTGAGGCCCAGAATCGCGTCGATGGCCCGCGCCATCCGCTCCCGGCCGTCCTCGGTGTGCGGCTCGCGCTCCAGTGCGGCGGCCAGCTCCAGGTGCATCAGGCGGTGCACCGCGGACTGCACGAGCTGGCGTTTTCCCGGAAAGTAGTACGACACCAGGCCCCGGGCGGAGCCCGCCCGGTCGGCGATGTCGGCGAGGGTGGTGGCCTCGTAGCCGTGCTCCTCGACGAGCTCCACCGTCGCCTGCAGGAGCCGTTCCCGGGAACGCCGCCGCATCTCTTCATTGACCGATGCGCTTCGGGGAGACATGCTTTACTCCTGCGTTGACTGGCTCCCAGCCAATATACTCAACGCACCCCCGCGGGGCCTACACGCCCATGCGGGGAACGGGGGCCTGGATCGGCGCCCGGCGGCGCGGGGGACCGCCGGGCGTCGACCCGGTCACAGCGCGGGCGGCGGGAGCCGCTCAGGCGCGGTGACGGGGCGGCCTGGGGAAGAAGCCGCTGGTCCGAGCGGCGTACTCGGCGAATCCCGGGCGGTCGGCCATATGCCGCTCCAGCATCGGCTTGCCGCTGCCGCGCATCAGCAGGAAGCTCATGACCAGCGGTGACACGAGGGTGACGGCCGCGAGCGGCGTCGAGCAGGCGAGCAGGAACAGCCCCCACCAGACGCAGAAGTCGCCGAAGTAGTTGGGGTGCCGGGTCCAGCTCCACAGCCCGCGGTCCATGACGGCGCCGCGGTGGGCCGGGTCGCGCTTGAAGCGGGCGAGCTGGAAGTCGCCGACGGATTCGAAGAAGAATCCCACCAGCCACAGCGCCACCCCCGCCGTCGCGAACCCGTTGAGCGCCCCGGGCACGTACATGGCGAACTGGACGGGGAGCGACACCAGCCACACCAGCGCCGCCTGCAGCAGGTAGACCATGCGCAGCGCGTAGAGGTTCCGGCTGCCGGGCGCGCGCGACAGCATCCGGTCGTAGCGCGGATCCTCGCCGTGGCCCCAGCCCCGCACCCCGATGTGCACGGACAGCCGCAGCCCCCAAGCCGCCGTCGCGATCAGCACCAGCAGCCGCCGGGCGTCGTCCCCGTGGCCCGCCGACATCGCGTACGAGACGGCGGCCACCGCGGCGAACGCCGCGCCCCAGGCCACGTCCACGACGCGGTGCAGGCCCTTGGCGGCGCCGACGGCGAAGGTGGTGAGGAGCACCGCCAGGGCCGCGCCGGCCGAGGCCGCGAGGTTGACGGCGAAGTCGTCCCACGGGAACGCGTTCATCGGGTGCCTTCCGCGGTGCGCGTCAGCAGCAACTGCCGCACATCCAGGTAGCCGGACCGGAAACCGGCCTCCGAGTAGGCCAGGTAGAACGTCCACATGCGGCGGAACGTCTCGTCGAACCCCAGCTCCGCCACCTCCGCGGCCCGCTCGGTGAAGCGCTCGCGCCACAGCTGCAGCGTCCGGGCGTAGTGCTGCCCGAAGCCGGCGTCCTGCGCGATCCGCAGCCCCGTGTGGCGGGCCAGCACCTGCCGGACGGCGGTGGTCGAGGGGAGCTGCCCGCCGGGGAAGATGTACTTGTGGATCCAGGTGAAGGTGCGCCGGGAGGCCAGCAGCCGGTCGTGCGGCATGGTGATGGCCTGCAGCGCGATCCGTCCGCCGGGTGCCAGCAGCCGCTCCAGCGTGCGGAAGTACGCCGGCCAGAACTCCTCGCCGACCGCCTCGATCATCTCCACGCTGACCACGGCGTCGTACTCGCCGCGGATCTGCCGGTAGTCCAGCAGCAGGACCGTCACCCGGTCCTCGTACCCCGCCTCGCGGATCCGCAGCCGGGCCAGCTCGCGCTGCTCCCGCGACAGGGTCACCGTCACGACCTCCGCGCCGCGCCGCGCGGCCCGCAGCGCCAGCTCGCCCCAGCCGGTGCCGATCTCCAGCAGCCGGGTGCCGGGTCCGACGCCGGCGAGGTCCAGCAGCCGGTCGATCTTGCGGTGCTGGGCGACGGTCAGCGGCTCGTCCCCGTCGGGGGAGCGGACGTCTGCGGGCTCGCCGTCCGGCGGGAACAGGGCCGACGAGTACGTCATGGTCCGGTCCAGGAAGAGCGAGAACAGCTCGTTCGACAGGTCGTAGTGGCGGCTGATGTTGCCCCGCGCCCCCGCGACCGTGTTGCGCTGGGCCGACGGCTTGCGCGGCGCCCACGCGCCCCGCAGCCGCTGCAGCGGCGCCGGGATGAGGGAGGCGACGTGCGAGGCCAGCACGGTGAGCACCCCCACCAGGTCGTCGGAGTCCCACTCGCCCGCCATGTAGGACTCGCCGAAGCCGACGAGGCCGGATGCACCGATCCGGGCGAAGAACGGGCCCGGCCGGCGCACCCGCAGCAGCGGGGCGTCCGCGTCGCCCGACCCCTCGGGGGCGCGGCCCGGCAGGCCCAGGCGCAGCGGCAGGCGGGCCAGCGCCCGCCGCACCAGGCGCTCGGCCACGGCCGCGCGGACCGGAGCGCCGGGCACCCGGACGACGTCGGGCCACCGCTCCGGGTCCACCGGCGGACGCCCCGCGGGCACGTGGTCCAGGGGCGAACGGGCCGCCGGCGGGCGGGGAGCGGTCGGACGGAAGACAGGGGCAGTCACTGCACACCCTCCTGGGGTCGGTGCGGGGTACGGGGCCGTACGGGCAGGCCGCGCAGGTACAGCAGGACGCCGTGCACCCGGATGAGCACGGAGACGGCCGCCGTCGGCCACGGGTGCCGCACGGCGGCCCGCAGCAGGCCCGCGGTGGTCGCGGGACGCCGGTCGCCCCGCAGCGTCGCGGTGAACGGCCGGCGGCCGGACAGCTCCAGATGGACCGTCAGGTCGAGCCGCTCGCCGGGCTCCGGCAGCCGCATGCGGTACGCGCCGTCCACCGGGAAGAACGGCGATACGTAGAACTCCTTCGCGGTGCCGGCCCGGCCGTCGGCGTCCGGCCGCAGCAGGTAGCAGTGCCGCTCGCCGTAGGTGTTGTGCACCTCGGCGACGACGCACTCGGTCGAACCGTCGGAGCGCCGGCACCAGTAGACGGTCAGCGGGTTGAAGACATGGCCGAACACCCGGGCGGCGGTGAGCATCAGCACCCGCCCGCCGGGCCGCCGCACGCCGTTCGCCGCCAGGAAGCGGTCGAGCCCCGCGCGGATGCTGGGAGCCCCGCCGCCGAAGTGGTCGCGCGCCTCGAAGCGGGCCAGCGGACGCAGCAGCCGCGGCAGCCGGGGCAGCGCGTCCACGTCGACCAGCCACAGGTAGGTGCGGTGCCGGAAGGCGTGCCGCAGCGGTGCGGTGCGCACGTGCGCCACGACGCACTCGTAGAGCGCCGGCATCACCACCGCACCCCCAGGGACGCCGCCGCCTCGACGCCCGAGCGGCAGCCGTCCTCGTGGAACCCCCAGCCCTGCCAGGCCCCGGCGAACGCGGTGACCGGGTTGTTGAGCTGGTGGAGCCGTTGCTGCGCGGCGACCGAGCGGGTGGTGAAGACGGGGTGCTCGTAGTCCATGCGGTCCAGGACCAGGGCCGGGTCGACGAGCCGCTCGCCGCCGAGCGTCACGACGTACTCCCGCTCGCTCCCCAGCCGCTGCAGGCGCGTCATGTCGTAGCTCACCAGGACCCGTTCGGGGGTGGCGTCGCACGAGGGCAGCAGGTAGTTCCAGGAGCCGCGGGCGCCGCGCGCCCGGGGCAGCAGGGAGGTGTCGGTGTGCAGCAGCGCGGGGTTGTGGGAGGAGGAGAACGCGCCCAGTACCTCGGCCTCGGTGGGCGTCGCGTCGGCGAGCAGCCGCAGCGCCTGGCCGGGGTGGACGGCGACGACCACGGCGTCGGCGGTGTGCTCCACGCCGTCGCCGGTCCGCAGCCGCACACCCCCGGCGTGCCGGGAGAGCGCGTGCACGGGGGCCGAGGTGTGGACGGCGCTCAGCTGCTTGGCGATCCGGCGGACGTACTCCCGCGAGCCGCCGGTCACGGTCCGCCAGGCGGGGGCGCCGGTCACCGAGAGCATCCCGTGGTTGTCCAGGAAGCGGAACAGGTACCGGGCGGGGTAGCCGGCGGCCTGCTCCGCCCCGCAGGACCACACCGCGGAGACCAGCGGCGTCATGAAGTGCGAGACGAAGTAGGCCGGGAAGCGCCGTTCGGCGAGGAACTCGCCGAGCGTCGGCTCGGGGCCGTCCGCCGGCCGCGCCAGCAGCTCGCGGGCGGCCCGGTGGAAGCGCGGCACCTGGGCGAGCAGCCGCAGGTAGCGGACGTTGGCCGCGTTGCCCGGGCGCGGGAAGAGCCCCGCCGCGCCGCGGGCCCCCGCGTACTCCAGACCGCAGCCGTCGCACCGCACCGACATGCTCATCTCGGTCTCCTGGGTGGCCACGCCCAGTTCGTCGAAGAGCCGTGTCAGCAGCGGGTAGGTGCGGCGGTTGTGCACGATGAAGCCGGTGTCGACGGCGAACGCCCGGCCGCCGTCTTCGGCCACCTCGTGGGTGTCGGCGTGGCCGCCGAGCCGGGCGTCCGCCTCGAAGAGCGAGACCTCGTGGGTCCCGCTGAGGACATGCGCGGCGGTGAGGCCGGCGATCCCGCTCCCGATGATCGCGACCCGACGTTGTTGCGCCATCACAGTCCGCCCTCCTCACACCCGCATGTCCTGCCGGGTATTCGGAGCGGCGGCGGGTGCGGATTGGTGGGACGTCGGCGAAGCGCGATTCCGGGCCGGGCGGCCCGGGCGGGAGGGCTACGTGAGCGCGCTGAGGCCCGGGACGAACGCGATCAGCAGGGGGACCGCCGGGACCAGGAGGGCGGTGGCGGTCAGGCCCGCGCGGCGGACCGGGTCCAGCCGCGGGGCCGGGTCCAGGAGCCGGTGCACCCGGCGGGGGAGTTCGGCGAGCGGGGTCGGGCAGGGGCCGAAGACGCCGCGGTCCTCGTTGAGCTCGACCAGGGCCAGTGCCGTGGTGAGCCGGCCGAAGCGCCGGGAGGCGGTGTCGTCGGCGGACAGTTCGATCAGCCGGTGCACCTGGTCGCGGAACCCGGCGAAGACCGGGACCTGCGGGAAGCCCGAGGCCAGCGCGCCCGCGCAGTGCAGCAGCACGTCGTGCCGGGCGCGGACGTGGCCCTGCTCGTGGGCGAGCACGGCGTCGAGCTGGCGGCCCTTGAGCCGGCGCAGCGCGGCCGTGGTGACGACCAGCTGCGGCTGCGCGCCCGACAGCCACCAGGCGTCGGGCCGGTCGCCCTCCAGCACCACCAGCCGGTCGCCGGCCGGTGGCTCCTCGCCCGGCAGCCGGGGGGAGCGGACGAGCAGGTCGGCGCGCCGCTGACGGCGGCGGGCCCGGGCACCGCGCACCTCGCGGGTGAGCATCGCGGCGGTCCACACGCCGCCGAGGGCCAGCAGGACCGCCAGCGATCCGGCCCAGCGCCCGTAGCCGGGCAGGCCGTACGCCTCCACGACGCCGCGCGGGGCGAAACCGAACAGGTGCCAGCGCACCGCGGCCGAGGCCGCCGCGGCGCTGAGCGCCATCGACAGGACGCAGCACAGCAGGACGGCGCCGACGACGCACTGCCAGACCCACAGGGCCAGCACGGGTTCGCGCTCCGGCCAGGCGGCACGGGACAGCAGGCGCGGCGTCATCGCCGCCGCCAGCGCGCCGACCAGCAGCAGCACGAACGGGACCGTCATGCGGCTCAGCCTAGGAGGCGGCGGGATCAGCCGGTACGGTCCGCCGCCGTAAGTGATGCACGCCTCACCCGCCGCACGCCCCGGCGCCGGGCGGACGCGGCCCCGGGCACCGGGCGGACGCGGCCCCGGGCACCGGGCGGCCGCACCCCGGGCGTCGGGCAGACGTACCCCCCTTCGTCGCTACGGGTGATGTCGGGCGGCGGCCGGTCGCGTCGCCAGACGGATCGGAACCGTGCCGTTACGCTGCGTCACGCGAGCCGATCATCGGAACGGCTCGCCCGCGACCTCGTCCGCGAGGACCTCACCGAACTGGAGGCGTGGTGTGCCGCATCGGTGCCCTGCTCGCCGTCCTTGTCCTCTCCTGCCTCACGCTCCTCGGGGGCGCGCCCGCGTCCCGGGCCGACTCGGCGCCCGGGGGGCGCTCGGCGTTCTCCATCCCCGCGTCGCTCGACCTGCATGACGGCACCGTCCTGGAGTACGGCGGCACCTACTACGCGTACGGGACGGCGTACGCGTGCGGGTTCCACTGGCAGCAGACCAACACGCCGTGGTGCGGGTTCAAGGTCTCCACGGCCTCCTCGCTGCTGGGCCCGTGGTCCACGCCCACCCTGCTGTTCGGCCCGGACGACATCGATCCGTTCACCGGGAAGTCCTGGCAGGTGGAGTGCGGCGGCAACGGCGCGGGCTGCTTCAACCCGCGGATGATCCAGCGCAGCGGCTGGGGCAGCGACGACGGGGTGTGGATCCTGTGGTTCAACTCCCCGGCCGACTACGGCCGCGACAAGACGCACGCCTACAACGCGATGGGGTGCAACGGCCCCGCCGGCCCGTGCGGCCCCTCCGCAGGACCGCCGTACGGCTCGTACACCAAGCCCGCCCTGAAGTTCTGCACCGGCAACGGCGACATGGGCTTCATCGACTCCGCCACCCCGGGCGCCGCGCCCGCGCTGGTGTGCACGATGCCCGGCGCGCTCTCGCTGTCCGTCGAGGAGCTCAACGGGTACGGCGTCGGCGGGTCCGGCGTGGGTGCTCTGAGCGTCGCCGGCCTGAAGAACATCGAGAGTCCGGGCGGCTGGTACGACCGCTCCAGCGGGCAGTACTTCCTCACCTACTCCGATCCCGGCTGCGGCTACTGCACGGGCACCGGCACCGGCTACGCCACCGCCACGGACCTCTACGGGACGTGGACGGCGCCGCCCAACCTCGGCATCGGCCAGCCGGCGAACGGCCGCCGGCTGATCTCCGCCAACAGCTGCGGCGGGCAGCCGCGCACCGTGGCGCTCGTCAACGGGCAGGCCTGGCAGGGCATCGACCTGTGGACCGGGGACCGGAACGAGGTCGGGGCGCAGATGCGCTTCGTGCCGCTCAACTCCACCACGCCGTCCGGCACCCCCGGCGACGGCCAGGTCTGGCGGCCGCCGCTCGCGCTGGCCTGCTGAACCCCGGACCCGGCGCAGGGGTCACAGCGCCAGCAGCATCGCGAACATGCCCAGCGCCATGGAGACCCGGCACGCCGCCAGCTCCGGCGCGATCGTCGCCCCGGCCGGCGGACCGCCCGCCGGGGCGACGGCCGTCACCGTCACCAGCCGGGCCCCGGCCGCCAGGACGTACCCGGCGAAGTACACGAGCAGCAGCCCCGTCAGCAGCGGAGCGCCCGCCGGGGCGTGCCCGGCATGGCCGCCGGCGGGGGCGGCCGTGCCCATCGCCGCCGCCATGTAGACCATCGCGGCGGCGCCCAGGGCGTGGTGCAGATGGTGGCCGGGGCGCCGGGCGAGCAGCAGGGCCCGGACGGCGGCCGCCGCGAAGACCGCCGCGAGCAGCAGCGTCAGCCAGGGCCGGGGGTCGAGTACGGACATGGGTACGGCCATCACCGCCATGCCGGCCCCCATCAGGGCCTCGTCCCGCGCGGCGTGCCGCAGCAGGCACGACAGGCCCGTCGCGGTGCTGAGCACGACCAGCAGCCACCCCACCAGCGGTGGTCCGTGCATGACCGGCCTCCCGTTCGCGGCGTTCCCGCCCACCGGCCGCCCCGCGTTCCGTCGGCGACGGCGGTCCGCAGGAGAGCTGCCCCGTCCCGAGGGCGCACACCCGAGCGCACGGACGTACCCGGGGGGCGCCCGCGCCGGTCAGGTCCTGGCGCGCTGGGTGACCGCCACACAGACCAGGACGGCGAGCGCCGCGAGCGGGGTGGCGGCGCCCAGGTGCTCACCGAGCAGCGCCGCGGACCACACCAGCGTCAGCAGCGGCTGCGCGAGCTGCAGCTGGCTGGCGCGCGCGACCCCGATGGCGGCCATGCCCCGGTACCAGACCATGAGGCCCAGGACCTGGGAGACGGCCGCCAGGTAGGCCAGCCCCAGCAGCGGCTGGGCGCCGAGGTGCACCGGTTCGAGGGTCAGGGCGACGAGCGAGCCGGCGAGGGTGAACGGGAGCATCGCGAGCAGGGCCCACGAGATGACGCGCAGTCCGGGCATCACCCGGGCCAGTCGCCCGCCCTCGGCGTAGCCGGCCGCGCACACCGCCAGCGCGCCGAAGAGGTAGAGGTCGCCGGCGGTGGGCGCCCCGCCGCTCTGCGCGAGGGTGAACACGGTGACGACGCCGGCGCCCGCGACCGCGGCGGCCCAGAAGGTCCGGGACGGGCGGTTGCCCTCCCGGACCGCGGCGACGATGGCGGTGGCCAGCGGCAGGGCGCCGATGACGACGGCGGCGTGCGAGGTGTCGGTGGTCGTCAGCGCCAGCGTGGTCAGCAGCGGGAATCCGACGACGACGCCGAGGCCGACGACCAGCAGCCCCGGCCAGTGCTCGCGGGCGGGGACCGGTGCCCGCGCGGCGGCCAGGCAGGCGCCCGCGATGACGGCCGCGAGGACGCCGCGCACCGCGACCGTGGTCCACGGGCCGAACCCGCCGAGCGCCCAGTGGGTCGCGGGGAACGTGAAGGAGAAGATCGCGACGCCGAGCGCGGCGAGGGCGGTGCCGTTCACCGCTACCGGCCGCAGGGCGATAGCGCTATTATCAGCTGTCATGAATGACAGTAGCAGTTCGACTTCCCTGGCAGATTCTCTGCGGGGGGAGCTGAAGCGCTTCTCTCCGGGAGCCAAACTGCCGTCGAGTCGTTCACTCGTCGACCGGTTCGGCGTCAGCCCGGTGACGGTCTCCCGGGCGCTGGCCGTGCTCGCCGCCGAGGGCCTGGTGGAGACCCGACCCGGCTCCGGCACCTACCGGTCGCAGGCGGCGCCGCCCGCCGCCGGCCCCGTCGACACCTCCTGGCAGCAGGTCGCCCTGACCGCCGGGGACCAGCACGGCGAGCCCGCCCCCCGCGTCGTGGACGCGTCCGGCGTGCTCGCCACCCTCGCCGCCCCGCCGCCCGGCGTGATCCCGCTCAACGGCGGCTACCTGCACCCGGACCTCCAGCCGCAGCAGGCGCTCGGCGCCGCGCTCGCCCGCGCGGCCCGCCGGCCCGGCGCGTGGGACCGGCCCCCGGTGGAGGGGCTGACGGCGCTGCGCGCCTGGTTCGCGCGCGAGGCCGGTGTCGGACCCGCCCAGGTGCTGATCACCGCGGGCGGGCAGGCGGCCCTGACCACCGCGCTGCGCGCGCTCGCCCCGCCCGGCTCCGCGCTGCTCGTGGAGTCCCCGACGTACCCCGGCGTGCTCGCGGTGGCCCGCGCGGCCGGGCTGCGGCCGGTGCCGGTGCCGACCGACGCCGACGGCGTACGCCCGGACCTGCTCGCGGACGCCTTCGGCGCCACGGGCGCGCGGGTGTTCTTCTGCCAGCCGCTCTTCCAGAACCCGACCGGCACCGTCCTCGCCCCGGCGCGGCGGGAGCAGGTCGTCCGGATCGCCCGCGCGGCCGGCGCGTTCGTCATCGAGGACGACTTCGCGCGGCGGCTGGGCCACGGCGGTCCGCTGCCCGCGCCGCTGGTCGCCGACGACCCGCACGGCACCGTCGTCCACGTCACGTCGCTGACCAAGCCCACCTCGCCCAGCCTGCGGGTGGGCGCACTCATCGCCCGCGGCCCGGTCGTGGAACGGCTGCGCGCCATCCAGGTCGTCGACAGCTTCTTCGTCCCCCGCCCGCTGCAGGAGGCGACGCTCGAACTCGTCGGCGCGCCCGCCTGGCCGCGCCACCTGCGGGCCGTCGCGACCGGCCTGCGGGAGCGCCGCGACGCGATGCTGGCCGCGCTGCGCCGCGACCTGCCCGCGCTCGTCCCCGCCGAGGTGCCGACCGGCGGCTACCAGCTGTGGCTGCGGCTGCCCGACGGCACCGACGAGACGGAGCTGTGCACGGCGGCGCTGCGCGCCTCGGTCGCGGTCGCCGCCGGACGCGCCTACTTCGCCGCGGAGGCCCCGGCGCCGTACATCCGCGTCAGCTTCGCCGACACCAGCGGCGGCGCGGAGATCGACGAGGGGATCCGGCGGCTCGCCACCGCCTTCGGCGAGGTCAGGGCCGGTACCTGATCGGGTGGTCGGCCGGCACCTCCACCACGACGATCTCCAGCCCGTCGGGATCCGCGATCCACATCTCGAACAGCCCCCAGGGCTCCTTCAGCGGCGGCCGCAGCACGGGGACCCCGCGGTCGGCCAGCTCGGTGTGGGCCGCCGCGATGTCCGGGACCTGCAGCCAGATGCGCAGCGCCGGACTCATCGGCTCCCCGGAGCTCCCGGAGAGTTCGAGGTAGCCGCCGCCCAGGAAGAACACCGTGCCGCGCCCCGGTCCGCTGCCGAACTCCCGGTAGATCGCCAGCCCGAGGTCGTCCCGGTAGAAGGCCCGGGATCGTTCCAGGTCGGCCGGTTGCAACAGGATCCGACTGCTCACCACATTCACCATGCGGGGTTGCTACCCGCCCCCCGCACCCCGGATGCGCCTCCCGGTAGCCTCGGCCCCATGGACATCAGCGAGCGCACAGCGCAGCCGACCTTCCGCACGGCCACGCCGGCCGATGTTCCCGCCGTCGTCGCCCTCGTCGAGTCGGCGTACCGGGGGGACGCGAGCCGGGTCGGGTGGACGACCGAGGCGGACATCCTCCAGGGGCAGCGGACGGACCCGGAGGGCGTCGTCGAGGTGATCGAGCGGGCCGGCAGCCGGCTCGTCCTGGTGGAGCGCGCGGACGAACTGGTCGCGTGCTGCCACATCGAACGGCGGGGTGAGAACGCGTACTTCGGGATGTTCGCGGTCCGGCCCACCGCGCAGGCCGGCGGCCTCGGCCGAATCGTCCTCGCCGAGGCCGAGCGGTACGCCGCGACCCAGTGGCGGGCCGCGCAGATGCACATGACGGTGATCACCGCGCGCACGGACCTCATCGCCTGGTACGAGCGCCGCGGCTACGCCCGCACCGGGCAGACGCACCCCTTCCCCTACGGGGACGAGCGCTTCGGCGTGCCGCAGCGGGCCGACCTGGAGTTCGAGCTGCTGGTGAAGGACCTCACCTGACGGCCCTCACACCGGCCGGCTGACCCTCACAGCCGGCCGGCCTCCGCGAAGCGCCGCAGGAAGCGCCGCGTGCGCTCCTGCTCCGGCGCCCCGAACACCTCCTGGGGCGTGCCCCGCTCCAGGACCGCGCCGGCGTCGAGGAAGCAGACCTGGTCGGCGACCTCCCGGGCGAACCCCATCTCGTGGGTGGCGATCACCATCGTCATGCCCTGCTCCTTGAGGTCGCGGACGACCCCCAGCACCTCGCCGACCAGCTCCGGGTCGAGCGCCGCGGTGATCTCGTCCAGGAGCAGCAGCCGCGGCCTGCCCGCGAGCGCCCGGACGATCGCGACGCGCTGCTGCTGGCCGCCGCTGAGCCGGTCCGGGTACTCGCCGGCCTTGTCGCCGAGGCCGAGCCGGTCGAGCAGTTCGCGGGCCCGACCTTCCGCCTCGGCGCGGGCGACCTTGTGCACCCGGCGCGGCGCGAGGGTGATGTTGTCGAGGACCGTCATGTGCGGGAAGAGGTTGTACGCCTGGAAGACGACCCCGATCCGGCGGCGCACCGTGTCCGGGTCGACCCGCGGATCGGTGATGTCCTCGCCGTCCAGGAAGATCGCCCCGTCGTCGATGTCCTCCAGCAGGTTGGCGCAGCGCAGCAGCGTCGACTTGCCGGAGCCCGAGGCGCCGATCAGGGCGGTGACGGTGTGCGGCGGCACGGCCAGGTCGACGTCGCGCAGCACCATGGTCGGGCCGAACGTCTTGCGCACGGACTCCAGCCGCAGCACGGGTGCGGTGCCCGCGTCGTCCTCCGGGTGTTTCTGCAGGTCCGTCATACGGTCCCTCCCTGCGACTGGCGCCGGTTCATCCGGGCGGTGATCCAGTCGGTGAAGCGCGTCATCGGGATGGTGAGCGCGACGAAGATCAGGCCGGCCACGACGTACGAGGTGTAGTTGAAGGTCTTGCCCGCGTAGATCTGCGCCGCGTACACCGCGTCGACCGCGCCGGCGATCGACACCAGGCCGGTGTCCTTCTGCAGCGAGACCAGGTCGTTCAGCAGCGGCGGCACGACCCGCCGGACGGCCTGCGGCAGCACCACGTGGCGCATGGTCCGCGCGCTGCTCAGCCCCAGCGAGCGGGCGGCGGCGCGCTGGCTGGGGTGGACGGTGTCGATGCCGGCCCGGAAGACCTCGGCGACGTACGCCGAGTAGGTCAGGACCAGCGCCGTGCCGCCGAGCACCACCGGATCGGTGGTGACGCCCTGCAGCCGCAGCGCGGGGACGCCGAAGACCACCCCGAGCAGGCAGATGATCAGCGGCAGCCCGCGGAAGAAGTCGACATAGGCGGTGGCGAGCGCGCGCAGCGGGAAGAACACCGGCCCGCGCAGGGTGCGCGTGACGGCGAGCAGCAGCCCGACGACCAGCACCACCGCCCCGCACACCACCATCAGCTGCAGGTTGAGCCAGAGCCCGTCGAGGATCTTGGGCAGCGACGCGCGGGCGTCGTGCCCGTTGAAGAACGTCTCGCGGGTGCGCTGCCAGCCGGGGGAGCTGACGACGAGTCCGACGAGCAGACCGGCGGTGGCCAGCGAGCTGACGGCGCCGATCGTCACCGCGCGGCGGGTGCGGGCGCGCCGGTAGCGCTCGCGCTCGATCCGCCGCGCGGACGGCCGGTAGGCGTCCGGCCGGACGTCCTCGACCGTCACTTCAGCACCGGCGCGTCGACGGCCTCGGAGAGCCAGCGCTTCTCCAGGCCGGCCAGCGTGCCGTCCTTGCGCAGCGCGTCGACGGCCTTGGTGACGCAGGAGGTGAGCTTGCTGCCCTTGTCCAGGACGAGACCGAACTGCTCCTTCTGGGCGCCGCCGATCTCGAACTGGCCGACGACCTTGGCCTCGGGCACCTCGGCGCCGGTGATGTAGAAGGCGGTGGGCAGGTCGACGACGATGCCGTCGACCTGGCCGTTCTTCAGAGCGCTCTTGGCGAGGTCGTTCTTCTGGTAGACGGCGGCCGGCTGCGTCGGCTTGATGACGTCGTTCAGGACGTCGAGGCTGGTGGTGCCGACCTGGGCGCCGAGCTTGGCGCCCTTCAGCTCCGCGATGCTCTTCGCGTTGGCGATCTTCGAGGTCTTGAGCGTGATGACGGCCTGGCGCACGTCGTAGTAGCCGGACGAGAAGTCGACGGCCTTCCGGCGGTCGTCGCTGATCGAGATCTGGTTGATGTCGAAGTCGAAGGTCTTCGCGCCGGGCGCGAAGGCGTTGTTGAAGGCGACGGTCTGCCAGACCACGTCGGCCGGGGCGTAGCCGAGCTGCTTGGCGACGGCGTAGGCGACCGCCGACTCGAAGCCCTTGCCGTTGGCGGGCTTGTCCTCGGTGAACCAGGGGTCGTAGGCGGGGGTGTCGGTGCCGACGGTCAACTTGCCCGCGGTGCGGGTGGACAGCCCCGCGGGGGCGCAGCTCGCGGCGGACGTCCCCGGGGGCGGGGTGGCGCCGTCCGCGGAGGAGTCCTCCTGGGGCGCGCAGCCGGCGGCGGCGAGGGTGAGCAGGGCGGCCGCGGCGATGGCGGCGCGGCGCGGGGACATCGGGTTCGCGGAACGCATGGCCGGACATTGGCACCGGCCGGGGGAATCTGTCCAGGCGGGGGGTACGTACGTCCGAATGCCGGACGTTTGTGTCCGCGGTGTTGCCGCGCGGCAGCCCCGTCCGGCGCGCTCGCTGCGGCGCGTCAGCCCCGTCCGGCGATCCGGCGCGTCAGCACCGCCCGTCGATCGACGGCAGGTCCGTCACGATCCCGTCCAGGCGCAGCGCCCGCGCGAGCTCCAGCTCCTGCGGGGTGTTGACCGTCCACGCGATCACGGCGAGCTCCGCTTCGTGGCACCGGCGCACCAGGTCCAGGCTGAGGTGCGGCAGTTCCAGGCTGACCATCCGGGCGCCGACGGCCAGCGCGCGCGGGACCAGGTCCGGGCCGAGCTCGCTGGCGACCAGCACGCGGTGCGACTGCGGCAGCAGTTCGCCGACCGCGCGCAGCGCCTCGTCGTGGAAGGAGATCACGCTCACCCGGCCGACCTCGTCGCGCTCGCGCAGCACCGTGGCGAGCACCTGGGCGGCGGCGACGTCCTTGATCTCGGCCTGGATCGGCGCGGAGACCGCGTCCAGCACCTCCTCGAACACCGGCACCCGCTCACCCCGCCCCGCGTCCAGCTCCCGCAGCGCGTCCAGGGTGAGATCGCCGATCCGGCCGGTGCCGTCCGTGGTGCGGTCGACCTCGGCGTCGTGCATGACGACGAGCGCGCCGTCCTTGCTCAGGTGCAGGTCGAGCTCGATCTGGTCCAGCCCCTCGCCCTCGGCGCGGCGGAAGGAACGCAGGGTGTTCTCGGGTTCCACGCCCATGACGCCCCGGTGACCGACAGTGAGGAAGTTCATGCCGGACACCCTAGCGACGGGCGGTGACGGCGGGCGGAACGTGGTGTGACGGCGCGGAGTGCTGGGAGCGGACACCCGCCGTGCCGAGGACGAATCCGGTGATCAGGGCGGCGACGAGGACAGCGCGGGTACTCATGACCCCCTCTCCTACCGCTGCCGGACCCCGGTGGCGGTGTTCGTCACCCGTGCGTGGGCGTGCCGTCCGCGGGGCTGCCACCGGAATCCGTGCGGGGTATGATTTGTCCATAAATATACCTTCTCCGCCATGGCGGAGAGCACAGAAGTCATCGCGATAATGGCGCATGACAGGAAAATGACCGGTCTGGCAGGGGGTCGCACAGGATAATCTGTTCCGACCCCCCTTGAACGGAGGAAGCTCGTATCGATACGCTTCCTTGGCGGATCAAGCGCGTTTCTTCTGTGAAGGAGGGGTCATGAGTGAAAATCTTTCGGCTGTAGTGGCTGACGGGACCGGGATATCCGGCGAGGGCATCACCTCGCATCCGGCGTGGGCCGAGCTGAAGCAAGCCGTCGTCGCCATCAGGCCCTGGCAGCAGAAGGACGGCTCGATCGACTTCTCCGCCGAGGTCGTCCCGTCGCTGTCCGACGTGGAGCGCACGTTGGAGCGCGTCATCGACGGGATCGAGCGGCTCTCCCCGCTGGTGCCGCACGACGCGGCGTACCACCAGGCACTCGTCGCGGACCTGCGCCGCTGGGCGGGCGGCGGCTTCGGCGTCCCGGACTTCCTGGACTCGCTGCTGGCCTTCCAGCCCGCCGCCGACCGGCGCGACGGCCTGGAGCACCTGGTCGTCTTCCCGATGTACACGCAGAACGGCAACCCGGACCGCAACCTGGAGGCCGTCGCCCTGCGTGTGGTGTGGCCCGAGTGGCTCGCGGAGCTGGAGCGCACGCGCTACGACAACCCGCTGTTCGTGCCGATCACGTTCCAGGACTTCACGCCCGGCTACGACACCAACTCCGCGGTGCTCTTCCCGGAGACCGTGGCCGTCCGGGAGGCGCCCGAGCGCTGGACCTGGGGCGGCATCTTCTGCGACCGCGAGGCCGCGCGCTTCCGGGCCGTGACCGCCGCCGCCGTGGACACCCTCGGCCTGGAACTGCCCGGTGAGGCCGTCCGGCTCATCGAGGACCAGGAGCTCTCCCAGCAGACCTTCGTCCTGTGGGACATGATCCACGACCGCACCCACAGCCACGGCGACCTGCCGTTCGACCCCTTCATGATCAAGCAGCGCGCGCCGTTCTGGATGTACGGCCTGGAAGAGCTGCGCTGCGACCTGACGACCTTCAAGGAGGCCGTGAAGCTGCAGGCCGAGGGCCACCCGATGGGCCTGGGCGTGCAGTACGCGATCCTCTTCGACCGCCTCTTCCGCTTCCCGGTCACCGGCGAGCGGGTCAGGAACTACGACGGTCTGGGCGGGCAGCTGCTCTTCTCGTACCTGCACAAGCACGACGCCGTACGCTGGACGGACAACACCCTGCACATCGACTGGGAGCTGGCCCCCCAGGTCACCAACCAGCTCTGTGCCGACATCGAGAAGCTGTACCGCGACGGCATCGACCGCCCGAAGCTCGTGCACTGGTTCGCCGCGTACGACCTGGTCGCGACGTACCTCTCGCCCCACCCCGGATCGGTGTGGGCCAAGGGCCCGGACGCCCTCGACCTGTCGCTGCCGCCGCGCAAGCTCGTGGACGAGGTGCTCGTCGACGAGTTCCCGCTGAGCATGTTCTACGAGGCGCTCGCGAAGAAACTGCGCGACGTGATCGCCTCCACCAAGGGCATCACCGGCGTTGAACGGACCGCGGCGTGAGCGGCGCTGCCGAGGAGGCGGACATGACGAACGCGACAGATGGCCAGGGGCCGCTCGACGGAGCGGTCATCGCGGTGGCGGGGGCCGGCGGTCCCGCCGGCCGCGCGATGCTCCAGCGGCTGGCCAAGGCCGGCGCCCATGTCGTCGCCGCCGACGCGAATCCCGAACGGCTGGCGCAGGCTGTCGACCAGGCCCGGTACGACGCCGGCGGCGCTGACATCACCGGCGAGATCGTGGACCTGCTCGACGCCGACGCGACCCGGGAGTGGGCCGCGCGGATCGAGAAGGACCACGGCCCGGTCGACGGCCTGGTCCACCTCGTCGGCGGATGGCGCGGTTCCGCGTCGTTCACCGAGACCGACCTGGGCGACTGGGACTTCCTGCACCAGCTGCTGATCCGCACCGTCCAGCACACCTCGCTGGCGTTCCACGACCCGCTGCGGCGCAGCACGCGCGGCCGCTACGTCCTGATCAGTGCCGCCGGGGCCAGCAGCCCGACGGCCGGCAACGCCGCCTACGCCGCGTCGAAGGCCGCCGCCGAGGCCTGGACGCTGGCGATGGGCGACTCCTTCCGCAAGCTGGCGGGCGCCGACCCGCTCACCGCGGCGGCCAGCGTCGTCGTCATCAAGGCGCTGGTGCACGATGAGATGCGGGCGCAGCGCCCGAACGCCAAATTCGCCGGCTTCACGGATGTGACGGACCTCGCCGAGGCCGTCACGGACATCTGGAACCGGCCCGCCGAGGAAGTGAACGGAACCCGACTGTGGCTGACGCCCCAACCGTGACCGAGCAGCTCGCCAGCGACGCCGTCCGGCGCCACGACCCGGAGATACGGGGGTTCGCCAGCGACAACTACGCCGGCGTGCACCCCGAGGTGCTCACCGCCCTCGCCCTCGCCAACGGCGGCCACCAGGTCGCGTACGGCGAGGACGACTACACCGCCCACCTCCAGGACATCTTCCGCGGCCACTTCGGCCCGCGCGCGGAGGTCTTCCCGGTCTTCAACGGCACCGGCGCCAACGTGACGGCGCTGCAGTCCGTCACCGAGCGCTGGGGCGCGGTCATCTGCGCCGAGTCCGCGCACATCAACGTGGACGAGTGCGGTGCCCCGGAGCGGGTCGGCGGCCTCAAGCTGCTGACCGTCCCGACGCCGGACGGCAAGCTCACCCCCGAGCTGATCGACCTCCAGGCGTTCGGCTTCGAGGACGAGCACCGGGCCCAGCCGCAGGTCGTCTCGATCACCCAGACCACCGAACTGGGCACCTGCTACACCCCCGACGAGATCCGGGCGATCTGCGACCACGCCCACCAGCACGGCATGGCCGTCCACCTGGACGGTGCGCGGATCTCCAACGCCGCCGCCACGCTCGGTGTGCCGCTCGCGGCGTTCACCACCGACGCCGGGGTCGACATCCTCTCCTTCGGCGGCACCAAGAACGGCCTGCTGATGGGGGAGTGCATCGTCGTGCTCAGCCCCGAGCGGGTGCGCGCCATGAAGCACCTGCGCAAGCTGTCGATGCAGCTCGCCTCCAAGATGCGCTTCGTGTCGGTGCAGTTCGAGGCGCTGCTCGCCGGCGACCTGTGGCTGCGCGGCGCGCGGCACGCCAACGCGATGGCGCAGCGGCTGGAAGCCGCCGTGCGCGGGGTCGACGGGGTGACGATCGTCCGCCCGGTGCAGGCCAACGCGGTCTTCGCGGTCCTGCCGCGCGAGGTCAGCGAGCGGCTGCAGAAGCGTTACCGCTTCTACTTCTGGAACGAGAGCACCGGCGAGGTCCGCTGGATGTGCTCGTTCGACACCACGGAGGACGATGTCGACTCCTTCGCGGCGGCCGTCGCCGCGGAGATGTCCGGCCACTGACCGGGCCGTGGCCGGGACGCGACCGTCGCGCCCCGGCCACAGCACGGAACCGGCCAACTTCGTCCACTGTCCCAACCGTTGACTTCAATGCCGGCCCGCGGGTATGACACGTACACATGCGCAGCGGCGCACGCCTCATCACCGGGAGTGGGGGGCTCGTATGCACGATGATCAACACGCCTTCGGTGCCGGCCGGCGCTCGGTGGCCGGGACCACCGTGGTCGAGCTCTGGGGTGAACTGGACCTCCTCGCCTCGACGGGGCTGATCCCCTACTTCGACGCCCTGGCGCGGATGGCGGACTCCGACTTCGTCCTGGACCTGCGGGCCGTGACGTTCATCGACTGCAGCGGTCTGTCGCTGCTCTGCCGCTTCCGGCTGCGGGCCGTCGAGCGGGGGAGCCGCGTCCGGATCGTCAGCGCCGACCCGGCGTTCGCGAGGCTGCTGCGGCTCACCCGGCTGGGGCGGGTCTTCGAGGTCCACGCCGACCTGGCGTCCGCGCTGGCCCGGCACGCGGGTGGCGCGGGACCGGGCGCCACCAACGGCGCGATCGCCTGACTCTGAATAACTATGCGCTGAACCGTATTTCGATTGATCCGCGGCGCGATCCTGCCTAGGGTGCCGGGCATGGAACTCCTCCAGGACACGCCCGGGACGGCCGCGTACCTCGCCGCCGACGACGTCATCGACCACGGCCACCCGCTGGTCCGCGAGACCGCGCGGCGGCTGCGCGAGGGCACCGGCACCGGCGGCGGCCCGCACGACTACGCCCGCGCGGCCTTCGACTTCGTGCGCGACACCATCCCGCACTCCGGCGACGCCGACGACCCCCGGGTGACCTGGCGCGCCTCGGACGTCCTGCGGCTGCGGACCGGGATCTGCCACGCCAAGTCCCACGCCCTGGCCGCCCTGCTGCGCGCCGAGGGCGTTCCCACGGGGCTCTGCTACCAGCGGCTGGCCGACGAGGACGGCTCCGCCCCGCTGCTGCACGGCCTCGTCGCCGTCCTGCTGCCCGGGAGGCAGGACGCCCAGGGCGGGGGTGAGCCGTCGCGCTGGGCGCGCCAGGACGCGCGGGGCAACAAGCCGGGGGTGGACGCGCACTTCTCGCTGGAGCGCGAACGGCTCGCCTGGCGGGTCCGCCCCGAGTTCGGCGAGGTCGACTACCCCGCGGTGTACGCGGCCCCGGCGCCGTCCGTGCTGGAATCACTGCAGCGCGCCACCGACCGGCGGCACCTGTGGGAGTTGCTGCCCGCCGCGCTGTGAACGCCGCACCCCCGGCGCTGAGCCGCCCGCCCCCGAACCAAGGTCTGCGATGCCCGCGATGAACCCCGCCCAGCCCCTGAACATCACCGTCGCCCCCGAGGTGCACGACCTCGCGCCCGGCTTCGTCCCCCTCGTGGTCGAGGCCCGCGGCCTCACCAACGGGCCGAGCGACGAGCGCGGCTCCGCGCTGCTCGACGACGGGGCGCGGGTGACGGTCCGCGCGGCGGACTGACCGCCGGGCGGACCGATCCGGCGCGGCCGCGGGTCAGCGCCGGGCGGCCCGCTCGTCGCGGTCCGCGCGGTCCAGCTCGGCGGCCTCCTCCGGCGTGGGCGCCGTGCCGCCGAGGTGGCTCGGCAGCCACCACCGGTCGTCGGGGCCGCTGGGCTTGCCCGGGTAGGCGCGCTGCGCGTCGTCCAGCAGCTCCTGGACGCGCATCCGCAGCCGCCGGGTGAGCGCGCCCGGCTTCTCGCCCTCGTTCGCCCGCATCGGCTCGCCCACCCGCATCGTGATCGGGAACTTGTTGCGGCCGAGGTTGCGGGGGTGGCCCTTGGTCCACAGCCGCTGGGTGCCCCACAGCGCCATCGGCAGCAGCGGGACGCCGGCCTCCTCGGCGAGGCGCGCCGCGCCGGACTTGAAGGACTTCAGGGTGAACGACTGCGAGATGGTGGCCTCGGGGAAGACGCCGATGATCTCCCCGGCGCGCAGCGCGTCCAGCGCGTGCGCGTAGGCGTGCATGCCCTCCGAGCGGTCCACCGGGATGTGCTTCATCGCCCGCATCAGCGGACCGGAGACCTTGTGCCGGAAGACCGAGTCCTTCGCCATGAAGCGGACCAGGCGCTTGTTCGGCAGCGCGGTCAGGCCCGCGAAGACGAAGTCCAGGTAGCCGATGTGGTTGGAGACCAGGAGGGCTCCGCCCTTGCGCGGTACGTTCTCCGTGCCGGCGATGTCGAAGCGCAGCCCCTGCATGCGGAACATGGCGCGGGCCACGCCGATGACCGGGGGATAGACGAGTTCAGCCATGTCCGGGTACCTGCTCTCTCCGGGGCCGGCTCTCCCGGCGGAAAAGTTACGCGTCCGTAGGTTCCGGTCGCTGATGGATCGTGCCCCGACAACGTGCCCCGTGTCACCTCGCGTGCCCACGATCCCGCGAGATTCTCGTCACGTCACCGTGTCGTACGCCGGAACAAGAGGTACATCTCGCATCCCAAGCAGTACCCGAAGGCCGCGTTGAGAAACGCCGCGGCCAGCGCGCAGCCGGCCGCCGCCATGCCCAGCCACAGCGGGCCCGCGAAGTAGCCGACGAGGCCGACGAGCGCGAAGCCGAGCCCGACGGCCTGCGCGAAGCGCGGCGGCGCGGGGTCCTCGGTCTCCCGCGCCGGACCCAGCCGGGGCCGGACGAGGGTGGCGAAGAGCCAGCCGTAGGGGGAGCGCCGCACCCCGGCGGTGGCGCCGACCGCGAAGACCGCCGCCTGCGCGGCCAGCAGCCAGCCGCTCCCCGTGATCAGGACGGCGGCCAGCACGACCGTGGTGAGGACGGCGCCGAAGCGGGGCCCGCGGACATCAAGACCGGCGGCCGGGCCGGCGGGAGCGGCGTTCGTGGAGCTCGTGGCGTTCATGGAGCAGATGATTCCGGATCGCCCGGCCTCCGGCGCCCCGGGAATCATTGCGGTCCCGTGAACGCTGCACCGCAGCAGGAGGAAAGATGACCGGATTGTTGGTGTGCCTCGCCGTCCTCGCGGCGGCGAGCGTGTTCGGCCTGGTGCACCGGCGCCGGAACGGGAGGATCCGCGTGCGGACGAAAGACGGCCAGGAGCGGCTGACGGCCGCCGAGATCGGCGGGCCGCTCGGCACGCGCGCCACGCTGGTGCAGTTCTCCAGCGCCTTCTGCGCCCCGTGCCGGGCCACCCGGCGGACCCTCGGCGAGATCGCCGAGCTGGTCGACGGGGTGACCCACGTCGAGATCGACGCGGAGGCCCGGCTGGAACTCGTCCGCAGGCTGGCGATCCTCAAGACGCCGACCGTCCTGGTGCTCGACGCGGAGGGCACGGTGGTGCGCCGTGCGGCCGGCCAGCCACGCAAGGTCGACGTGATCGCGGCGCTGGGTGCTGCGGTGTGAGAGCCGGCGACCCGGCCCGGCACCGCGTCGGAGAGCCCCGACGGTGATCTTGTGACGGGGATCCCATATCGCGAGCGGCCCTTGACGGGGCCCGCCCGCCATCGTCACTCTGACGTTATGTCGCGAGACCCCCTTCTTCACACGCGCGCGGATGTCGACTTCGGTCGCCATTCGAGTGCGCGCTGTCCGAGTTGTTGAGCGCCCCAGACGACCATTCGCCTCCGGCCCGACCGCTCGAGAAGGACAACTCCATGACAGCCCTGACCGACCTCGGCACGTACTCCGGCACCTCCGCCGGCTTCGACCCGGCCGTCTTCCGCTCGGTGTTCCGCCGCCACGCGGCCGGTGTCGCGGTGATCACCGCGGCCGGCGACCGGCCGGTGGGTTTCACGGCCACCTCGCTGACCTCCGTGTCGGCCGAACCCCCGCTGCTCTCGTTCGGCATCAGCACCGGCTCGTCCAGCTGGCCCACGCTCGCCGAGGCGCCGTTCGTCGGCGTCCACGTGCTCGGCGAGCACCAGGAGGCGCTGGCCGCGACCTTCGCGCGCAGCGGTGCCGACCGCTTCGGCCCGGCCACCGGCTGGCGCGAGGGGCCGCACGGCGTGCCGCTGCTCGACGGGGTCTCCGCCTGGCTGGTCTGCCGCGTGCTGGCCCGCATCCCCGCCGGCGACCACCGGATCGTGGTGGCGCAGGCGCTCGCGGGCGACCCGACGGGCCCCGGCGGCCCGCTCCTGTACCACCAGGGCGGCTTCAACGGGCTGCGGCACTGAGCCGTTCCTGGCCGCCGCGTCGTCAACGTCACAGTTCATGACCCTTGCCTACGGGGCACGAGCTGGGTGTACTGGCGAGTAACCTTCTGGTGGAACGCAGGTGCGTGCCGGTGGGGGGCCGCCCAGCCGAGACGCCTATGCTGCCTCCAAGGGCAGTTGACGAGACTAAGCAGTAGGAGAGCAGGCGTGAGCTTGAGGATCGTTGTCTGTGTGAAGTACGTGCCCGACGCCACGGGCGACCGTCACTTCGCCGAGGACCTGACCACTGACCGCGACGCCGTCGACGGTCTGCTGTCCGAGCTCGACGAGTACGCCGTCGAGCAAGCGCTGCAGATCGCCGACGCCGCCGACGATGCCGAGATCACGGTGCTCACCGTCGGTCCCGAGGACGCCAAGGACGCGCTGCGCAAGGCGCTGTCGATGGGCGCCCACAAGGCCATCCACGTCGAGGACGACGCGCTGCACGGCACCGACGTGTTCGGTACCTCGCTGGTGCTCGCCAAGGCCGTGGAGCACGCCGGGTTCGACCTGGTCGTGTGCGGCATGGCCTCCACCGACGGCACCATGGGCGTGCTGCCGGCGATCCTCGCGGAGCGCCTCGGCGTCCCGCAGGTGACCCTGCTGTCCGAGGTGTCGGTCGCCGACGGCAAGGTGACCGGCCGCCGCGACGGCGACGCGGCGAGCGAGCAGCTCGAGGCGTCCCTCCCGGCCCTGATCTCCGTGACCGACCAGTCGGGCGAGGCCCGCTACCCGTCGTTCAAGGGCATCATGGCCGCCAAGAAGAAGCCGGTGGAGTCCCTGGACCTGTCGGACCTGGAGATCGACGAGGCCCAGGTCGGCCTCGGCGGCGCCTGGTCCGCGGTGGACGAGGCCACGCAGCGTCCGGCGCGCACCGCCGGCACGATCGTCAAGGACGAGGGCGAGGGCGGCAAGCAGCTCGCCGAGTTCCTCGCGAGCCAGAAGTTCATCTGAGCCGCGACCCGGCCGCCCCCGCCTCTCTAGATTTCGCAGGAGACCAATCCAATGGGTGAAGTCCTCGTCCTCGTCGACCACGTGGACGGTGCCGTCCGCAAGCCGACCCTCGAACTGCTGACGCTGGCCCGCCGGATCGGCGACCCCGTCGCCGTCTTCCTCGGCACCGGCGTCGACACCGCCGCCCCCGTGCTCGCCGAGTACGGCGCGGTCAAGGTGCTCGCCGCCGACGCGGCCGAGTTCGCCGACTACCTCGTCGTACCGAAGGTGGACGCGCTGCAGGCCGCCGCCAAGGCCGTGGAGCCGGTGGCCGTCCTGGTGCCGTCCTCCGCGGAGGGCAAGGAGGTCGCGGCCCGCCTCGCGCTGCGCCTCGGCTCCGGCATCATCACCGACGCCACCGACGTCGAGCCCGGCGACGGCGGCCCGGTCGCCACGCAGGCGGTGTTCGCGGCGTCCTTCACGACCAAGTCGCGCATCACCACCGGCGTGCCGGTCATCACCGTCAAGCCGAACTCCGCCGCTCCGGAGGCCGCCCCGGCCGCCGGCACGGTCGAGCAGCTCGCCGTCTCCTTCGGTGAGCTGGCCACGGGCACCAAGGTCCTCACGCGCACCCCGCGCGAGTCCACCGGCCGCCCGGAGCTGACCGAGGCCGCGATCGTGGTCTCGGGTGGACGCGGTGTCAACGGCGCCGAGAACTTCCACCTCATCGAGGCGCTCGCCGACTCGCTCGGTGCGGCCGTCGGCGCTTCCCGCGCCGCGGTGGACGCCGGCTGGTACCCGCACACCAACCAGGTCGGCCAGACCGGCAAGTCGGTCTCGCCGCAGCTCTACATCGCCAACGGCATCTCCGGCGCCATCCAGCACCGGGCCGGCATGCAGACCTCGAAGACGATCGTGGCGGTCAACAAGGACGCCGAAGCGCCGATCTTCGACCTGGTCGACTACGGCGTGGTCGGCGACCTGTTCCAGGTCGTCCCGCAGCTCACCGGCGAGATCACCGCCCGCAAGGGCTGATCCCGCGACCCGCTGTCGACGGCCCCCGCCCGCCTGGCGCGTGCGGGGGCCGTCGTGCGTCCGGAGCCTGTCCCGCGTCCGGGCGGGGCCGCCGGGTGGGGGTTGACCTGGTCCGACGGCGCGGATAGCTTCCCTTCAACGGTTTGTTGAAGTTCGGGAGGCTGGCACATGACGCACGGTGAGACGGTCGGCACGACCTGGTCGGACGCGGTACGGGAGAGCGTCGGCGCCGCGCTCGCCACCACCGACGCGGAGCTGGCCCGCCGCTACCCGGGGGACCCGGGCACCCGGCAGCCCGTGCACACCGTCTACGTCCCGGCCGACGCCTTCACCGCCGGCACCGCGCGCGACTGGGGCCGGCAGGCCCTGGCCGCCCTCGACGAGCACGCCCCGGACGCGGAGTCGTTCGCGCGGGTGCTCGGCCTGAGCGACGAGCTGGCCGGACCGGTGCACGACCGGGTGCGCGCCAAGCTGGAGCGCGAGCCCGTGGAAGACCTCCGGATCGACTTCGAGGACGGCTACGGGCAGCGCCCGGACGCCGAGGAGGACGCGGCGGCCGTGGCCGCCGCCCGGATCGTCGCCGCCGTCGCCGGGGACCGCACGGCACCCCCGTACCTCGGCATCCGCATGAAGTGCATGGAGGCGGCGGTCCGCGACCGCGGCATCCGCACCCTGGACCTCTTCCTCAGCACCCTGATGGCGTCCGGCGGCCTGCCCGACGGCCTGGTGCTGACCCTGCCGAAGGTGACCTTCCCGCAGCAGGTCACCGCGATGGTGCGGCTCTGCGAGGCGTTCGAGGCGGCGCACGGCCTGGCGCCGGGCCGCATCGGCTTCGAGATCCAGATCGAGACGACCCAGTCGATCCTGGGCCCCGACGGCACCGCCACCGTGCCCCGGCTCATCGACGCCGCCGAGGGCCGCGCCACCGGACTGCACTACGGCACTTTCGACTACAGCGCCTCCTGCGGGGTCAGCGCCGCCTACCAGTCGATGGACCACCCGGTCGCCGACTACGCCAAGGCCGTCATGCAGGTCGCGGCGGCCGGCACCGGCGTCCGGCTCTCCGACGGGTCCACGAACGTACTGCCGGTCGGCCCGACCGCCCAGGTGCACGACGCCTGGCGGCTGCACCACGGACTCGTCCGCCGCTCGCTGGCCCGCGCCTACTACCAGGGCTGGGACATGCACCCCGGCCACCTGCCCACCCGCTACGCCGCCGTCTACGCGTTCTACCGCGAGGGGCTGGACACTGCGGCGGCCCGGCTCGCGGCGTACGTGGCGAAGACCGGCGGCGACGTGATGGACGAGCCCGCCACCGCCAGGGCGCTCAGCGGCTACCTGCTGCGCGGCCTGGACTGCGGCGCCGTCGACCTCGAGGAGGTCACCGCCCGCACCGGGCTCGGCCGCGCGGAACTGGACGCGCTGGCCGGGCGCGGGCCGGCCGCCTAGGTCGCCGGCGGGAGCTCGCCCGAGCCGCGCACGATCAGCCGGGCGGGCAGCTCGATCCGGCGCGTCCCGTCCGATCCGCCGTCCAGGCGGCGGAAGAGCAGCTGGGCCGCGGCCCGCCCGAGTCCGACCGCGTCCTGCGCGATCACGGTGATGGCGGGGCGCAGCAGGTCGGCGAGTTCGAAGTCGTCGAAGCCCACCAGGGCGACCGGCCGGACCTCGCCGGCGAGCACCCGCACCGCCGTGACGGTGACCCGGTTGTTGCCCGCGAACAGCGCCGTGACCGGTTCCGGCCCCGCCAGCATCGCGGTCAGCGCGGCGCGGACCCGGTCGGGTGCGGTGGGGCCCATCGAGACCCACTCCTCGCTCACCGGCAGCCCCGCCGCGGCCATCGCCTCGCGGTAGCCGCGCAGCCGCTCGGTGGCGGTGTGGATCCGCGGCTGGTCGCCGATGAAGCCGATCCGGCGGTGGCCGTGCGCGATCAGGTGGGCGACGCCCTCGCGGGTGCCGCCCGCGCTGTCGGTCAGCACGACGTCGGCGTCGATGCGGCCGGCCGGCCGGTCCACGAAGACGGTCGCGACGCCCGCGTCGATCTCCGGTTCCAGGTAGCGGTGGTCGTCGCTGGCGGGGACCACGACCAGGCCGTCCACCCGGCGGGCGCAGAACGCGAGGACCAGTTCCTGCTCGCGGGCGGCGTTCTCGGCGCTGGAACCGGTGAACAGCAGCGTCGAGTGCGCGCGGGCCACCTCTTCGACGGCCCGGCTCAGCGGCGAGTAGAAGGGGTCGGCCAGGTCCTCCAGCACCAGTCCTATGCTGGCGGTCCGGCCGGTGCGCAGCAGCCGGGCGCTGTCGTTGCGCCGGAAACCGAGGGCGTCGATCGCCTCGCGCACCCGGTGGATGGTGTCCGGGGTGACCCCCGGTTCCTCGTTGACCACCCGGGAGACCGTCTTGAGCCCGACTCCGGCCCGCGCCGCGACGTCCTTCATGGTGGGACGGGGGGTATGCCCCGGAGTATGGGTCACTGTCGCGATATTCCTTGCCGCAATGAATGGACAACGTTGTCAGCGAAAGAAACACTACTCCTAACCCCGCGCGACGTGCGGGTATACCGGCCAATGGGCCGGTCCAGGAGAGGGAGAACGGAACCCGATGCACACCGACCGCGCCGCAGGCCCGCTGATCGCCGCACTGGACATCGGCGGAACGAAGATCGCCGGTGCGCTGGTCGACGCGAGCGGCCGGCTGCTCGTGCGCGCGCTGCGGCCGACCCCCGCCCAGCAGGACGCCGAAGCGGTGATGGACGCGGTCGGGCAGGTGCTCGGTGAGCTGCGCCGGGACGCGGGCTGGCGGCAGGTGGTGGCCGTCGGCATCGGCAGCGCGGGACCGGTGGACGCCTCACGGGGAACCGTCAGCCCGGTCAACGTCCCCGGCTGGCGGGACTTCCCGCTGGTCGAGCGGGTGGCGCGGGCGGCGGACGCGCTGCCGGTGGTCCTGACCGGCGACGGTGTCGCGATGACGGCGGCCGAGCACTGGCTGGGCGCCGCCCGCGGCTACGACGACGCGCTGTGCATGGTCGTCTCCACCGGCGTCGGGGGCGGGCTGGTGCTCGGCGGCACGCTGCTGCCGGGCCCCACGGGGAACGCCGGCCACATCGGGCACATCAGCGTCGACCTCGACGGCGACCCCTGCCCGTGCGGGTCGCGCGGCTGCGTGGAGCGGCTGGCCAGCGGGCCGAACATCGTCCGCCGGGCGCTGGAGAACGGCTGGGTGCCGGCGGACGGCGCCGAGCCGACGGCGGCGGCCGTCGCGCAGTCCGCGCGCGCCGGCCACCCGGTCGCCCTGGCCTCCTTCGACCGGGCCGCGCAGGCGCTGGCGGCCGGGATCGCCGCCACGGCGACGCTGGCCGAGGTGCGGGTCGTGGTGATCGGCGGCGGGGTGGCGGGCGCGGGGGACGTGCTCTTCGGCCCGCTGCGCGCGCACCTGGCGCGCTACGCGACGCTGTCGTTCACCGCCGGGATCGAGGTGGTGCCGGCCCTGCTGGGCACCGACGCGGGCCTGGTCGGCGCCGCGGCCGCGGCCGCCCAGGCCCTCGGGCTGACCGAGTTCTCGACGGAGTTCGCCCTGGAGAGCTGAGCAGCGCTCCGACGACTGGCCGCGTGTTGTGCGGCCGGTCGGCGGAGCGTTCGGCCCGGCTCGGCATCACTCTGCGTGGCACTCCGAGGATGACGGTCGTTTTCGTTAGAAGCTGTTGAAGCTTGTTGCGAGCGATCGGGTAACTGTTGTTCGTTATCGCGTCAGAACCCTTGACATGGTCCCCGCCTGGCGGTGAGATCGCACCGCTCGCGTTCGGTTGTGTTCAGTTCCACCCACGAGGAGGGGGACATGGCGCAGTCATCGTTCAGCGGTCGGCCCACAGTCAGGGCAGCGGCCGGACATCGGATCTCCCGCCGAAGTCTGCTGCGAGGAGCGGCGATCAGCGCGGGAGCGGTCACCCTGCCCTCGCTGCTCGCCGCCTGCGGCGGCGGGCCCGCCGGGGACGGCAAGACCGTCACGCTCGGTTCCAACGCGTCGGACGCCGTGCCGAAGGCGGCGTTCCAGGCGGCCTTCGACGCCTACCAGAAGCAGTCGGGCAAGACGGTGAAGGTCAACACCGTCGACCACAACACCTTCCAGGAGAACATCAACCGCTACCTGCAGGGCAGCCCGGACGACGTCTTCATGTGGTTCGCCGGCAACCGGATGCAGTTCTTCGCGGAGAAGGGCCTGCTGACCGACATCAGCGATGTGTGGTCGGGGTTCAAGGGCTTCTCCGACGCCCTCAAGGCCCAGTCCACCGGCCGTGACGGCAAGCAGTACTTCGTGCCGTACTACTACTACCCGTGGGCCGTCTTCCACCGCAAAAGCGTCTTCCAGCAGCACGGCTACGCGGTGCCGAAGACGTTCGACCAGTACACCGCGCTCGCCCGGCAGATGCAGAAGGACGGCCTGACCCCGATCGCCTTCGGCGACAAGGACGGCTGGCCCGCCATGGGCACGTTCGACTACATCAACATGCGGGCCAACGGCTACGAGTTCCACGCCTCGCTCATGGCGGGCAAGGAGGCCTGGACCGACCCCAAGGTCAAGCACGTCTTCGACCTGTGGCGCAGCCTGATGCCCTACCACCAGAAGGGCGCCAACGGCCGCACCTGGCAGGAGGCGGGGCAGAGCCTGCAGCAGCGCAAGACCGGCATGGCGGTCCTCGGGCTGCCGCACCCCGGCACCCAGTTCCCCGAGGCCGAACACGCGGACCTGGACTTCTTCCCCTTCCCCGAGATCGACCCGGCGCACGGCCAGGACTCCGTCGAAGCCCCCATCGACGGCTTCCTGATGTCGAAGAAGGCCAAGAACAAGGACGCGGCGCGGGACTTCCTCACGTACCTCGCCACCCCGGCGGCCGAGGACTCCTACCTGGCCGGCGACCCGAACAACGTCGGGGTCAACTCCGGTGCCTCCACCGCCAAGTACACCGAGTTGCAGAAGAAGTCGGCGGAGCTGGTCGCCGGGGCCAAGCACATCTCCCAGTTCCTGGACCGCGACACCCGCCCGGACTTCGCCTCGACCGTCATGATCCCGGCCCTGCAGACCTTCATCAACAAGCCGGACGACGTCGACGGGCTGGTCAACAGCATCGAGAGGCAGAAGAAGACCATCTTCGCCGCGGAGTAGGAGTACAGGCTGTGCCGCAGATCATCACGCGGCGCGCCGGACGGCGGGGCCCGCGGAGGTTCACCCCCCGCGACCTCGCCGTCCTCGGTGTGCTGCTCGGTATCCCCGTCCTGCTGGAGATCGGCCTCATCTGGGGCCCCACCCTCGCCTCCGTCGGGCTGTCGTTCACCAGCTGGGACGGTGTCGGCAGCATCCAGTGGGTCGGCACCCGCAACTACCACGACCTGTTCACGAACTACCCGCCGTTCTGGCGGGCGGCCCGCAACAACCTGCTGTGGCTGGGGTTCCTCGGGCTGGTCGCCACCCCCTTCGGGCTGCTCCTCGCGGTGCTGCTGGACAAGAACATCCGCTTCAGCCGCTTCTACCAGAGCACCCTCTACATGCCGGTCGTGCTCTCGCTGGCGGTGGTCGGCTTCATCGCGCAGCTGGTCTTCTCCCGCGACCAGGGCGCCCTCAACGCCGTGCTGGCCGACACCGACAACCCCACCGACTGGCTGGGCGACCCCTCGCTGAACATCTGGGCGATCCTGCTCGCCGCGGCCTGGCGGCACACCGGCTACGTGATGATCCTCTTCCTGGCCGGGCTGAAGTCCGTGGACCCGGCGCTCAAGGAGGCCGCGGCGATCGACGGGGCCGGCGAGGTGCAGGCGTTCTTCCGGGTCGTGCTGCCCACCCTCCGGCCGGTGAACGTCATCGTCGCGGTGATCACCGTCATCGAGGCGCTGCGGGCGTTCGACATCGTCTACGCCGTCAACCACGGCCGCAACGGGCTCGAACTGCTCAGCGTGCTGGTCACGGACAACATCATCGGCGAGGCCAGCAGGATCGGCTTCGGCTCGGCGATCGCGGTGGTGCTGCTCGCCATCTCGCTGGGGTTCATCGTGACGTACCTGGTCCAGGAGATGCGCGAGGAGAAGAAGTCATGACATCCGCCGTTGCCGCCCGGCCCTCCCAGCACGCGAAGGCCGCCACCGGCGATCAGCCGGGGCGGCGCCGGATCCGCCCCGCGCGCCTGGGGCTCCACACGTTCCTGATGGTCGTGTCGCTGGCCTTCCTCGCCCCGCTGCTGCTCGCCGTCTACGCCTCCCTGCGGCCCTACCAGGAGACCGCGAAGTACGGGTACTTCTCGCTGCCGCGGCACCTGTCGTTCGACTACTACCGGCAGGCCTTCACCGAGGGGGAGATGAGCAAGTACTTCGTCAACTCCCTGATCATCGCGGTGCCGGCGCTGCTTCTCACCCTGTTCTTCGCCTCGTTCGTCGCCTTCTCGGTGTCCCGGATCCAGCTCAGGGGGCGGGTCTTCCTGCTGGTGATGTTCACCGCGGGCAACCTGCTGCCGCAGCAGGTGATCGTGACCCCGCTGTACGCGCTGTTCAACCGGATCCCGCTGCCGTACTGGATGTCCGACTCGATGACGATGTACGACTCCTACTGGGCCGTTGTCGCCGTTCAGGTGGCCTTCCAGACCGGGTTCTGCGTATTCGTTCTCGCCAATTTCATGCGCACCCTGCCGATGGAGATCATCGAGGCGGCGATCGTGGACGGCGCCGGAGTGTGGACGCAGTACTGGCGCATCACGCTGCCGCTGTGCCGGCCGGCCCTGGCCGCGCTCGCCACCTTGCAGTTCACCTGGATGTACAACGACTTCCTGTGGGCGCTGGTCTTCATGTCCTCCGGCGACAAACTGCCGATCACCTCGGCACTCAACAACCTGCGCGGACAGTTCTTCACCGACTACAACCTGCTGGCGGCGGGGTCGGTCCTGGTCGCGCTCCCCACCATCGTGGTCTTCATGATCCTGCAGCGGCAGTTCATAGCGGGCCTCACCCTCGGCGCGAGCAAGGGGTGAAGCACGCGCGGCGCGGGGTGCGGAAGGCGGCGCGAGGGCCCTGACGGGGGCCGGTGCGAGCCGATGGCCGGTACTGCGCGTTTGCCGATAGCGATGATCCGGGCAATTCGTAGGGGGCTACGGAGAAGGGGGCACCGTGATCGTCTGGGTGAACGGGGCGTCCGGCGCGGGCAAGACCAGCGCCGCACGCGAACTGCTGGACCTACTGCCGGGCAGCACTCTCTACGATCCGGAGGTCGTCGGTACGGGGCTGGGCCAGCTGCTGCCCGAGAAGCGGCTCCAGGAGGTGACGGACTTCCAGGACCTGCCGGTCTGGCGGCGGCTGGTGGTCGACACCGCCGCCGCGCTGCTCCAGGAGGTCGGGGGAGTGCTGGTCGTCCCCTGGACGCTGCTGCGGCAGGAGTACCGGGACGAGATGTTCGGCGGTCTGGCCTCGCGCGGAATCGTGGTGCGGCATGTGCTGCTCGACCCAGGGGAAACGATCCTGCACGAGCGTCTGGCCCTGCGGGAGGCGGCGGAGGAGCAGCCGGCGAAGGGCCTGCCCGCGTACCTGGACGCGCTGCCCTGGCTCAGCACCGACGCGTACGTCATCAGGACGACGCGGCTGACGCCCCGGCAGACCGCCGAGCGGATCGCCGAGGCGCTGCGCCAGGGCGTGGGGCGCTGCGACATCGTGCAGACCCCGGAACCCACGGCGGAGACCGTCGCCTCCGGGGTGCTGCTCTTCGACGAGCACGACCGGGTGCTGCTCGTCGACCCGACCTACAAGCCGGGCTGGGAGTTCCCCGGCGGCGTCGTCGAACGCGGCGAGGCGCCCGCGCAGGCGGGCCTGCGCGAGGTCTCCGAGGAACTGGGCATCGAACTCGCCGTGGTGCCGCGGCTGCTGGTCGTCGACTGGGAGCCGCCGTCGCCCCCCGGCTACGGCGGGATGCGACTGCTCTTCGACGGCGGACGCATACCCGCCGCCGACGCGGCCCGGCTGCTGCTGCCCGGCGCCGAACTGCGCGGCTGGCGGTTCGTCACCGAGGACGAGGCCGCGGCCCTGCTGCCGCCGGTGCGCCTGGACCGGCTGCGCTGGGCGCTGCGCGCCCGCGAGCGCGGCATACCGATCAACCTGGAGGCGGGCCGGTCCGTCGAGTGACGGGCCCGGTGGGGCCCCGCCCGAGCCGCCGGTCACGCCGGTCACGGCGCTCCCGGCGGTCGGCGCGGGACCCCGCCGGCTCAGCCGGACTTGGACGCCGCGTACCGCGTCAGGAACAGCGCCTCGGCCAGCGACAGGCGCTCCAGCTCCTGCGGGGAGACGCTCTCGTTCACCGCGTGGATCTGGGCGTCGGGCTCGCTCAGGCCGATCAGCAGGATCTCCGCCTCGGGGTACAGCGTGGCCAGCGTGTTGCACAGCGGGATCGACCCGCCCTGGCCGGCGATCTCCAGCTCCTGCCCGTACGCGGTGCGCATGGCGTCGGCCATCGCGGTGTACGCGGGGCTGGTGGTGTCGGCGCGGAACGGCTGGCCGCTGCCGCGCTGGGTGACCTCGACCCGGGCCCCCCACGGGGCGGCCGCGCGCAGGTGCGCGATGAGCGCGTCGCCGGCCTCCCGCGCGTCCGTGCCCGGCGGCACCCGGAGGCTGACCACCGCTCCCGCGGTCGCCTGGACGGACGGGGTCGCGCCCACCGTCGGCGGGCAGTCGATGCCCAGCACGGTCACGGACGGCCGGGCCCAGATCCGGTCCGAGACGGTGCCCGTGCCGATCAGGCCGACGCCGTCGAGCACCTTGGCGTCCTTGCGGAAGTCCTCCTCCGGGTACTGCAGCCCCTCCCAGCTGCCGCCGCCGTCCAGCCCGTCGATCGTGGTGGCGCCGGTCTCGTCGCGCAGGGTGCCGAGGATGTGGATGAGCGCGGCGAGCGCGTCCGGGGCCGCGCCGCCGAACTGGCCCGAGTGGAGATTGCCGCCGAGGGTCTCGACCCGCACGTCGACCATGGCCATGCCGCGCAGCGTTGCGGTGACCGTCGGCAGCCCGAGCCGGAAGTTGCCCGTGTCACCGATCACGATCGCGTCGGCCGTCAGCAGGTCCGGGTGCGCCTCGACGTAGCGCTCCAGGCCGCCGGTGCCCTGCTCCTCGGAGCCCTCGACGATGACCTTGACGCTCACCGGGGCCCCGCCGTGCTCCCGCAGCGCGCGCAGCGCCGTCAGGTGCATCAGCAGGCCGCCCTTGCAGTCCGCGGCGCCGCGCCCGTACCAGCGGCCGTCCCGCTCGGTCAGCTCGAAGGGCGGGGAGATCCAGGCGGCCTCGTCCAGCGGCGGCTGCACGTCGTAGTGCGCGTACAGCAGCACCGTCGGCGCGCCCTGCGGTCCGGGCAGGAAGCCGTACACCGACTGGGTGCCGTCGGGGGTGTCGAGCAGCGCCACGTCCTGGAAGCCGTCGGCCCGCAGCGCCTCGGCGACCCAGCCGGCCGCCTTCTCGCAGCCGCTCCTGGGGAACTGGCGTTCATCGGCGACCGACGGGAACGACACGAGTTCGGCGAGTTCCGCGCGGGCGCGCGGCATGAGCGAGGCGACGGTTTCGGAGAGCGGGACGGCCTGCATGGGCGCTCCTTGCGGGTGTGATGGTGTGTTCGTGCGCACAAGTGGACGTTGCCGATGGTGCCACAGCGGTCCGAGCCGGGTTCTCGCCATAGGATGCGGCTGAGCAGGGGCGACGAGAGTCGGCGGGTCGAGCGGGAGCGGAATCACACGTGAGCAGCGAGCAAGCGGCGCAGGGCAGCGGTTCGGCGGACGGCGGGGCGGACGACACGGTCTGGGATGTCGTGGTGGTCGGCGCGGGCCCCGGTGGCGCCTCGGCCGCCCATGCGGCGGCCACGGCCGGCCGCAGGGTGCTGCTGCTGGAGAAGTCCGAACTCCCGCGCTACAAGACGTGCGGCGGGGGCATCATCGGCCCCTCCCGCGACTCGCTGCCGCCCGGCTTCGAGCTTCCGCTGCGGGACCGCGTGCACGCGGTCACGTTCAGCCTCAACGGCAGATTGACGCGCACCAAGCGCTCGCGGCAGATGCTGTTCGGCCTGATCAACCGGCCCGAGTTCGACGAGGCCCTGGTGCGGGCGGCGACGGAGGCCGGGGCCGTGCTGCGCACCGGGGTGGCCGTCTCGCGCGTGGAGCAGCACGGCCCGGCCGTGCCCGACCGGCGGACCGTCGCCGTCGTGCTCAGCGACGGGTCGACCGTGCTGGCCCGCGCCGTGGTCGGCGCCGACGGCAGCGCCAGCCGGATAGGAGCCCACGTCGGGGTCAAGCTGGACCAGGTCGACCTCGGCCTGGAGGCCGAGATCCCGGTGCCGGCCGCGGTGGCCGAGGACTGGGCCGGCCGGGTGCTCATCGACTGGGGCCCGATGCCGGGCAGTTACGGCTGGGTCTTCCCCAAGGGCGACACCCTCACCGTCGGGGTGATCTCCGCGCGCGGCGAGGGCAGCGCCACCAAGCGCTACCTGGAGGACTTCATCGCCCGGCTCGGGCTGGCCGGCTTCGAGCCGAGCATCTCCTCCGGACACCTCACCCGCTGCCGCTCCGACGACTCCCCGCTCTCCCGCGGCCGGGTCCTGGTCTGCGGCGACGCGGCGGGGCTGCTGGAGCCGTGGACCCGTGAGGGCATCTCGTTCGCGCTGCGCTCCGGACGGCTGGCGGGGGAGTGGGCGGTCCGGATCTCCGAGGCGCACGACGCGGTCGACGCCCGCCGGCAGGCGCTCAACTACGCCTTCGCGGTGAAGGCCGGGCTCGGGGTGGAGATGGGTGTGGGCCGGCGGATGCTGGCCCTGTTCGAGAAGCGCCCCGGTCTGCTGCACGCCGCGCTCACCACCTTCCCGCCGGCCTGGCACGCCTTCGCGGGGATCACCCGCGGCAAGGGCACGCTGGCAGACCTGGTCCGCAACCACCCGCTCGCCCGCCGCGCGCTGTGGGCGATGGACCGCTCGTAACGGTCTCCCATGGAACGGCACTTGCTGGGAAGAAGCCTTCCCAGGAGGTGCCGTCAACATGGTGTTGCGCGACAGTGCGGGAAGAATGCCCTGGTGGGCCAAGCTGGTCACCACCGTGGTGGTCCTGACCGGTCTTTTCTTTCTGTTCGCCAAGGCAGACCTGCTCCCCGGGCTCCCCAACCCGTTCGGGGAGAAGACCAAGGACCGCAGCGGTCCCGTGGTGCTGAAGTCGATCCAGGACATGAACCGCTTCGAGGGCGCGAGCGGGAACTTCCAGGTGGTCGTGGACCTCCAGAAGGACGCGAACTTCCTGCCCGACTCGGTGAAGGGCAAGCGGACGCTGTACGTCGGCGCAGGCAGCGTCGACTCCTACGTGGACCTGGGCAAGGTCGCCAAGGACGGGGTCACCGTCTCCGCCGACCGCACCACCGCGACCATCCGGCTGCCCCACGCCGAGCTGGAGCGGACCTCGCTCGACCCGAAGAACTCCTACGTGGTCTCGCAGCAGCGGGGCTTCTTCGACCGGCTCGGCGACTTCCTGGGCAATAACCCCGGGAACGAGAAGCAGCTGAACGAACTGGCCGCGCAGAAGATCCAGGACGCGGCCAAGGCGACCGAACTGAGCAAGCGCGCGGAGGCCAACACCCAGTCGATGCTGAAGGGGCTGCTCACCTCGCTCGGGTTCACCACCGTCCAGGTGACCTTCCCCGCCTAACCCGCACCGGCCCCACCGGCACCGGAACTCGTCCCTACCGGTGCCGGGCCCGCACCGCCCCGTCGTCCGCCGTCCCGCCCCGGCTGCCCGTCAGCCCGCGGTCGTGACCCGGAAGACGGGGTGTTTGTGCGCTATCGCGCGCAGCTCCTCGTCCGTCGAATCGGGCCCCACACCGTCGAAGAACACTCCGACCTCGGCCTTCCACCGCTTGAGGTAGGCGCGCAGCAGCACCGGCTTGTCGTCGTCCGCGATCTCGGTGGCGGTGAACTCCTCCGTCCGCCGGCCGAGGATCAGCTGCCCGCCGCCGGCGGCCCGCATGTTGTGCGTCCACTGCACATGGCCGCGCGGGGCGACGAGGTAGCGCTCCTCGCCGACCGTCAGCAGGTTGACCGGGGTGCGCCGCCACTCGCCGCTCTTGCGGCCCCTGACCGCCAGCACCCGCGAGCCCCAGACGCTCAGCCCGCGCCGGGTCAGCCACGCCACCGCGCGGTTGAAGACGTTGACGGTGAACCAGCCCGGCTTCTTGACGTGGTCGCGTTCGGACATGATCGGTGCCCCCTGAAGATGGTGGAGAGCGGTGCTCTCGCTCGAGATCAGCCTCTCACTCTCGCCGCCAAAAGACAAGAGCAGTGCTCTCGTTGTTGGCCGATGCTCCGGAAGATGGCACACTGGACGACATGAGTGTGATCCGCGGAGCCAGGGAACGGGCCCGAATCGAAGTGACCGCCGCCATAAAGGAAGAGGCGAGACGGCAGCTGGCCGCCGAGGGCGCGGCCCGCCTCTCCCTGCGCGCGGTCGCGCGCGAGCTGGGCATGGTCTCCTCAGCCCTCTACCGGTACTTCCCGAGCCGGGACGATCTGCTGACCGCGCTCATCATCGACGCGTACGACGCCATGGGGGCGGAGGCCGAGGCCGCCCTCGCCCGCACCGCCGCCGAGGACCCGCACGCCCGCTGGCTCGCGGTCTGCCGCTCGGTGCGCGCCTGGGCCCTGGAGCATCCGCACGAGTACGCCCTCATCTACGGCTCGCCGGTGCCCGGCTACAGCGCCCCGCTGGACACGGTCGGGCCCGCCTCCCGCTTCCCGCTGACGCTGGTCGCCGTGGTCCGGCAGGCGCACGCGGCCGGCACGCTGGGCCCGCCCCCCGGATCGCCGCTGGCGGCGCCGGTCCGGGCGGACGCCGCCCGGCTGGCGGCGGAGCTCGCCCCCGAACTGCCCATCCCGGTCATCGCCGCGCTGGTCGGCAGCTGGGCCCAGCTCTTCGGCCTGCTGAACTTCGAGCTCTTCGGCCAGTTCAACCGGGTGCTGGAGGCCCGCGGCGAGTTCTACGACCAGGCGGTGGGCGCGCTGGCGGCCCAGGTCGGGCTCCCGCCCGCCGGCGCCCTCCCGGCCGTACTCCCGGCGGAGTAGACACGATCACCGCGGCAGGCGGACGACTGCCGCGCCCCGCCGGACTAGCGTTGCGGCATGACGCACCAGGAGCCGCCGCGCGGACGCCGTATCCCGGGCATCGCCCTCCGCCACCGGTGGATCTCCTCGGTCATGGTGGCGGTCGCGCAGCTCATCGGCACCAACGGGGCGGCGCGGAACCAGAGCGGCCGGGTCCACCTGGACGCGCTGGCCTACGTCCTGCTGCTGGCGGGACCTGCCCTGCTCCCGCTGCGCCACCGGCTGCCGGTGCTCGTCGCCGCCGGCACCACCACCGTGGCCGCCGTCTACCTCGCCCTCGGCTATCCGTACGGGCCGGTCTTCCTCAGCGTGATCGTCGCCTTCTTCACCGCCATCGGCGCGGGCCACCGCCGCGCCGTACTGATCATCGCGGGCACGGTCTACACCGTGGAGCAGCTGCTGGTCGGGCACTGGCTGTACCGCTGGCTGCCGCCCGCGGGCGACGGGCCCACGTCCTGGATGACCACGTCGGGAATCGCCGCCTGGCTGCTGGCGGTGCTGGCCGGAGCCGAGCTGTTCAGGTCGCGCAGCGAGCGGGTGGCGCGCGAGCGGCGCGAGCGCGCGGAGGCGGAGAGCCGGCGTGCCGGCGAGGAGCGGCTGCGGATCGCCCGGGAGCTGCACGACGTCCTGGCGCACAGCATCTCGGTGATCAATGTGCAGGCCGGGGTCGCCCTTGCGCTCATGGACGAGCACCCCGAGCAGGCCCGCACCGCGCTGACCACCATCAAGGCCGCCAGCAAGGAGGCGCTCGGCGAGGTCCGGCAGGTGCTCAGCACCCTGCGGGCGCCGGGCGACGCGCCGCGCTCGCCCGCCCCCGGCCTGGACCGGCTGCCCGAACTCGCGGAACAGGCGGCCGGCGCCGGCCTCAAGGTGGACCTCAGCACCGTAGGGGCCCGCTTCCCGCTGCCGCCCGGCGCGGACCTGGCCGCCTTCCGCATCATCCAGGAGGCGCTGACCAACATCGTCCGGCACTCCGCCTCCCGCACCGCCCGCGTCCGGCTGGGGTACGGACCGGAAGGAGTGGAGCTGAGCGTGGACGACGACGGGCCCTCGTCGCCCCGGGCGGAGCCCGCCGTGAGCGGCGGCAACGGCCTGGTCGGCATGCGCGAGCGGGCCGCGGCGCTGGGCGGCACGGTCGAGGCCGGGCCCCGCCCCGACGGCGGCTTCCGCGTTCTGGCGAAACTGCCGACCGGCGCGGCCGGTACGGTGGCGGTCGCCACCGAGGAGGAGGGCCGATGATCCGCGTACTGCTCGCCGACGACCAGGTCCTGGTGCGGGCCGGCTTCCGGGCGCTGCTCGACGCCCAGAGCGACATCGAGGTGGTCGGCGAGGCCGACGACGGGGAGGCGGCGCTGCGCCTGGTGCGCGAACTCGCCCCGGACGCCGTCCTGATGGACATCCGCATGCCGCGGATGGACGGCCTGGCGGCCACCCGGCACATCACCGCGGATCCGGCGCTGGACGACGTCAAGGTGGTCATCCTGACCACGTTCGAGCTGGACGAGTACGTCTTCGAGGCGATCCGGGCCGGAGCCTCCGGCTTCCTGGTCAAGGACACCGAGCCGGCCGAACTGCTGCGCGCGGTCCGCGCGGTGGTGGAGGGCGACGCGTTGCTGTCGCCCGGGGTGACCCGCCGCCTGATCGCGGAGTTCGCGGCCCGGTCGAAGGAGCCGACGGCCGTCGCGGGCCTGGAACACCTCACCGACCGGGAGCGCGAGGTGATGGCGCTGGTGGGCATCGGCCTGTCGAACGAGGAGATCGCCCGCAGGCTCGTCGTCAGCCCGCTCACCGCCAAGACCCACGTCAGCCGCGCCATGATCAAGCTGAGCGCCCGCGACCGGGCCCAGCTCGTCGTGCTGGCCTACGAGTCCGGGCTGGTCCGCCCCGGCTGGCTCGGCTGACCGCGCCGCACCCCCCTGACCGACCGCACCGCGCCCCTCGACCGACCGCACCGCGCCCCTTCGGCTGACCGCACCGCGCCCCCCGCACACGGGAGCCGTCCGGCCCCGCGCCCTCCCTCGTGGCGCGGGACCGGACGGTGGTCGGATCCCGGGTGGTGCGGCGGACGGCCGGTCAGTCGCGCGCCGCCACCGGCCGCACCTCGGCCTCCGCCACGAGCACCCCGGCGGGCACGGCGGCGGGAGCACCGGACGGCACCCCGGCAGGCACCCCGGACGGCGCGGCCGACGGGACGGACGTCGCGACGATGATCTCCCGGGACGGGCGGCGCTTCCGCAGCCCGGTGACGGTGATCAGCAGCCCCACCACGCCGATGAGGGTGACGACCACCAGCCCCGGCCGGTAGGTGTCCAGGACCTCCTGCGGCGAGCTGGGGGAGCCGCTGCCACTGGAGGTCACCACCGCGGTCACGATGGCCAGGAAGATCGCCCCGCCCACCTGGAAGGAGCTGTTGAGCAGGCCGGAGACCATCCCCTGCTCGTGGTCGCGGACCCCGTTGGTGGCCTGGATGTTGAGTGACGAGTAGGCCAGCGTGAAGGCCGTGCCGAGCAGCAGCATCGACGGCAGGATGTCGAGGGCGAAGTTCGGCGACAGGTCGATCCGCAGGAAGAGCACGTAGCCGAGGACGAGCGAGGCGAAGCCGGCCGTGATCACCCGCGGGGTGCCGAACCGGTCGACGACCGGTCCCATCCGGGGCGAGGCGATGGCCACCAGCGCGCCGGCCGGCAGGAAGGCGAGCGCGGTGTGCAGCGCCGACCAGCCGAGCAGGGACTGCATGTACTGGGTGACGAGGAACTGGAAGCCGATGTACGACCCCATGAAGGTGGCGCCGCCCAGGTTGGCGCGGATCTGGTTGGGGGAGCGCAGGATGCCGAGCCGGATCAGCGGGTGCGCGGAGCGCCGCTCGACCGCGATGAACCCGGCCAGCAGGACGGCGACGACGGCGAACGACACCAGGGTGCGGGCCGAGCCCCACCCGTTCTGCCCGGCTTCGACGACGGTGTAGACCAGCAGCAGCATCGCGGCGGTACCGGTCAGCGCGCCGGGCAGGTCGTAGCCGCGGCCGGCACCGGCCTCGCGGGGGCTCCTGGGGATGAGCTTGAGGCCGACGACGAGGGCGATCAGGGCGACCGGGGCGGGCAGCAGCATCGTCCAGCGCCATCCCACCTCGGTGAGCAGCCCGGAGAGCACCAGGCCCATCGAGAAGCCGGTCGCGCCGCAGGAGGCGTAGATGGTGAGCGCCCGGTTGCGGATCGGGCCCTCGGCGAACGAGGTGGTGATGATCGACAGGCCGGCGGGCGCGGTGAACGCGGCGCTCAGGCCCTTGATGAAGCGGGTGGCGATGAGCAGCTCACCGGAGTCGACGACGCCGGCGAGCAGCGAGGCCCCTGCGAAGACGCCGAGCGCGATCAGGAAGACGCGGCGGCGTCCGAGCAGGTCGGCCGCGCGTCCGCCGAGCAGCAGCAGGCCGCCGTAGCCGAGGATGTAGCCGCTGACGATCCACTGGAGCGAGGCGGTGGTGAGGTCGAGGTCGTGGGCGATCGACGGCAGGGCGACACCCACCATGGACACGTCGAGCGCGTCGAGGAACAGCGCCGCGCAGAGCACCAGCAGGGTGCCCCACTGCCGGGCGCTCCAACGCGCTTCGATACCGGGGACGGTGGAGGACGGAGAGGTCATGCGGAGCAGACTTACATGCGTATGCATTCAATGCAAGTGCATTTAATGCTTGCGCATGAAGCCGCGATTCTCTGCTACCGTGCAGAGATGACCGGTGACAAAGGTGAGCGGGCGCTCGTGGAGGAATGGCGGGCGATCCTCGCCGTCCACGCGCGTACGGCGTGCGAACTCGACCGTGAGCTGCATCAGCACGGTCTCGGGGCCAGCGACTTCGAGGTCCTCGACGTGCTCGCCGGCGGGGATCCGGCGGACGGCGGCTGCAATTTCCGCGTCCAGGAGCTGGCCGACCGGGTCCATCTGAGCCAGAGCGCGCTGTCCCGGCTGGTGGCCAGGCTGGAGAAGGACGGCCTGGTCAGCCGCGGGATCTGCGACGAGGACCGGCGCGGCGTACGGGTCGGCATCACCGAGCTGGGGCGCACCCGGTACGAGGCGGCCAAGCCCGGCCAGCGCGCCGTGCTGGAGCGCATGCTCGGCGACGCCTGACAGCTCCCGGCGCCTCCTTCGAGTACCGGCTGACCGCGCCTTGCGCGTGTCGCACGTCCACGGGCCGCCGGGGTGGGTAGCTGTTGGCGTATGTCCGTCTCCATCGCGCTGTTCACCAGCGACCTCCGGCTGCACGACAACCCCTCGCTCCACAGCGCGTTGGGCTCGGCCGGCCAGGTCGTCCCGCTCTTCGTCGTGGACGACGCGATCCGCGACAGCGGCTTCTGCGTCCCCAACCGCGCCGCCTTCCTGGCCGGCTGCCTCGCCGACCTCGACACCCGACTGCGCCGCGCCGGCGCCCGGTTGGCGGTGCGCACCGGCGAAGTCGCCGAGCAGGTCCGCGCGGTGGCGGCCGAGGCCGGGGCGCGCGAGGTGCACATCGCCGCGGGCGTCAGCGGCTACGCGCAGCGCCGCGAGGAGCGGCTGCGCGCCGCCCTGGAGCGCGACGGCCGCGTCCTGGTCGTGCACGACGCGGTGGTGACCGCCGTCGCCCCCGGCGCCGTGACGCCGACCGGCAAGGACCATTACGCCGTCTTCACCCCGTACCTCAGGCGCTGGGCGCAGCACGGCGTCCGCGCACCGCTGCCCGCCCCGCGCCGGATCGCCGGCGCCGACGTGCGGTTCGGCCCGCTGCCGTCCGCGGCGTCGCTGGCCGACGGCACCCCGTCGCCCGACCTGCCCGAGGGTGGCGAGACGGCGGGCCGCCGGCTGCTCGACCGCTGGCTGGACGGGCCGGTGGAGGGGTACGCCGACGGGCACGACGACATGCCCGGCGACCTCACCTCACGGCTCTCGCCGTATCTGCACTTCGGCTGCCTGTCGGCCGCCGAGCTGGTGCACCGGGCGACGGCCGTGGGCGGGGAGGGCGCGGAGTCCTTCGTGCGCCAGCTGGCCTGGCGGGACTTCCACCACCAGGTGCTGGCCGCCCGGCCCACCGCCGCGCACCGCGACTACCGGACCAAGGGCGACCGCTGGCACGCCGGGACGGACGAGATCGAGGCCTGGCGCGAGGGGCGCACCGGCTACCCGATCGTCGACGCCGCCATGCGCCAGCTCCGGCACGAAGGCTGGATGCACAACCGGGCCCGGCTGCTCGCGGCGAGCTTCCTCACCAAGACGCTCTACGCCGACTGGCGGGTGGGCGCCGCCCACTTCCTGGAGCTGCTGGTCGACGGCGACCTGGCCAACAACCAGCTCAACTGGCAGTGGGCGGCCGGTACCGGCACCGACACCCGCCCCAACCGGCTGCTCAACCCGCTCACCCAGGCCAAGCGCTTCGACCCGGACGGCGACTACGTGCGCCGCTGGGTCCCGGAGCTGGCGGGCGTCCCCGGCGGCGCGGTCCACCGGCCCTGGCGGCTGCGGGCGGCCGACCGCGCGGCCCTGGAGTACCCGGAGCCGATCGTCGACCTCGACGAGGCGGCGGCGCGCTTCCGGCAGGCCCGGGGGCTCGACGACTGAACCACCGGGCAGCGCCGACCGAGCCCCCGGGCATCGACGCACGAGCAGCCGGGCATCGACGCACGAGCAGCCATGGGGGACCGACCGCCGGGCCCCGTCCCGGCGGAGCGCCTCACACGATCGGGGAGGTCCGCCGCCACAGCTCCATCAGCTCGGCGTCCCCGGAGACGTCGAGCCGCTCGTACGGTCCGCGGTTCCACAGCGCGAGGTAGAGGTCGGCGGCCGGCCCGCTCACCGTGCAGTCGGCCGCGCCCGGCGCCCCGCGCTCGACCCGCGGGGCCTCCTGCGACAGGTGGACCGTCCAGTCGCCCGTGCCGGCGGGGGCGTCGGCCGCGCGGACGTGCAGGGTGCGCGGCAGTTCGGTGCGCACCCTGCTGCGGGGGCGGGTGTGGAAGCCGGCCAGCAGCTCGTCCACGCCGTCGGCGGCGAAGGCCGTGGTCACGGGGGAGGGGGCGGTGCTCAGTGCGGCCTCGGCGTCCACCCGGTGGACGGCCGTCTCGTGCGCTTGGCGCCGCGCCCAGAACTCCAGGGACGAGGGCGCGCCGAAGAAGTGCCAGCACCGCAGGTCGGCGGGGGCGGCGGTGAGCGCGTCCACCAGGCGGGCGTGCGCCTCGCGGTACCAGTCGAGGAGCGTGTCGTCGTCGGGGACCTTGCCCTCGATCGGCGCGGGTTCCATCCGTCCCTCGACGATGAATCCGGTCGCCCAGCGGTGGACGGTGCCGGTGTGCTGTACGAGGTCGCGGACCCGCCACTCCGGGCAGGTCGGGACCGGTGCGTCCAAACCTGCCTGTTCCGCTGCGCCGGCGAGCAGGGTTCCGTCGTGTCGCAGGGTCTCGATGAATTCAACCGTCTCCATGGCGGGATTGTGACATCCCGTCACGCTGAGGGGTACGCCCGTCGCGCACCGTCTTCGCGGCTGCCGGCGCTGCGCCGCTGACCAGTGCCGGAACCGCCGCCGTGGGCACGGATCGTATACCGTCCCCGATCACGTCCCCGATCACGTTCCCGAGCCGGTCCCGGAGCCCGCCCCGGCACGTCCCCGATCGGCCGCCCGGACGCCGCGACGTCATCGGCCGCGACGTCATCGGCCGCGACGTCAGCGGCCGGGGCGGGCATTGCGTACGGCGTAGGCGATGGCCGACGCGGTCGCGGCCAGCAGCGCCACCGTGGTCAGCGCGGTCGGCAGGCCGAAGGCGTCGGCGAGGAAGCCGATGGAGGGCGGGCCGAGGAGCATCCCGCCGTAGCCGAGGGTGGAGGCCGCCGCGACGCCGCTGGGCCCGGCGAGTTCGCCCGCGCGGGCGATGGCGACCGGGAAGAGGTTGGCCAGCCCGAGGCCGGTCACGGCGAAGCCGGCGAGGGCCAGCCAGACGGACGGGGCCAGCGCCCCGAGGAGCATGCCCGCGGCGGCGGTCAGCCCGCCGAGCACCAGCGCCCGGGTCTGGCCGAGGCGCTCCAGCAGCGCCGTGCCGGACAGCCGGCCGAGCGCCATCGCGAGCGCGACGGCCGCGTATCCGGCCGCGGCGATGCCCTGGCCGCCGCCGAGGTCCTCCTGGATGTGCAGCGGACCCCACTCCGCGAGCGCGCCCTCGCCGTAGGCGGTGCAGAGCGCGATCAGGCCGAAGACGGCCACCAGCAGGCCGGTACGCCGCACGGCCGGTGCGGCCGTTCCGCGAGAGGTCTCCGGGTCCCCGTCCAGGTCCCCGCCCGGGTCCCGCCGGGCGTCCGCCGGGGTGGCGATCCGCTGGGTGAGAAGCGTCCGGCCGGCGACGGCGGCGACCAGCAGCCCGACCGGCACGAGCAGCAGCAGATGGGTGGTGGGCGACAGGTGCGGGGCGATGAGGCCGCCCAGGGCGGCACCGAGCAGCCCGCCGAGGCTGTACGCGGCGTGGAACCCGGACATCACCGGCCGCCGCAGCGCCGCCACCAGGTCGACGGCGACGCTGTTGATCGCGACGTTCATCCCGCCGTACGCGGCGCCGAAGACGAGCAGCACCAGGCCGAGGGCCAGGGCCGAATGGGTGAGGGGCGGCAGGGCGATGCTCAGCGACATCAGCACGCCGGTCACGACGGTGATCGTGCGGCTGCCGAAGCGCCGGCAGAGGCCGCCGGTCAGCACCATCGTGGCCACCGCGCCGGCCGAGACGCCGAGCAGGGCCAGGCCCAGCTCGCTTGCGGAGGCGCCCACTTGCGTCTTGATGGCCGGGATGCGGACCACCCAGCCCGCGAAGATGAAGCCGTCGAGGGCGAAGAAGGCGGTGAGGGCGACGCGCAGCCGGGTGAGGGAGGGGTCGATCGGGGAGCGGCGGGCGGCCGTAAAGGCCATCCCTATTTTGTTTAGCGTCGGCACAAAGTCAGAATAGGGGGGTGACCCAGATTCGGACAAGGCTCGAGCGGGGCCGAGGAGCACTCGGCCCGGCCCTCGCACTCGTGCACACCGGCCGTGCACCGACCCGCGCCCTGCTCACCTCGGAACTCGGTGTGACCCGCGCGACCGCGGGCGCGGTCGCCGCGGAACTGGAGGCGCTGGGCCTCATCCGGGTGGATACCCGGCCGAGCGGTGCCTCCGGGGCCCAGGGCAGGCCCTCGCACGGCCTCGACCTCGACCCGGCGGGACCGGTGGTCCTCGCCGCCCAGGTGCACTCCGACGGCTTCCGCGCCGCACTGGTCGGGCTCGGCGGCCGGATCGTCGCCACCGCCCCCGGCTGCATGACCGTGCCCGCCGATCCGGCGCACGTCCTGGGCGCGGTCGTCGAGGCCGGCGCCGAACTGCTGCGGGAGTCCGGGCGCAACTGCCTGGGCGCGGGGCTCGCCGTGCCGTCCGCCGTCGCGGAGCCCGAGGGCACCGCCCTCAACCCGCTGCACGTCGCCTGGCCCGCGGGCTCGCCCGTGCGCGAGGTCTTCGCCGAGCAGATCGCCCGGGCCGGCATCACCGGTCCCGGCGGCGCCCCGGTGCCCTCCTTCCTGGGCAACGACGTCAACGTCGCCGCCCTCGCCGAGCACCGGCACGGCGCCGGGCGCGGGGCCGGCCAGCTGCTGGTCGTCGCCACCGGCCACCGCGGCGTCGGCGGGGCGCTCGTGCTCGGCGGGCGGCTGCACACCGGCAGTTCGGGCCTCGCGCTCGAGGTCGGCCATCTGACGGTCAATCCGGCGGGCCGGCCCTGCCACTGCGGCAGCCGCGGCTGCCTCGACGTCGAGGTCGACCCGCTCGCCTTCCTGGAGGCGGCGGGCCGCCCGCCGGGGCCGGCGGTCTCCCTGCTGGAGCAGGCCCGCGACCTGCTGCGGGACGAGTACGCGGACCCCGGTGTCCGCGCCGCCGCGCACACCCTCATCGACCGCCTCGGCCTCGGCCTCGCCGGCCTCGTCAACGTCCTCAACCCCGACCGCATCCTCCTCGGCGGCCTGCACCGCCACCTCCTGGACGCCGACCCGGAACGGCTGCGCGCTGTCGTCGCCGACCGCAGCCTGTGGGGGCGCAGCGGCAGCGTGCCGCTGCTCGCCTGCGCCCTGGACCACAACAGCCTGGTCGGCGCCGCCGAACTGGCCTGGCAGCCGGTGCTGGACGACCCCCTCGCGGCCCTCGGCGGCTGAGCGGACCCCGGGGCCGTCCCGACGCGCGCTGTCCCGCGAAACGGTGACCCCGCGCTGAACAGTGCGGGACCGGTGGGGGAATTCACGGCGGTGGCGCGGCGGCCGGGACAGCCGCGCGACCGCCTCCCCAGCCCGTCCCGTGCTCGCGGCAGGACCGCTGTGAGCAGGGACGATCCCGCGCGGCAGGGGTACCGCAGGGCCGCCCGCCGGGGCGCCGGCCGGCGGCACCGTGCCGTCAGCTCGCGCGTATATGGTGCGCCTCGAATCGACGGCGCGACCGTCAGCGGGACCGGCCGTCGGCGGCCGCGCCGCCGCGGCGGAAGAAGTGGAGCCATACGGTGGCCGGTTGGCTGCGGGAACGGGTGTCGGCGTGGGCCGCCGCCCGTACGGTCTGGACGCTGGCCTTCGCCACGTTCGTCACGCTCATGACCGCGTGGTCGCTGGCCACCCCGGTCACCGCGCCCCCGGACGAGGCCGCCCACCTGGTCAAGGCCGCCGCCGTCGTCCGCGGCGAGTTCGGCGGCGAGCAGCGGGTCATCGAGGCGCACCACGTCGGGGTCGACGTCGAGGTCGGGTTCACCGCGGTACGGGTGCCCGCCGGCTACCGCGACCTGGACGTCACCGACGGCGTCTACCGGTGCTTCCGCAACGACGACAAGCTCTCCGTCGCCTGCCGCGGCACCGTCGCCGCCTCCGACGACACCGCGACCGTCATCACCAGCGCCGGCACGTACGGCCCCGGCTACTACCTGCTGGTGGGCTGGCCGAGCCTGTTCCTCACCGGTGAGGCCGGGCTGTACGCGATGCGGCTGCTGAGCGCGCTGCTGTGCGCCGCGCTGCTGGCGAGCGCCGTGGTGACGGTCGTGGAGGGCGCGGCCAGGGGGTACAGCGGACGGGTCGCGCTGATCGGCGTGCTGACCGCGGCCACGCCGACGGCGGTCTACCTCGGCGGGGTCGTGAACCCCAACGGGCCGGAGGTCGCGGCGGCCGTGCTCGCCTGGGCCGTCGTCGTCCGGCTGGCGACCGACCAGGACGGCCTGCCGCTGCTGCGCCGGCGGCTGGTGCGGCTCGGCGCCGCCTGCGTGCTGCTCGCGTCGATGCGGGCGCTGGGGCCGCTGTGGATCGCGCTGGTGCTGGCCGGCGGCCTGATCCTGGCGCGCCCCGGACGGCTGCGGCAGCTGGCGCGGCTGCGCCCGGTGTGGGTGTGCCTGGGGGTCGCGGCCGCGGCGGGACTGGCCGCCGTGGCGTGGACCATGACGGCCGACACCCTCGCGCTCCCCACCCAGACCCTGGCGCAGTACACCCCCCTGACCTCCGCCCTCAAGGCGGTCTTCGACCTCCTCCCGAACTACCTCCACCAGATGGTGGCGATCTTCGGTTCGCTGAACGTCGCCGCCCCCGAACTCACCCACGTGCTCTGGTGGGTGCTGACCGGGTTCCTGGTGATGTTCGCGCTGGCGACCGGACGGGCGCGCGAGATCCTCGTCCTGGTGGCGCTGATGGCGGGCACCGCCTTCGGACCGCTGGCGCTGATGGCCCCCAAGGCCGCCCATCTGGGGCTCATCTGGCAGGGCCGCTACCTGCTGGCCCTCGCCGTCGGGGTCCCGGTGCTGGCGGCGGTGGTCACCGGCCGCGAGTGGAGCGCCCTGCCCGAGCGGCTGCGCACCCGCCTGCCCGTACTGCTGATCGGCGGCTGGGCGGTGGCCCAGGGCGGCGCGTTCGTCTGGGCGGCGCTGCGCTACGCGTTCGGCCGCAGGCACCAGTTCTCCGGCGGCGCGCTGCAGTGGCAGCCGCCCGTGGTGGGCTGGAGCGCCGCGCTGCTGCTCCTGCTGCTGTCGGGCTTCCTGCTGGTCCTGCTGGCGATCAGGACGGGGCATCCGATGCCCGGCCCGACCTCGGCCGCAGGTCCCGCATCAGGTGCCGAAACCGGCGCCGAAGCCGGTGCCGAACCGGGTGCCGGGGCGACTGTGACACCGTCGGAGCGCGGCGGACCGGCCGTCAGGGAGCAGGAGCCGAGCCGCGGTTGACGCACCCGGTCCGCCACGTCCCCGCCAGGTCAGAAGAGCGGCTCCGGGACGTCGCGCGGGCGCGGCACCGGAGCCGTGGGCGCCACGTCCCGCGGCCCGGCGGCCGGCGCGGTGAGCGGCCAGCCGGAGACCAGGCGGGAGTCGAGCAGCAGGCAGCCGTCCGGCGTGTCGAGGTACAGATCGCTCCCGGCGGCCGCCCGGACGGTGCCGGTGACCGACGTCCCCGGCGCCAGCGCGGTGACCCGGGCCGCCGGCCGGGGCGGCTCCGGCTCGAGACCGAACAGCGCCGCGTGGTCGACCAGGGCGTAGGGCAGCCGCTCCAGGGTGTCCGGCAGCCCGGTCACCGCCTCGTACAGGGCCCGCAGCTCGGCGGCCCGTTCGGCGGCGGGCGGCAGCGCCCACCGCGCCGCCCGCTTGGCGCCGGCCGACACCCGGTCCGGGATGCCCAGCGCGGCGCCGAGCGAGGCCTCCGTGCGGCGGGCGGCCATCAGCGGACCGCGCCCGAGGAAGCTGAAGCAGACCGCCGCCTGCTCCACCAGCCGTGTGGCGCCGCGCTCCACGCCCGTGATGCCGACCTTGGTCAGACCGGGGCCGAACCAGGCGAGGTAGACGGAGTACGGCCGGGGGTCGTCGGCCAGGGTGTCGGCGGCGACGGAGGAGAGCCGGTCCAGCGCCGCGCAGTCGTCGCACAGGTCCCGGCGGGCCGTGGGGCCCAACTCCGCGGCGTGCGGGCACACGAGGTGCCGGCCGGCCCGCCACACGCCGGTGCAGCGCCGGACCGCGTCCGGGCCCACGGCCAGCGCCAGCGGGGCGCCGACGGGGATCGGGCTGCTCCGCTCGCCGTACCGGGGGTGCGACCACTGCCAGCAGGGCTCCCAGGTGCCCGGGCCGCCCGTCCAGCGCAGTCCGGTGCATCGCCACGTCTCCACCACCCCGATGGTATTCGGCGCGTGGTGGCCGCCCGTCCCGCGGAGTACCCTCCCGTTGCATGGTGCCCGACGAGCTCGCCCGCAGTTCCTACATCAGCCTCACCACGTACCGCCGCAGCGGCGACGCGGTGCCCACCCCGGTATGGGCGGTCCGCGAGGGGGACGAGCTGCTCGTCTGGACCAAGAACGACACCGGCAAGGTCAAGCGGATCCGCAACAGCGGCCGGGTGACGGTCGCCCCGTGCGACGCCCGGGGCCGGATCGCGCCCGGAGCGCCGTCCGCCGAGGGCACCGCGCGGCTGCTGGACGCGTCGCAGCTCGACCGGGTCCGCAAGGCCATGGCGGGCAAGTACGGCCTGCGCTTCCGGGTCCTGGACGTGGGCGGCACGCTGCTGCGGCTCGGCAAGCGGCCGCACGTCGGGATCGCCGTCACCTTCTGACCTGCCATGACGCGGCACCGGAGGTAGCCGCGCCCGGCGTTCGTACTCCCCTGGTGGTACGCGCACTGCCGCTGGCCGTACGACGACCCGGCCGCGCTTTCGGACGAGTCTCGTTGCTGTCGGGATGCACCGCATCCCCCCGGCATCGAGGAGACGACTCCGATGAACGTCCTGGCATGGCACGACGGCGGGCCCGGCCCGTGGATCCTGTTCTTCCCGCTGGTCTGGGCGGTCGTCGTGGTCGGCGCCGTCCTGGTGCTGCGGCGCACCGCAGGGCGCGGCCGGGGCTGCGGCCGCGGGCCCTGGCAGTGGCGGGCCGCCGACGGTGAGCACGCGCCGGTGGCGCTGCTCGGCCGGCGCTTCGCGGCGGGCGAGATCGACGAGGACGAGTACCGCGCCCGGCTCGCCGTCCTGGACGAGCAGCACGGGCCGTTCGGCCCGAAGGGCACCGAGGGCGGTGCGCGATGACCGCCCCGGCCCCCGCCCCCGCCTCGGTCGACACCTCCGCCGCCCGCGTCGTGGACGCCGACAAGGTCTACGGCGCGGGGGACGCCCAGGTCCGCGCGCTGGACGGCGTCACCGTCGGGTTCCCGGCGGGGCGCTTCACCGCGATCATGGGCCCGTCCGGCTCGGGGAAGTCCACCCTGATGCACTGCGCCGCGGGCCTGGACACGCTCAGCTCCGGCTCCGCCTTCATCGGGAGCACGGACCTGAGCACGCTCGGGGACCGCGACCTGACGCTGCTGCGCCGGGAGCGGATCGGCTTCGTCTTCCAGTCGTTCAACCTGGTGGGGACGTTGACGGTCGCCGAGAACATCACCCTGCCGATCGACCTGGCGGGCGGCAGGCCCGACCCCGCGTGGGTGGACGCGCTCATCGACGTCGTCGGCCTCGGCGACCGGCTGCTGCACCGCCCGAGCGAGCTGTCCGGCGGCCAGCAGCAGCGGGTGGCCGTGGCCCGTGCGCTGGCGGGCCGCCCGGACGTGGTCTTCGCCGACGAACCCACCGGCAACCTCGACTCGCGCTCCGGCGCCGAGGTGCTGGACCTGCTGGGCCGCGCGGTCCACGCGATGGGCCGCACGGTCGTCATGGTCACCCACGACCCGGTCGCCGCCTCCCACGCCGACGAGGTCGTCTTCCTCGCCGACGGGCGTCTGGTGGACCGGATGGCGGATCCCACCGCCGAGAAGGTGCTCGACCGGATGAAGGCCTTCGACGGCGCCGCCGCGGTCACCGCCGCGGGACGGGGGGCGGCCTCATGAGCGGCTCGCGCGCCTCACTGCGGATCAGCCTCGCCTCGCTGCGCGCCCACAAGCGCCGCTTCGCCGGCACCTTCCTCGCGGTCTTCCTCGGCGTGGCGTTCCTGGCCGGCACGATGGTCATGGGCGACACCCTCAAGGCGAGCTTCGACACCCTGTTCACCGACGCCAACCGCGGTACGGACGCGGTCGTCCGCAGCTCCGACGCCATCACCGTGCCGGGCGGCCGCCAGGGCACCCGCGAGCCCGTCGACACCGCGCTCGTCGAGCGGATCGAGGCGGTGCCGGGGGTGGCCGCGGCCGAGCCGAACATCAGCGGCGCCGGCCAGCTCGTCGGGTCGAACGGCAAGCCCGTGGGCGGGCAGGGCCCGCCCACCGTGGCGGGCAACTGGATCGAGGACGAGCGGCTCAACCCGTACAAGCTCAGCGAGGGCCGCGGCCCGAGGGCGCCGGGGGAGGTCGTGGTCAACCGCGGCGCGGCCAAGGCCGGCAAGCTGCGGATCGGTGACCGGACGGTGCTGCGCACCCCCGACCCCGTCCAGGTGACGATCGTCGGCGTGGCGGTCTTCGGCGGCGAGGACGGCATGGGGCAGACCACGTTCACCGGCCTCACCCGCGCCGACGCGGAGCGCCACCTCACCCCGAAGCCGGGCCGGGCGTCGACCATCCAGGTGCGGGCGGGGCCGGGCGTCGACCAGCGGGAGCTCGTGCGCCGGCTGGCGCCCGTGCTGCCGGCGAACGTCGAGGCGATCACCGGGCAGCAGGCCACGGACGAGAGCCTCACCATGATCTCCGGCACCTTCCTGAAGATCTTCACCTCGCTGCTGATGGTCTTCGCGGGCATCGCCCTGCTGGTGGCGACGTTCAGCATCCACAACACGTTCGCGATCGTGGTGGCCCAGCGGACCCGGGAGAACGCGCTGCTGCGGGCGCTGGGCGCGTCGCGCCGCCAGGTGCTCGGCTCCACGCTCGTGGAGTCCGCGGTCGTCGCGGTGGCCGCCTCGGCCGCCGGGCTGCTCGGCGGCGTCGGCGTCGCGGCCGGGCTGCGGGCGCTCTTCCCGGCGGTGGGCTTCCCGTTCCCTGCCGGGGACCTGGTGATCGGCGCGACCGCCCTGGTCCTGCCGTTCCTGGTGGGCCTCGTGGTGTGCACCGGCTCGGCGCTGCTGCCCGCCGTACGGGCCGGGCGCACCGCGCCGCTGGCCGCGCTGCGGGAGACCGCCGTGGACTCCTCGGGTGCCTCCCGGACCCGGGCCGTGCTGGGCGCGGCCGCCCTGGCGGCGGGCGTCGCCCTGACCGTGGCGGGTGCGGCGGGCACGCCCGACGTCCGGCTCGCCGGCGGCGGCTCGGTGCTCACGCTGGCCGCGTTCGTGGTCCTCGGCCCGGTCGCGTCCTCGTACGCGGTACGGCTGCTGGGCGCGCCGCTGGCCCGGCTGCGCGGGGTGACCGGCGCGCTGGCCCGGCGCAACGCGCTGCGCAGCCCGAAGCGGACGGCGGCCACCGCGACCGCGCTGATGATCGGGGTCGCGGTCGTCTCCCTGTTCACGGTCTTCGGCGCCTCGCTCAAGGCGACCATGGACCAGACGGTGTCCCGCGCCTTCGCCGGCGACGTCGCCATCAGCGCCCCGGTGTTCGGGGCGGGCGGCAGCGGGCTCAGCCCGAAGCTGGCCCCCGCCGTCGCGGAGCTGCCCCAGGTGCGCACCGCGGTCGGCCTCGGCCGGGGCGTCGCGAAGGTCGACGGCGGCGGCCGCGCGCTGACCGTCACGGACCCGGCGGCACTCGCCTCCGTCCTCGACCTCGGTACGGTCGACGGCTCGCTCGCCGGTCTCGGCACCGACGGGATCGCGGTCGCCCGGGACGAGGCGGACCGGCACGGCTGGACGGTGGGCGGCAGGGCGTCGCTGGTCTTCACCGACGGCGAGCGCCGGCCCTTCACCGTCGCGGCGGTCTACGAGCGGGGGGATCTGGCGGGCGACTACGTCATCACCCGCGAGGCGTGGGCCCCGCACCGCACGCAGGACTCCGACACCCTCGTCGCGGTCGCGTTCAGGGACGGGGTGGCGGCGGACGACGGCAGGCGGGCCGTCGAGAAGGTGGCCGCGGCGTACGGCGGGCCCACGGTGCAGACCCGCGCCCAGTACGCCGCGTCCTCCGCGTCGACCATCGACATGATGCTGACGCTGGTCTACGCGCTGCTGGCGCTCGCGGTGGTCATCGCGCTGCTGGGCATCGCCAACACCCTCACCCTCGCGGTCCACGAGCGCACCCGGGAGCTGGGGCTGCTGCGCGCGGTCGGCCAGACCCGGTCGCAGCTGCGGGCGATGGTGCGCTGGGAGTCGGTGCTGGTCGCCGCGTTCGGCACGGTGGGCGGCCTCGGTCTCGGCGCGTTCCTCGGCTGGGCGCTGGTGCGGGCCACCGACGGATCGGGCACGAGCGCCTTCGCGGTGCCGCCGGCGCAGCTCACGGTGGTGCTGCTGGTCGGCCTGTTCGCGGGGGTCATGGCGGGGTGGCGCCCGGCCCGCCGGGCGGCCCGGCTGGACGTGCTGCGGGCCGTCGCCACCGAATGAGGGCAGCCGGCCCGCTGCCCGTCCGGGCAGGCCACGGCCACCGTGCCCCGCACGGGGGGGGCACGGCGGCCGTGGTCGTCGGCAGGTCAGGCCGCGGCGACGAAGGGGATCCGCCGGACCGCGGAACGACTGCGCGGAGCCGGTGCGGGTACCTCGACGTGCAGGCTGAACCAGACTCTTTTGCCGCCGCCCGTCACCGGTTCGGCGCCCCAGCTGTCGCTGAGGGCCGCCACCAGGGCCAGCCCTCGGCCACAGGTGGCCAGCGGCTCCAGGCTCCGCACCTCGGGCAGCTGGGGGTCGCTGTCGAGGACGGACACCGTCAGCCTGCCCGAGACAACGGTCAGCTGGACCGAGCAGTGCTTGTCGGCCACCGCGTGCCGGTGGACGTTCGCCAACAGTTCTGTGATGCCCAGCAGGGCAGTGTCGAGCAGCGGGTCGAGATGCCAGTAGCGCAACTGAGCTGCGACGATCCTGCGGATCTGCTGGATACGGGACGGCAGTGCTTCGAGTTCCAGCGTGCACTGTCGATCGGCTTGCATGATCACGGCTGCGACTCCCTCCGCGGCGAGGGCCGGCCGCCGTGTGGAAGCCGTGTCCTGGACCGCTCGGAATGAGAACACCTGAGCGAAAATGCGTAGAGTGACTGCTGCAGTACTCCGTGATGTGACTTCAGGTTCACCCCGCGTGGCGGGATCCGCAACCCGCGTGGTGCCGTGCGCCGTCCGCGGGGTCGCCGAAACCGCTGTCCGCCGGCCGGAAATCCGGCTCCGAAGGCCTCGTACGGCGGTCAGTCTGCCCCGTTCCCGGACGGTGCGACAGGGCGCATTTAAGCGAGTTCGCGAGCAATGGGACGTGGGTGCCCGGTGCGCGACAAGGGGCGGAATGGATCGTTATGATCCGAAACGGCCCGGCCTCCCGTCGGGGACCGGCACGAGCGGAGGCGGGCGCGGTGGGCACGATCGGGCGGACGGGGAGCGGCGGCTGTACGCGCACCGGGGACGTGGACCGGACGGACCACGGGTACCGGGAGTGGCTGAAGGAGGCGGTGCGCAAGGTCCAGGCGGACTCCAACCGTTCGGCCGACACCCATCTGCTGCGCTTCCCGCTGCCGCTGGAGTGGGGCATCGACCTGTACCTGAAGGACGAGTCGACGCACCCGACCGGCTCGCTCAAGCACCGGCTGGCCCGTTCGCTGTTCCTGTACGGGCTCTGCAATGGCTGGATCCGGCCGGGCAAACCGGTGATCGCGGCGCCATCGACCGGATGATGAAGGTGCCGGACGCCGCCTCCGTCGCGGCGGTGCGGGCGCTCGACGGCGCCATCGGCCGCAAGGCGGGCGGCTCGACCGGGACCGGCCTGTGGAGCGCCTTCAAGATCATCGCGGAGATGGTCGCGGCCGGGGAGACCGGCAGCGTCGTCACCCTGATCTGCGACCCGGGCGACCGCTACCTCGACAAGTACTACTCCGACGACTGGGTCGCCGGGCAGCACCTGGACATCGCGCCGTACACCTCCGCCATCGCGCACTTCCTCGCCACCGGCGGCCGGCCGGGCTGAACACGCCGTCCGCCGGGGGCGTTCGGGCCGCTCAGCCGACCGCCGCGTCGTCCGGGGAGACGGCGGCGACGGCCGCCAGGGCGGCGAGGGCCGCCGCGAGGGTGTCGGGCGGCGGTGAGGCGAGCGCGACCCGCACCGCGTTCGGGGCGCTGTGCGCCCCCACGGCGAAGGCCGCGCCCGGGGTGACGGCGATGCCGCGCCGGGCCGCCGCCGCGACGAACGTCTCCGCCCGCCAGGGCTCGGGCAGCTCCCACCAGACGAAGTAGCAGGACGGCGCGGTGCGCACCGGGAAGCCCGCGAGCTGCCGGGCCGCGATCGACTGGCGCAGCGCCACGTCCTCGCGCTTGGCGCGCCCGACGGCCGCCACCGTGCCGTCCGTCATCCAGCCGGTCGCCGCGTCCAGCGCGAAGCCCGCCGCCGTCCAGGCGCCGGAGCGCAGCGCGGTCGCGACCCGCTCGGTGAGGGCCGCGGGCGTCACGGCGAAGCCGGTGGTCAGACCCGGGGCGAGCCGTTTGGACAGGCTGTCGACGAGCACGGTGTGCTCCGGCGCCCAGGCGGCCAGCGGCGGCGGCCCCTCGCGCAGGAAGGCCCAGATCGTGTCCTCCACCGCGTGCACGCCGGTACGGTGCAGCACGTCGGCGAGTTCGGCCCGGCGGCGCCGCGGCATCGTCGTCGCCAGCGGATTGTGCAGCGTCGGCTGGAGGTAGACGGCGGCCAGCGGGGCGCTGCGGTGGGCGGCCAGCAGGGCGTCGGGCAGCAGCCCGTCCGCGTCCTGGGCCAGCGGCACCAGGGTGACGCCGAGCCGGGCGGCGACGGCCTTCACCACCGGATAGGTGAGGGCCTCCACGCCGAGCCGGCCCCCGGTGGGCACCAGCGCGGCCACGGCGGCGGCGATCGCCTGCCGGCCGTTGCCGGCGAAGAGCACCCGCGCCGGGTCCGGGGACCAGCCGTCCCGGGCGAGCAGGGCGGCGGCCGCCTCGCGGGCCGGGGGAGTGCCGGCCGGGCCGACCGGCCGCAGCGCGTCCCCCAGCACGTCGGTCCGCAGCAGCCGCCCCAGCCCCTCGCCCAGCAGGGCGGTCTGCCCCGCCACCACCGGGTAGTTCAGCTCCAGGTCGACCGGCGCGGCGGCCGGCTCGGCGAGCGCGGGCCCCGGCGTCCTGGGGGCGGCCCGGACGAACGTGCCGCGCCCGACCTCGCCGACGACCAGGCCGCGCCGGGCCAGTTCGCGGTAGACGCGGTTCGCCGTCGAGTCGGCGATGCCGCGCTCGCGGGCGAACGCGCGCTGCGTGGCGAGCCGGTCGCCCGGCCGCAGCCGGCCGGCCGCGATCTCCGCCGCGACCGCGTCGGCGACCGCCCGGTAGTCCTCCATGAGCCCCTCCACTTCGCACAGGATTGCACCGAGAACAATACAGACATTGCACTCACTCCGCTCCCGCCCTAGCATCGGGAACCGGAACAGCCGGACGTACGAGAGAACACGGGTGGTCAGCGCGATGACGGCGAGAGCAGCGGCAACGGCGGCGACGGCGGAGATCGGCGGCATCACCGTCGGCTACGACGACGCGGGCACGGGCGACCCGCTCGTCCTGGTCCACGGCCACCCCTTCGACCGCTCGATGTGGGCACCCCAGCTCGGTGCATTCGCGGCCCGCGGCGTCCGCGTCGTCGCCCCCGATCTGCGCGGCTACGGCGCGAGCAGCGTCGTCCCCGGCACGACCCCGCTGGAGACCTTCGCCCGCGACATCGCGGCGCTCTGCGACCACCTCGCCCTGGACCGGATCGTCATCGGCGGGCTGTCGATGGGCGGCCAGATCGTCATGGAGTTCTGCCGGCTCTTCCCCGACCGGGTCCGCGGCGTGCTGCTCGCCGACACCTTCCCGGCGGCCGAGACCGAGGACGGCAAGCGGGTGCGGCGCGACATGGCGGACCGGCTGGTGCGCGAGGGGCTGCGGGGGTACACCGACGAGGTGCTGTCCAAGATGGTCGCGCCGCACAACATCGCGGCGCTGCCCGCCGTCGCCGACCACGTGCGCCGCATGATGTACGGCGCTCCGCCGCAGGGCGCCGCCGCCGCGCTGCGCGGGCGCGCCCTGCGGCCCGACTACCGGGAGCTGCTGGGCCGGATCGCCGTGCCCGCCCTCGTCGTCGTCGGCCGGGACGACGAGTACACCCCGGTCGCCGACGCCGAGGACATGCACCGCCGGATCCCCGGATCCGAGCTGGTCGTCGTCGAGGGCGCCGCCCACCTGCCGAACCTCGAACGCCCCGAGGCCTTCAACGCGGCACTGGGCCGCTTCCTGGACCGAGTTATGACGAAAGCCTGACGTCAGGGCGCCGCCCCTGGCCCTCGGCGGTCGTACGTGCTCGAATCGACCCATGGACGAACCCCGCGTGGACGGCACCCCCGACGACCCGGGGGAACAGGACGAGCGGCGCGGTGCGCCGGTCGGGCGGCGCGTCGTGCTGGGCATGCTGGGCCTGGGCGCCGCGGGGGTCGCGCTCGGCAGCCATGTGCAGGACCGCCTCGACGCGGTGCTCGCCGAGGTGAGCGCCAAGGACCCCACCGGAGTGACCGGGCTGCTGCCCGGCGGCGGGGGGTTCCGCTACTACTCGGTGACCTCCTCGGTGCCCAAGCGCAACGCCGAGAACTACCGGCTCACCGTCGGCGGGCTGGTCGACCGGCCCGCCACGTACCGGCTCGCCGACCTGCGGGCGATGCCGCAGCAGCGGCTGGTGCACGACGTGCAGTGCGTGACCGGGTGGCGGGTGCCGAAGACCGCCTTCGCCGGGGTGCGGCTCTCCGCGCTGCTGGCCGCGTCGGGGGTGCGGCCGGAGGCGACCGCCATCCGCTTCGACTGCTTCGACGGCGCCTACACCGAGAGCCTGACGCTGCAGCAGGCCCGCCGCGACGACGTCATGGTGGCGCTGTCGATGCAGGACAAGCCGGTCACCCACGCCCACGGCGGCCCGGTCCGGCTCTACGCGGCGCCGATGTACTTCTACAAGTCGGCGAAGTGGCTGTCGGGGATCACCGTCACCAGGAGCGTCGAACCCGGCTACTGGGAGAAGCTCGGCTACGACGTCGACGCCTGGGTCGGCACGTCGAACGGACGGTCCGATGACCCCACGTCCTGACGGCGTGACCACCCCGGCGCCCGTGCGGCGGCCGGAACGCCGGGTGCGCCGCTTCAGCCGCGCGGAGCGCTGGGTGCACCGCGCCACCGCCTGGCTGATGGCCGTCTGCGTGTTCACCGCCGCCTGCCTCTACCTGCCGCCGCTGTCCGAACTCGTCGGCAGGCGGCGGCTGGTGGTGACCGTCCACGAGTGGTCGGGACTGCTGCTGCCGCTGCCGCTGCTGGCGGGCGTGTTCTTCCGCGCGCTCCGGGCCGACCTGGGCCGGCTCAACCGCTTCGGGCGGCACGACTGGCACTGGCTGCGCACCGTACTGCGCAGGCGCAGCAAGGCCGGAGTGCCCGCGGGCAAGTTCAACGCCGGCCAGAAGCTCTACGCGTCCTTCACCGCGGGAGCGGTGCTGGTGATGATCGGCACCGGGCTGCTGATGTGGTTCACCCACCTCGCCCCGGTGGTCTGGCGGACCGGCGCCACCTTCGTCCACGACTGGCTGGCGCTGCTGCTCGCCGCCGGCATCGCCGGACACGTCTGGATGGCCGCCAAGGACCCCGAGGCACGGCTCGGGATGCGGACCGGGAGCGTGGCGCCGTGGTGGGCGCGGCGCGAGCACTCGCTGTGGAAGCCGGACGGCAGGGACTGAGCGGGCCGCGCGGCGGACGGCCGCCCTCCGTTCGATTCCGTTACGGGCAGGCCATCCGGAGTCCGCCGGCAGGACACCGTCCCTTTCCGGCCCGCGCCTAGCGTCGTGACATGACGACCTCTCAGGCGCCGCCGGTGCGGCGGGTGCCCGTGACCGAGGTACCCCGGGCCGTGCCGGCCGCCGGGCCGGCCCTGCCGCCCGGCGAGCCGCCGCGGATGCGGCGCTCGCCCGCACCGCGCCCGCGGCTGCCGATGGACGGCCCCTTACGGCTCGTCGTGTCGGCGGCGCTGGCCCTGATCGCGCTCGCCGCCCTGTGCGCGGCCGCCGTCCTCGGCGCCGTCGACGTCCGGGGCGAGGTCGCCGAGCTGGACACGGCCGTCTCCCAACGGGCCGCCGTCGCTGCCGAACTGCGGTTCGCGCTCGCCGACCTCGACGCCCAGCGGGCCAACTCCCTGGTCCCCGGCCACTCGGCGCTCCACCCGGACGTGGAGGTCGGCAACCGGCTGCTCGCGCTGATCACCGCGCAGCAGCGCCGCGCCGAGGTGAGCGATCTGCTGCGGCGGCTCGGCGCCGACCCGCGGCAGGGCGACCGGGTCCGCTCCCTGCTCGACGCGCTCGGCCGCTACGACGACGCCGGCGCGCGCTCGTCCTACGTGGACGAGACCCACTCCGACCGCCCGGCGGGCGTCCCGCCGCACGCGGCCGTCGCCCTGTCCTCCGAGGCCGCCGACGTGCTGCGCAACGAGCTGCTGCCCGTCGCGACGGCCCTGTCGCAGACCTACGCCCAGCAGGCGGCCGACCGCGAGTCGGCCGCGCGGCGGAGCGCGTCCTGGTCGGCGGCGCTCGTCGGGGTCTTCGGTGTCCTCGCCCTCGGGCTGCTGCTGTGGTGGCAGCGCGACCTCGCCCGCCGCTACCAGCGGGTGTTCAACCCGGCGCTGGTCGCCGCCACGGTCGCCGCGCTGGTGGTCACCGTGTCCGGCACGCTCTCCTTCACCGCGGCGGCCTCCGAGGTCGGGGCCGCGGGCCGGGAGGGGCTGCGCCCCTGGTCCCAGCTGGCCGAGGCCCGCGCGGTGGCCGCCGACGCCGCGGCCACCCAGAGCCGCTGGCTGGTCCACGACGCCGCCTCGGCGGGCTTCCAGCGCGAGCGTTTCGACGCCCTCACCCGCAGGCTCGACGTCCTCCTCGCCCCCGGGACCTCCACCACGGCCGCGGAGCGCCCCGCCTACCAGGACGTGTCCACCCGCTACGGCCACTTCCGCGCCGACGACGCCAAGCTGCGCTCCCTGCGCGCCGCCGGCCGGCTCGACGAGGCGGTCACGGTGCTCACCGAGGTCGGCCGCGGCCAGGTCGCCTTCGACTTCTGGGACTTCGCCACCACCCTGGACGCGCTCGCCGACCGGCAGCACGCCGCCTTCGACCGGCACACCGACCGCGCCCGCTCGGCCCTCGCCGGCTGGCCGGCCGTCCCCGGCGCCGCGCTGGCCGCCGCGGCCGTCCTGGTCCTGCTGGGCGTCCGCCCCCGCCTGGCCGAGTACCGCTGAGCGGCTGCCGCCGGCCGGTGCCGACCCGCGACGGCGTCCGCCGGGCGGGGCGCAGGGCGTGCGTCCGGCCCGGCCGCGGGTGGTTCGCGCGCCCGGGTACGTGCCCACCGGGGCCCCTTCGCTCGGCAGCGCGGTGGGGATGCCGGGCCCGCGGCCCCAAGAGGAAGCGGCCCCGCGGCAGGCGCCTCGCGCTACCCCGCGGGAGGCGGTCCGGTGCTCGCGCGGGCCACCAGGCGCGGCAGGTCGTCCTGGATCTCCTGGGCGGGGTTGCCGTCGAGGAGGCTGAGCAGCTGCTCGGCCGCGTGCCGGCCGAAGCTGCCGGTGTCGCGGACCAGCGCGGTCAGCGCGGGGTGCGCGCTGCGGCAGAGCACGGAGTCGTCCCAGGCCACGACGGACAGGTCGGCGGGGACCGCGAGCCCGCGCTCGTTGGCGACGGCCAGCCCCGCCATCGCCAGCACGTCGTTGTCGTAGACGATCGCGGTCGGCGGCCGGGGCTGGGCCAGGGCGCGGCGGGTGGCCTCGGCGCCCTCGGTGTCCGAGTAGTCGGTGCTGATGGAGTGCACGTCGGGCAGCCCGCGGCGGGCCGCCTCCGCGCGCAGCGAGCGGATCCGGCGCTGGGTGTGGGCGAGGTGCGGCAGCCCGGCGATGTGCAGGATCCTGCGGTGCCCGAGCCCGTACAGGTGGTCCACGATCGAGGCCATCGCCCCCGCGTCGTCGGCCCACACGGTGGACAGGCCCGAGTGCGCGGGCGCGCCCGGGGCGAGCGCGCCGATCACGACGGCGGGCAGGCCGAGTTCGTCGAGCAGCGCGGGACGGGGGTCGTCGAGCCGGGGGTCGACGACGAGCAGCCCGTCGACCCGGCGCTCGGCCCACCAGCGGCGGTAGATCGCGCACTCCTCGCCGAGGTCCTCCACGACCTGGAAGAGCAGCCCGAGGTGGCGCCGCGCCAGCACCACCTGGATGCCCGAGACGAGTTGCAGGAAGAACGACTCGACGCCCAGCGTGTGCGCGGGCCGGGCCAGCACCAGGCCGACGGTGGCGGCGCCCTCGCCGGACAGCGCGCGGGCCGCGGTGCTGGGCCGCCAGCCCAGCTGCTCCGCGACCCGGCGGACCCGGTCGCGGGTCGCGGGGGAGACGCCGGGCCGGTCGTTGAGCGCGAAGGAGACGGCGCTCTCGGAGACGCCCGCGCGCCGCGCGATGTCCTTCATCGTCGGGCGGCGGGCCGGAGTGCGGCGCACGGGATCCATGGCTGGATTATGTCCTACTCCCGCATCGAGCGTGAGCGCGGCTACTAATGCGCTTGAGCTACATCGTACTAATGCGCATTAGTTTCCCGAGTAGAACTGCTCTCACCTGCACATATGCCGGACAGTTGGAATTCATCACCGGTTAACCGTTGACGATGCTCACCACACGGGTGCAGCCTTACCCCGCCCCCCTGCTGGCCCGAGCGAAGGAGCTTGTCAGCCATGTCCGAATCCCGTGGAAGAACCCGTGGAGAGCGCGGCACCCGCCGCGGCGCCACCCGCACGACTGCCGTCGTCCTGCCCCTGCTGCTGTCCGCGCTGACGCTGACCGCCTGCGGTTCCGGCGCGGACGACGCCGGCGGCAGCGCCGACGGGAAGATCGAGGGCGACATCAGCTTCCAGACCTGGAACCTGCGGGCGAACTACAAGGACTACTTCGAGGGCCTGACGGCGCAGTTCGAGAAGGAGAACCCCGGGGTCCACGTGAAGTGGCTCGACCAGCCCGCCGAGAACTACGCCGACAAGCTCAGCGCCGACGCGGCCGGCGGCACGCTCCCCGACGTCGTCAACGTCTCGCCCGACCTGTCGTACCCGCTGGCCAAGGCGGGGATGCTGATGAGCCTGGACAAGGAGCCGGCGGCCGCCAAGTTCAAGGCCGACTACACGCCCGAGGCGTGGAAGGGCAACGAACTGCCCGGCCTGGAGGGCTCGTACGCCTTCCCCTGGTACCTCAACACCGGCCCGCTGTTCTACAACAAGACGCTGTTCCAGCAGGCCGGCCTCGACCCGGCCAAGCCGCCGAAGACCTACGACGAGCTCTTCACCGCCGCCAACACCATCGCGGTGAAGTCCGGCGGGAAGACCGCCACCCTCGCGGGCACCCCCTCCATCGAGGACTTCGGCCGCTACGGCGTCCCGCTGATGAACGCGGACGCGACCGAGTTCACCTACAACGACGCCAAGGGCACCGAGCTGCTCACCAGGTACCTGGAGCTGTTCAAGAACGGCGGACTGGACTCCCAGGCGCTGACCAGCGGCCCCGACGCCGTCGGCCAGAAGTTCCTGCAGCAGAAGGTCGCGATGAACCCGGGCAGCGCGCACGACCTGGGCACCTTCAAGCAGAACGCGCCCGAGCTGTACAAGAACCTCGGCATCACCGACGCGCCCAACAACACCGGCCACCCGAACATGTACGTGATGGGCATGGGGGTGAACAGCCACAGCAAGCACAAGGCCGCGGCCATCGCCTTCGCGCACTTCATCACCGACAAGCAGAACCAGGAGTCGTTCGCGCACAAGGTCGCGATCTTCCCGAGCACCGCGGGCTCGCTCGACCAGCCCTACTGGACCCAGGACGACGGCACCGACGAGGGCCGGGTCCGGGTCGCCTCCGCGCGGCTGCTCAAGGGCGCGGTCAACTACACGCCGGTCGTGATGACCGACGAGATGAAGACCATCCTCAAGAACGAGGTGGCCAAGGCGCTGCAGGGCAAGAAGTCGCCGCAGCAGGCGCTGGACGACGCCGTCGCCCAGAGCGACAAGCTGCTCAAGCAGAGCTGAGCGGGCGGACCCGACATGAGTGCAAGGACCCACCGGGCCGCCAGCCCCTGGCTGTTCCTGCTGCCCGGCCTGGTGATCATCGCCGCGTTCAGCCTCTACCCGTTCCTCTCCACCGTCGGCACGGCGTTCACCGACGCCCGCACCCTGACCCCCGGCCACTGGGTGGGGCTGCGGAACTTCCAGGACATGCTGGACGACGAGCAGTTCTGGACCGGGCTGCGCAACAGCACGCTGTACGTGCTGCTCGTGGTGCCGTGCACCGTGCTGCTGCCGCTCCTGCTGGCGCTGCTCGTGCAGAAGCAGGTCCCCGGCATCGCGTTCTTCCGCTCCTCCTTCTACACCCCGGTCGTCGCGTCGGTCGTCGTGGTCGCGCTGATCTGGGTGTGGATGCTGGACGACCGCGGGCTGGTCAACGGGATCCTCGGGTACTTCGGCACCGGCCCGGTGGCGTTCCTCAGCGACCAGTGGCTGCTGCTGTTCAGCGCGATGGCGCTGACGGTGTGGAAGGGCCTGGGCTACTACATGATCATTTACCTGGCGGCGCTGGCCAACGTGCCGCGCGAACTGCACGAGGCGGCCGCCGTGGACGGTGCCGGGGCGTTCCGGCGCTTCGTCAGCATCACCGTCCCGGCGGTGCGCTCCACCATGGTGCTGGTCGCCGCGCTGTCGTCGGTGGCGGCCTTCAAGGTCTTCACCGAGGTCTACCTGATGGCCGGCCCCACCGGCGGCCCGGCCGGCGAGGACACCACCCTCGTCATGCTCGTCCAGCGGGTCGGCACCGGGCTGTCGGGGCGCACCGGCTACGCCTCCGCGCTCTCCGTGGTGATCTTCGTGGTCACCCTGGTCCTGATGCTGCTGGTGCTGCGCGCCGACCGCAAGGACGGTGAGTGACATGGGCGGCCGTATGCCCCGCTGGCAGCTCGTCCTGCGCTACCTCCTGCTGCTCGCCGTCCTGGCCGTCACGATCGGCCCGTTCCTGTGGCAGCTGAGCACCTCGCTCAAGGGGCCGACCGAGGACATGTACAGCTACCCGCCGAAGCTGCTCCCGGAGCATCCGACGCTGGACAACTACTCGGGCGTCGCGAACATCATCCCGGTCTGGGAGTACGCGCTGAACTCCCTCAAGGTCGCGGCGGCGAGCGTCGTCACCAACTGCGTCGGCTCGGCCCTGGCCGGCTACGCGCTGGCCCGGCTGCGCTTCCGCGGCCGCAAGCTCGCGACCACCGCGTTCGTCATGGCGCTGCTGGTGCCCTTCGAGTCCATCTTCATCGCGCAGTTCACCACCATGCGCGAGCTGCAGTTGAACAACACCCTGATCGCCGTGGTGCTGCCCGGCTGCATCGGCGCGATGAACGTGCTGCTGATGCGGAACGCGTTCAGCCACCTCCCGTACGAGATCGAGGAGGCGGCCGTCATCGACGGCGCCAACGTCTGGCAGCGCTTCACGCGGATCGCGCTGCCCTCCGTCAAGGGCACCCTGGCGGTCGTGGCGATCTTCTCGTTCATGGGTGCCTGGGACGACTTCCTCTGGCCGCTGATCGTGCTGTCCGACCCGGACAAGTACACCCTGACCGTCGGGCTGAACTTCCTGCACGGCACGTTCGCCAACAACCCCCGGCTCGTCGCCGCCGGGACCATCATCGCCGTAGCCCCGCTCATCGTCATGTTCGCCTGCCTGCAGCGGTACTTCTTCCGCGGCGTGGGCGAAGGCGCCGTCAAGGGCTGAGCACCCGTTCCCCTCGGGCCGAGCACCCGATCCCCTCCCCGCACTGAGGACATCGCACCGGATGAACACCATGCGCTTCGGCGTCAACTACACGCCCACGCGCGGCTGGTTCCACCACTGGCTCGACTTCGACCTCGACGAGGTCCGCGCCGACCTGGACTCCATCGCCGCCCTCGGCCTCGACCACATCCGGGTCTTCCCGCTCTGGCCGGTCTTCCAGCCGAACCGCACCCTGATCAGGCCGCGCGCCGTCGAGCAGCTCGTCCAGCTGGTCGACGCCGCGGCCGAGCGCGGCCTCGACACCGCCGTGGACGGCCTGCAGGGCCACCTGTCCAGCTTCGACTTCGTGCCCTCCTGGACCACCACCTGGCACCGCCGCAACCTCTTCACCGACCCCGACGTCATCGACGGCGAGGCCGCGTACCTGCGCACCCTCGCGGCCGCGCTCGCCGACCGGCCCGGCTTCCTGGGCATGACCATCGGCAACGAGATCAACCAGTTCTCCTCGGGCCCGCACCCCGACCCCGACCGGATCACCCCCGGCCAGGCCGAGGCCTGGCTGCGGCGGGTGCTGGCCGCGTGCGAGGAGGGCGCGCCCGGCAAGTTCCACCTGCACGCGTCCTACGACGCCGCCTGGTACCAGGACGACCACCCCTTCACCCCCGGCCACTCCGCCCTGCTGGGCGCCGCGACCGCCGTCCACTCCTGGGTCTTCAACGGCACCGCGCAGCGCCACGGCCGCACCGGCACCGCCACCGAGCAGCACGCCGCCTACCTGATCGAACTGTCGAAGGCGTGGGCCGCCGACCCGCACCGGCCGGTGTGGCTGCAGGAGGTGGGCGCGCCCGCCCCGCACATCCCGGCCGAGCACGCCGCGGAGTTCACCGAGGCCACCATCGCCGCCGCGCTGGACTGCCCGGACGTGTGGGGCATCACCTGGTGGTGCTCCCACGACGTGGACCGCGCGCTCGCGGACTTCCCCGAGCTGGAGTACGGCCTCGGGCTGCTCACCACCGACCGCACCGTCAAGCCCGCCGGTGCCGCCGTCGCCCGGGCCGTCGAGCGGTGGCGCGGACGCGAACACCGCCCGGCGCCGCGCACCACCGCCCTGGTGGTGGAGGCGGGCGACCCGGTGGAGGCGCCGTCCCGGTCGGTGTGCGCGCCCGGCGGGGCGTTCTTCGAGGCGTGGGCGCGACTGGCCGCCGCCGGGGTCCGGCCCGCCGCCGTCCTCGCCGAACGCGCTGACGACGCCGCCCATCTGGCGGCCCGCGGCATCACCGAGGTCCTCACCGTCGAGCAGGTCGACCTGATCGCCGGAACGGGCCGGTGAGCGGCGTGCGCCGGTGCGCCGCTACCGCTCGCCCCCCGCGCGGCGTAGAGATGGAAAGGCCGTGACCCGGTCGCCCGCCGCCTCCGCCCCGCCGTCCGCCGCCTCCCCCCGGATCTGAGGAGACCCTCATGCACAGCAACCGAACCGTCACCGAGGACCGCCTCAAGCGGGTCCTCGACGAGCGCATCCGCCCCGCCGTGTACCCGCAGTCGGTGCCGCTGGACATCGGGATCTGGAACGCCCCCGGCGAGCCCGTCCCGGTCGCCGAGGGACTGGCCGCGCCCCGCACGCCCATCGAGACCGGCCGGCCCTGGGGCCCGCCGTGGGGCACCAGCTGGATCACCGTGACCGGCGTCGTGCCGGACGAGTGGGCCGGCCGGACCGTCGAGGCGCTGCTCGACCTCGGCTTCGACGAGAACATGCCCGGCTTCCAGTGCGAGGGCCTGGTCTACCGGGCGGACGGCTCGCCGGTGAAGGGGCTCAACCCGCGCAACCAGTGGATCCGGATCGGCGCGCCCGTCGCCGGCGGCGAGCGGGTGGAGCTGCACATCGAGGCGTCGTCCAACCCGGTCCTGCTCGACTACCACCCCTTCCTGCCCACCGACCTCGGCGACAAGGAGACCGCGGGCAGCGAGCCGCAGTACAAGCTCGCCCGGATGGACCTCGCGGTCTTCGACGAGACGGTGTGGGAGCTGGTCCAGGACCTGGAGGTGCTCGGCGGGCTGATGCAGGAGCTGTCCACCGACTCCCCGCGCCGCTGGGAGATCCTGCGCGCGGTCGAACGGTCGCTGGACGCCGTGGACCTGCAGGACGTCGGCGGCTCGGCCGCCGCCGCCCGCGAGCAGCTGGCCGAGGTGCTCGCCGCACCCGCCCACCGCTCCGCGCACCGCATCAGCGCGGTGGGCCACGCGCACATCGACTCGGCCTGGCTGTGGCCGCTGCGCGAGACCGTCCGCAAGGTCGCGCGCACCACCTCCAACATGACGGCGCTGCTGGAGGAGAACCCGGAGTTCGTCTACGCCATGTCGCAGGCGCAGCAGTACGCCTGGATCAAGGAGCACCGGCCGGAGGTGTACGCGCGGGTCAAGAAGGCCGTCGCGGACGGCCGGTTCGTGCCGGTGGGCGGGATGTGGGTGGAGTCCGACACCAACATGCCGGGCTCCGAGGCGCTGGCCCGGCAGTTCGTGCACGGCAAGCGGTTCTTCCTCGACGAGTTCGGCATCGAGACCGAGGAGGTGTGGCTGCCCGACACGTTCGGCTACTCGGCGGCGCTCCCGCAGATCGTCAAGCAGGCCGGCGCCCAGTGGTTCCTGACCCAGAAGATCTCCTGGAGCGAGACCAACAAGTTCCCGCACCACACGTTCTGGTGGGAGGGCCTGGACGGCACCCGGGTCTTCACCCACTTCCCGCCGATCGACACCTACAACGCCCAGCTGTCGGGCAAGGAGGTCGCGCACGCGGTCCGCAACTTCCAGGAGAAGGGCTCCGCGACCCGGTCGCTGGCCCCGACCGGCTGGGGCGACGGCGGCGGCGGCACCACCCGCGAGATGCTGGCGCACGGCAAGCGGCTGGCCGACCTGGAGGGCTCGGCGAAGGTCGTCTTCGAGAAGCCGTCGGCGTTCTTCGAGAAGGCGCACGCCGAGTACCCCGACGCGCCCGTCTGGGTGGGCGAGCTCTACCTCGAACTGCACCGCGCCACCCTCACCAGCCAGGCCCGCACCAAGCAGGGCAACCGCCGCAGCGAGCACCTGCTGCGCGAGGCCGAGCTGTGGGCCGCGACCGCCGCCGTACGCGCGGGCTTCCCGTACCCGTACCAGGAGCTGGACCGGATCTGGAAGACGGTCCTGCTGCTGCAGTTCCACGACATCCTCCCCGGCTCGTCCATCGCCTGGGTGCACCGCGAGGCGGAGGCGAAGTACGCGGCCGTCGGCGCGGAACTGGAGGGGATCATCACCGGCGCGCAGGCCGCCCTCGCGGGCAGCCCCACCGGCGGCACCTCCGTGCTGTTCAACGCCGCTCCCCACAGCCGCTCCGGCGTCCCGGCGGGCGGTGCCGTCGTCGCGGCGCCGTACACGGGCCCGGCGGTCACCGCCGCACCGCGCGAGGGCGGCGGGTTCGTCCTCGCCAACGGGCTGCTGCGGGTGGCGATCGACGCGCGCGGGCTCGTCGTCTCCGTCTACGACCTCGAGGCGCAGCGGGAGACCGTGGCGCCGGGCGCCGCCGCGAACCTGCTGCAGCTGCACCCCGACTTCCCCAACCGCTGGGACGCGTGGGACGTCGACACCTTCTACCGCAACACGGTCACCGACCTCACCGACGTCGACACCCTGGAGCTGGACGCGGTCGGCGCCGGGGTGGCGTCGGTCCGGGTGACCCGGTCCTTCGGCGCCTCGCGGGTCGAGCAGGTGCTGACGCTCAGCGCGGGGGAGCGGCGGCTGGACGTCGCCACCGAGGTGGACTGGCACGAGACCGAGAAGTTCCTCAAGGCCGCCTTCCCGCTCGACCTGCACGCCGACCGCACGGCGGCCGAGACCCAGTTCGGCCACCTCTACCGCGCCACGCACACCAACACCAGCTGGGACGCGGCGAAGTTCGAGGCGTGCGCGCACCGGTTCGTGCACCTGGAGGAGCCGGGCTGGGGCGTGGCCGTCGTCAACGACTCGACGTACGGCTACGACGTGACGCGCACGGTGCGGCCCGACGCCGCCACCTCGCTCACCGGCGGTACGACCACCACCGTGCGGCTCTCGCTGCTGCGCGCCCCGCGCTTCCCCGACCCGCACACCGACCAGGGCACCCACCGGTTCCGCTACGCGCTGGTCCCCGGCGCCTCGATCGGGGACGCGGTGCGGGAGGGCTACCGCATCAACCTGCCGGAGCGGCGGGTGCCGGGGGACACGGCGGTGGCGCCGCTGGTGTCCGTCGACCACGACGCGGTGGTGGTGACGGCGGTGAAGCTCGCCGACGACGGCAGCGGGGACGTGGTGGTGCGGCTGTACGAGTCCGGCGGCGGCCGGGTCCGGGCGCGGCTGACGACGGGGTTCGCGGTCGCGTCGGCCACGGTGTGCGATCTGCTGGAGCGGCCGGTGGGCGGGGCGGTGTCCGGCGCGGACGCGGTCGAGCTCGCGCTGCGGCCGTTCGAGATCCGCACCCTGCGGTTGGCGCGGAGCGGCCGCTGACGGCCGGCGGGGGGCCGGGGGACGGCCGGCCCGCAGGGCTCATCGGACGTTCGATGCGCGCATGCGGCGGCCGGCCTCCCCCAGACCCTCCGCGACGGCGGTGAGCTGCTCGCGGGTGAGGACGTCGATCAGGAGTTCGCGGACCAGGGCGACATGGCCCGGGGCGGTCTCGCGGACCTTCGCCCATCCCTCGTCGGTGAGGCAGGCGACGACGCCGCGCACGTCGCCGGGGAAGGACCTGCGGCGGACCAGCCCGCTCTTCTCCATCTGGGTGACCTGGTAGGTCAGTCCGCTCTTGGAGGTGAGCAGGGCGTCGGCGAGCTCGGTCATCCGCAGTTCGCCGCAGGGGGCCGCGGAGAGCCGGGCGAGGATCTCGTACTGCGGGTGCGAGAGGTCGGCGTCGTCCTTCAGCTGCTGTTCCACCCGGCGGGCCAGCAGGCTGCTCGCCGCGAGGAAGGCCGTCCAGGCCGCCATCTCCTGCTCGTCGAGCCACCTCGTGTTCTCCATGGGGACATCGTAGCCCTGTTGTTCAAATTCGAATTAGCCGCTACGGTCGGGAGCCGGTGGTTCGAATTTGAACCACGCCGTCCCCCACCCCAGGAGATCCGCCCTATGCCGTCCCCCACCACGCAACTCCCCTCGCGTTCGCTCGCCGCGCCCGCCCCGACGGACGCGGCGGCCACCCCGCACGCCTACGACGCGGGACTGCTCCTGCTCCGCCTCGCGGTCGGCCTCACCATGGCCGCGCACGGCAGCCAGAAGCTGTTCGGCTGGTTCGGCGGCGGCGGCATCGACGGCACCGGCCAGTTCTTCACCATGAGCGGCTACCCGTCGGGCAAGGCGATGGCCGTCGTGGCGGGTCTCAGCGAGACGCTGGGCGGCCTCGGCCTGGCGATCGGCCTGCTCACCCCGCTGGCGGGCGCCGCGGTGGTCGGCACCATGGTCAACGCGCTGGCCGTGAAGTGGGGCGGCGGCTTCTTCGCGCCCCAGGGCGTCGAGTACGAACTGCTGCTGACCGCGGCCGCCGCCGCCCTGGCCCTGACCGGTCCCGGCCGCCTCGCCGCCGACCGCTACCTGCCCGTCCTGCGCTCGCACCGCCTCGCCTACGGCGCGGCGGCTGTCGTGCTGGGCGTCGCCGTGGCGGGCGTCATCCTCCTGCTGCGGAAGTAGCGGCCGACCCCGCGGGGGCCGGCCGCCGAGCCCCCGCGGGCTACTCCGCCTTCGCCAGGCGCCGGTCGAGCTTCAGGACCGCGCCGCGGAACGCCCGGCCCAGGCCCGGTCGCAGCACCCGCAGTACCGTGCGCAGCGGTGCCGGGCCGTCCATCGCGAAGGTCCACTGGACGAGGCTGCCCGCGCCCGTCGGCGCGACCTTCCACTCCTCCACGAGGGCCCGCAGGCCGGGGGCGCTGGTGGTGTCGGCGCGGTAGACGTAGCGCCGGGGCGCCTCGTCGACGAGGACGGTCTCCTCGAAGCGCACGCCGCCCGCCAGGGCGACGTCGCGCCCCACGGCGGTGCGGCGCGCGGACTTCACGGAGTCGAACCAGGCCGGCCACGCCTCGGTGTCCTCGGCCAGGGCGCGGTACACCGCCTGAGGCGGGGACGTGATGGCGAGGGTGAAGACCAGGCGTACGGGCGCGGTGTCGAGGAAGTCGGTGTCGACGCGGCGCAGAGGGCGCGGGGAGCGTGATCGGCGGGCCATGCGCCGCACCCTACGTGACGACGCGTCAGCTGTCTGCGGGGGAGTCCGCCTCGCCCGCGACGACCAGGTCCGACAGGTACTCGGAGATCTCCGCGCGCAGCACCTCGGGGATGCCCGCGTCGGTGACGAGGGTGTCCACGTCCTCCAGCGAGGCGAAGGAACTGAGCCCGACCGTGCCCCACTTGGTGTGGTCGGCGATGACCACGACGCGGCGGGCGGACCGCACGAACTGCCGGTTGGTCTCCGCCTCCGCCAGGTTCGGCGTCGACAGGCCGGCCTCGACCGAGATCCCGTGCACGCCCAGGAAGAGCATGTCGAAGTGGAGCGAGCCGATCGCCCGGTCCGCCACCGGCCCCACCAGGGAGTCCGACGGGGTCCTGACCCCGCCGGTGAGCACCACCGTCGCCGCGCCGTCCCGGCTCTGCGCGCCGGGCCGCCGCTGCGCGGTGTGGAAGACGTCGGCGACGCGCACGGAGTTGGTCACCACGGTCAGGTCCGGCACGTCCAGCAGCCGGTGAGCCAGCGAGTACGTCGTCGTGCCGCCCGACAGGGCGATCGCGCTGCCCGGGGTCACCAGTTCGGCCGCCGCCCGCGCGATGGCCTCCTTCGCGCCCAGCTCCAGGCCCGACTTGGCCTCGAAGCCCGGCTCGTGGCTGCTCGCCTCGACCACCGGGACCGCGCCGCCGTGCACCTTCTCCACGACGCCCTGGCGCGCCAGGGCGTCCAGATCGCGGCGGACGGTCATGTCCGAGACGTTCAGCTTGCGGGTGAGCTCGTTGACCCGTACCCCGCCGCGCCGCCTGACCTCGTCGAGGATGAGGGCGCGTCGCTGCTCGGCGAGGAGATTCTGGTTGTCGCTCACCCGTGGCCCTGTCTCTCGTCTCATGCGTCCCGTCGAACGCCATCGAACCACGGTCATCCTTCCATGCGAGGGGCTATCCGGGCGTGCGGGGGGTGACGGGGGCTCCGGCGCGCGTCCTTGTCACCATTTCGGGGCACATTCCGTACGGGGGGCCGCGTCCGGCCGCCGGGACAAAGATCCTGGGGCCGCGCGACAGACGGGAATCATGTGAACCGGCACTTGTCGACCGGGCCCCGGGACACGTGGGCGCCGGCACTCGAACTGCTCGTCCACGGCGTGGGCGGCGCCACACCCGACGGCATGCTCGGCGATCCGCGGACCGTGCGGGTGGCCGGCGACAACACGGCGGGGCTCTACCGCCGCACGGCGGACGTCGACGCCGAGCAGGACGGGGACGACCGGAAGGGGCCGGTGCCGGAGGCCTATACCTGGTGCAACCTGACCTCGGGCAACGGCAGCCGCGCCCTGTGGCTGCTGCTGACCCCGTTCATGATCGTCAATCTGGCGCACTGGATGCGCCCGCCGACCGGCCGGCGCGGCCTGAACCGGACGTACGACGTGCTGGTGCGGCTCATCGCGCTCACCTTGACCCTGCTGCTGGTCGCCGCCGTCTGCGAGGTCTCCATGGACCTGGTCGGCTGGCAGTGCGCGGGCGGCGCCTCCTGCGTGCGCGGCAAGTACTGGCTCGGCTTCGCCGCCGCGCACCGGGGCGGCTGGTGGTCCGAGCCGGGCCGCCGGCTCGCCCTCGCGGCCCTGGTGCCCGCCGCGCTGACCGCGCTGCTGTGGTGGCTCTCGCACCGCACCTGGTACGCGTACGAGTCCCAGCGTCCGGCCGCCGACGACCGCCCCCGCGCCGACGGGCCCGCGCTGGCGCTGCCCGGGTTCTGGTACGGCCGCCGGCTGGTCGCCCGGCTGCGCTCCGCGCACACCGCCGCAGGGCTCCTCACCGTCGCGACGGCGCTGCTGGTGCCCGCGCTGCGCCACGACCACGAGCGCGGAACCGGTGCGCTCGTCGCGACCGGCTGGGGCCTCGGCGCCGCGATCGCCGTGCTCTCGGCCGCCGCGATCACCGAGACCTGCCGGGCCGGGCGCAGCGAGACCGAGCCCGACGACGCCACGGACCACCGCACCGCGCGGCTGCTGCTGTGCGGCAGCCCGGCCGTGCTGGCCGCCGTCGCCGGCTACGCCGGCTGGCACCGTCCCGGCTGGGTCTCCGCCGGGCGGCTGCCGGCCGACGCCACCTTCACCGCCTTCACCCTCGTCCAGGGGGCCATGATCGCCGCCCTGGCCGTGACGGCCGCACTGATGCACCGGGCGGCGCGCGAGCGACCACACGCGCCGGCGATCCCGGCGCAGTCGGCGGAGCCCGCCGTGGACGCGCCGCACTACGGCGGCCGGCCCGGCCGGGCGGTGCTGCGCGGGCTGGGCGGGCCCGCCGTCGCGCTGCTCGCCTGCGCCCTGGGCGGGGTGCTGACGGGCGGCGTCTGCCAGCGGATAGCGGACTGGCTGGACCGGGGCGGGACCCCGGGCCAGGACGGCGATCCGCTGCAGGGGCCGCCCGCCCTGCTGACGTGGCAGGCGTCGATCATCCCGGTGCTGCTCGTCGTGCTGGTGGGCGTGGTGGCCGGCGCGGCGTGGCGGGTGTGGCGGGAGCGGCTGGCCCTCGGCGAGCGGCTGGCCGAGCTGTACCCGGGGGAGGCCCGGCAGCCGGCCAGGACCCGGCAGATCGCCGGGGCGATCGCCCGGGCCGGGCTGACCGACTCCGTCGCGTCGCTGGTCGCGCTGGTCTGCGGGGTCTCGTTCGTGCTCGGCGCGGGCGCCGTCGTCGGGGCGTGGATCGGCGGGTCGGGGCCGGGGGAGGCGGCGCGCGGCACGCCGGGACCGCTGCCCGACGTGGCGCGGGCCGCGCAGTCGCTGGGCTCCTGGCTGGTCGGCGCGGGGGTCGTCGCCCTGCTGGCGCTCGGGCGCCGCGCCTACCGCGACGCCTCCGCCCGCCGCACGATCGGCATCCTGTGGGACGTCGGCACGTTCTGGCCGCGCGCCGCCCACCCCTTCGCGCCGCCCTGCTACGCCGAGCGGGCGGTGCCCGACCTGACGTGGCGGATGGCCGCCTGGACCGCGCGCACCGACGGACGGATCATCCTGTCCGGCCACTCGCAGGGCGGGGTGCTGGCGGCGGCGGCCGTCTGGCAGCTGGACCCGGCGACCCGGCGCCGCGTCGCCCTGCTCACCTACGGCTGCCCGCTGGAACGGCTCTACGGCCGGTGGTTCCCCGCGCACTTCGGGCCCGCGCAGCTGTGCTCCCTGCACCGGGAGCTGAGCGCCTGGCGCAACCTGTGGCGGCGGACGGACCCGATCGGCGGCCCGGTGCGGGTCGGCGAGGGCACGGTGGTGGACCGCGGGCCGCTCAAGGACCCCGTCGCCTACGGCCGCACCCCGCGCCACCCGCTGCCGGAACCGGTGCTGGGTCACTCGTCCTTCCAGACCGACCCGGCCTTCGCCGCCGAACGGGCCGCCCTGCTGCGCCGGTTGGCGACCGCGCTGCCCGCTCAGGGCAGTTCGGGCAGGTCCTCCGGGTAGAGCAGCTGCAGCTCGTCATGGCTCGGCTCGGTGACGTGCGCGAGGCGCCCCGCGTGCCGCTCGACCATCGCTTCGAAGGTCTGCCGGGCGGTGCGGCCGTTGCCGAAGCCCGGCCCCCGGGGCAGGCCGTTGAAGTACTTGAGGATCGCGTCGCCCGCGTCGTCGCCGAGCCGGTACTCGTGCTCGATCGCCTGCGCCTCCACGATCCGCAGCAGCTCCTCGGACGTGTAGTCGCCGAAGGTGATGGTGCGGGAGAACCGGGACGCCACCCCGGGGTTGGAGGCGAGGAAGCGCTCCATCTCGGCGGTGTACCCGGCGACGATGACCACCACCGCGTCCCGGTGGTCCTCCATGAGCTTGACCAGGGTGTCGATCGCCTCGCGGCCGAAGTCCCGCCCGGAGTCCTCCGGCGACAGCGCGTACGCCTCGTCGATGAACAGCACCCCGCCGCGCGCCCGGTCGAACGCCTCCTGGGTGCGGATGGCGGTCGAACCGATGTGCTCGCCGACCAGGTCCACCCGGGCCACCTCGACGAGATGGCCGCGCTGCAGCACGCCCAGCGAGGCCAGGATCTCGCCGTACAGCCGGGCCACCGTGGTCTTGCCGGTGCCGGGAGAGCCGGTGAAGACCAGGTGCCTGCGCAGCGACGGCGCCTTGAGGCCGGCCTCCTGGCGGCGGCGGCCGACGGCGATCAGGTCGATGAGGGTGCGCACCTCGCGCTTGACGCTGTCCAGGCCGACGAGGGCGTCGAGTTCGCCGAGCACGTCGTCCGAGTCCCGGACGGCCGGCTCCGGTTCCGGCTCCGCGGGCGCGGAGCCCTGCTGGGGCACCCCGCCGAGCAGCCCGAACGACTGGACGGCCACCGCGGTCGCCGGGGCGGTGGCGCCGATGTCCGGGGTCTGCTCCGCCGCCCGGTCGCTGGTGCAGTCCTCGGTGACGGGCCCCGGTTCCGCGAACTCGTAGCCGCCGCGCTCGCAGCGCTCGGTGCGGCAGCGGGTCAGGGTGCTGCGGCAGCCGTCGATGACGTGGAAGCCGTAGCCGCGGCTGCCGGTGACCCGGCAGCCGGTGAAGGTGCCGCGGCCCTCGGCCGACACGTAGAACCCGGCCTCGGCGGGGTTGGTGACGGTGCAGCGGTCCAGCACCGGGTCGGCGCCCTTGGTGACGATGACACCGGTGGCCGTGTCGTCGATGGTGACCGCGGCCAGGGTGCCGCCGCTGCCGTGGTCGCGGAACCAGGCGCCGGTGGCGGCCTCGCGGATCCGGCAGTCGTCGAGCTGGACGGTGGCGCCGTCGCTCACCGACACCGCGGTGTTGCGCACCTGGGTGAAGTCGCTGTCCACCACGTCCGCCCGCGAGCCGCGGTCGAGGACGAACAGGGCGTCGGGCACGTCGTGCACCCGGCAGGAGTCCAGCACGGCGGCGGCCCCGTCGCTCACCCAGACCGCCGGGTAGTCGCCCGTGCTGTCGTGGATCTCGCACTGGTTGGCGTCCACCCGGGTGCCCGGGTCCCACACCGACAGGCCGTTGCGGCCGAAGCGGCGCACGGCGGAGCGGGTGAGGGTGAGCACCGAACGGGCCCGCAGGTCGATCGCGTTCTCGGGGATGTCGTGGATGTCGCAGTCGGACAGGGTGAGCACCGCGTCGGTGTCGAGCGTGATCCCGTCGCCCGTGGTGCGGTGCACCTGGCAGTCGGTGAAGTGCCCGGTGGCGCGCGAGGCGACCTGCACCCCGGTGCCCTTGATCTCGTAGACCTCGCAGCCGACGGCCTCGGCGGAGGTGCCCTCGCCGGTGACGGACAGGCCCGCGCCGTTGCTGTGGTGGATGCGGCAGCGCTCCAGCCGGGGCGAGGCCCCGCCGCGCACCGACACGCCCGTCTGGCCCGCGCAGACCACCTCGCAGTCCTCGAACAGCCCGCCCGCCGACTCCAGGAGGCTGATCCCCAGCCCCGCCGGATTGTCCACGGTGCACTGCCGGACGGTGGGCCGCGCGCTGTCGCGCACCTCTATGCCGACGGCCGACCGGGTGGTGACCCGCAGGCCCGTCAGTTCCGGTGCGCAGCCCTCGATGAGCAGGGCGGCCACCGAGGTGTCCTGCCCCTCGACGGTCAGGTCCTGGACGAGGGCCGCCGCGCGCAGCGTCAGCGCCACGCCCGCCGCCGGGGCGATCCGCACCGAGCCCAGGCCCTCCGCGGCACGCAGCGTCACGGTCCGGGTCACGACCAGGTTCTCCCGGTAGGTGCCCGGCGCGATCGACAGCACGTCGCCGTCACCGGCCGCCTCCAGGGCCGCGGCCAGGGTCTCGTACTCTCCCGAACGGCGGCGCCACCGCGAGCTGCTCGTGCTGGTCACCTGCACCACGCCATGTGCCATCGGGCTGCCCTGCCCCCACCTCTTGCGTTAAGCCACCGGGGGATCCACCGTAGCGTGCGTGGGGCGCCCTCCATGACGAGTCGCGGTCAGCCGCCGGCGCCCGCCCGTCCCCAATCCTGCCCGACACGGGCCCAATCACGCTCCCATTCGAGGAGCCGGCGGCGCAGCAGCCGCCGCAGCAGCAACTGCCGTGCCCCCAGCAGGGCCCCGCCGGCCAGCACCGCCCCGCCGATCCCGGCCAGCGCGGCGTGCGCCCGGGCGGTGGCGCGGTCCAGCGGCGGATCGGCCGGCCGGCCGGTGCGGTCGGTCCAGATGTGCAGCCGGCCGCCGACCCGCTCCTGGTTCTCGACGCGGACGGTGCCGCTGCGCGCCGAGCCGTCCGGCGCCTTCCAGGTCAGCACCGCGGGCCGCCGGCGCTCGCCCGCCCGGGCGGGCGAGCTGTCCGTCTCCGCCGGCCGAGGCGCGGCGACCGGGGCGGCGGGGACCAGGGCGCGCTCGGCCAGTTGGTGGCGCACGGTGCGCTGCAGGGCGCGGTTGGCGGCCTGGCCGGTGAACCAGCCGGCCGCGGGCACCGCGCAGACCAGCAGGACCGCGGCGAGCAGGCTGATCCACGCCTCGACCAGATCCGAGCGGCGGCGCAGCGGACTGCGCCGCCAACGCCAGAAGCGCACCCTGGAGCCCATGGAGGAGCACCCCCTTCAACCGTTCCCGTCACTGAACGGCGCGGACCCGCGCGGGAGCGGGCCGGGCCGGTCGCGCGGTGGTCGCGGGAGCGATGCCCTGGCGCGTCACTCCAGGATGGTCAACGGGTCGCCGACCCGCAGGGTTCCGGGGTGTTCGGGGATCAGATTCTGACCGAAGACCGTCTTGCCGTCGATGCGGTGGTGCTTGGCCAGGCTGCGCATCGGCTCCCTGCCGCGTACGGCGGTCTCCTGGTCCGTCGTCGGCACGGCGCAGCGCGCGCAGCGCTTGGCGACGCGGAAGGTGACCTCGCCGATCCTGATCCGCCGCCAGTCGTCCTCGGCCCAGGCCCCGGTGCCGTCCACGACCGCGTTGGGCCGGAACCGGTTCATCGGCAGCGGTCCCTCGGCGGCGTGCGGGCCTTGCGCGATATGGGTGTTGAGGGCGTCGAGCGACGCGGTGGCGGTGAGGAGCAGCGGGAAGCCGTCGGCGAACGACACGGTGTCGCCGGGACGGGAGAACTCCGGGTCGACGGGGCGGCAGACGGCCGGGTCCGGCATGTGCACCAGGCGGGCCGGCACGCCGAGGTAGTCGCTGAACCAGGCGGCGGCAGCGCCGTCCGCCACGACGGCCTCGACCTTGTCGCCGAAGATCAGCACCGGTTCCGGCGCGCCGTCCTCCGGCGGGTCCACCCGCAGCGCCTCGCGGCCCGGCGCGGTGAACCGCAGGCTGCCGCCCCCCGACGGCTGCGCGGTCACCAGCGCCGTCTCCGCGTGCTGCCGCTGCGTGATGACGCGCCCGTCGTCGTCCACCAGCATCCACCTGCGGTCTCCGGCGAGCCCCCACGGCTCCACGTCCGCCGCTTCGTGGGTGAGGCCGCGAAGCGATTTGACCGGGTAGGTGTGCAAGGCGCTGAGCAGGGCGTTGGGCATACCGGCATCCTGCCAGCACGGGTCGCGACCCGGCCAGCCGGTTTCGGGCTCAGCCCTGGTAGTAGCCCTGGTTCCCCTGGCCGAGCGGACGCCGCTGCTGGTACGGGTCCTCCACGTAGCCGCTCGGCGACTGGCGCGGCGCCGGCCGCTGCGGCTGGCGCGCGGAGTCGTAGCCGGGGCCGCCCTGCGCGGGGGCCTGCTGCGGCGGCTGCTGCACCGGATGGCTGCCGGTGGAACCGGGGTTGTAGCCGCCTGCGCCGGAGAAGCCGTTCGCCCCGTTGAAGCCGTTGTACGAGCCGCTCGCGCGGCCCCCGCCGGCCTGCTGCGGGATGTACGGCGCCGGGGTGTGCTGCACCGGCGCGGGCTGCGGCTGGTAGCCGTTCGACGGGTAGTTGTTGGACATGCCCTGCGCGGCCGGGTACGGGGAGTACTGCGACGAACCGGACGGCAGCGCGGGGAGGGCGGCCGGCAGGGCCGGAAGGTTCCTGCCGGTCTCGTACGAGGGATACGCGTACTCTGCCGGCACCCTGATCGGGGCGATCTGGGGGGTGCCACGCTCAGCGACGAGGCTGTCGTAGATCGGCGTGTCCGGGAAGGACGGCGCTGCGTAGTAGCCGCCACCATAGGTGCCGCGGGGGGAGCTCATGGCACTTAAGTTAAGCCCACGATGTGCTGGTTGGGGAGACCGATTAGTAGGTTGTTTTGTGTGCTGTGAGTGACGGTCGACCCTCAATGCGAGCGAATCGACGAAAATCGGTCATCATTGAACGCGAGATCGAGCAAAAGCCGTGCCCGTAGGGCGTTACCGGCGGTCGCCTCCCGCCCCGCCGGGGTGCGGCGTATGTCCACGGTCAGGGGTCGGGGCTACGGTGGACCGCACCGTGTGCAAAAGGGGAGAGCATGACGATGCGCAAGGGCACGAACGTGCCGGTGTCCGTCCCGTCCGTCCGCGTGGAGCTGGGATGGCGTGCGGGACCGGGTGTCCCTGACGTGGACGCCTCGGCCCTGCTGCTGGCAGGGGGCAAGGTCAGGTCCGACGCCGACTTCGTCTTCTACAACCAGCCGGCGCACGCCTCCGGCGCCGTGCGCCACGAGGGCAAGCGCACCGCCGGCGACACGGTGACGGACACACTCTCCGTCGACCTCGGCCGGGTGGAACCGGCCATCGAGACCATCGTGCTCGCCGCCTCCAGCGACGGCGGGACGTTCGGTCGGGTCCCCGGGCTGCACATCCGCCTCAGCGACCCGGCCAGCGGCGCGGAACTGGCGCGCTTCGACAGCACCGACGCCTCCGTGGAGACCGCGTTCGTGCTCGGCGAGCTCTACCGCCGCCAGGGCGCCTGGAAGTTCCGCGCGGTGGGGCAGGGGTACGACAGCGGACTGGGCGGCCTCGCCACGGACTTCGGCATCTCGGTCGACGAGCCGGCCGCTCCGGCGCCGGCCCCCGCCCCGCAGACCCACCAGCCGCCGCCGCAGGCCCCGCAGACCTACCAGGCCCCGCAGCAGCCGTACCAGCCGCCGCCCCCCGCGCCGCAGAGCTACCAGCCGCCGCCGCAGCCGTACCAGCCCCCGCCCCCGGCGCCGCAGACCTACCAGGCCCCGCAGCAGCCGTACCAGGCGCCGCCCGCGCCGACGCAGCCGCCCGGCGCCCCGCCGGCCGCCCCGCAGCCCGTGCGGCTGACGAAGGTGACGCTGACCAAGGAGGCTCCCTCGGTCTCCCTCACCAAGCAGGGCGGCACCTCCGGCGCGATGCGGGTGAACCTGATCTGGCAGGTGCACAAGCAGTTCAAGGGATGGGGGCGCAAGAGCGGGAAGCCGTCGGCGTTCCACTCCGACCTCGACCTCGACCTGTGCGCCCTGTTCGAACTCGCCGACGGCAGCAAGGGCGTGATCCAGGCGCTCGGCAACGCGTTCGGATCCCTGCACCAGCCGCCCTTCATCCACCTGGACGGCGACGACAGGACCGGCGGCTCCGAGTCCGGTGAGAACCTCACCATCAACCTGGACCACAAGCAGGCGTTCCGCCGGATCCTCATCTTCGTGACGATCTACGAGGGCGCGCGCAGCTTCGCGGGCCTGCACGCGACCGTCACCCTGCAGCCGGCGGGCGGCGCCCCGATCGACTTCTCGCTCGACGAGTGCACCGTGCCGTCGAACGTCTGCGCCCTGGCCCTCATCACCAACCAGGGCGGTGACCTGGTGGTGCAGCGCGAGGCGCGCTACCTGGTGCCGCAGCGCGGCGTCAGCCCGCAGCGCACGGTCGACTACGCCTACGGATGGGGCATGAACTGGACGCCGGGCCGTAAGTGACCCGGAGGGTCCCCGACTCGCCCTGACGGGGGGCGCCGCTGTGCCACAGTGGCGCCCCGGAGCGGTGCATTCCGGGGGATTCCCCCCGCCGCGCTCCGTGCTTCGTCACGAGGGGTGAGGCCGTGCGTGTCGCCATGCTGTCAGCACCGGACGGGCCGCGGCGGCCGGACGCCTGGCAGCGGGCCGCCGCCACGGTCGCCGACGTCGTCGAGCTGTCCGTCGTCGGGTCGTTGAGCGCGCCGCCGCTGCCGGGACTGCCGTTCGCCGGGCGCGACCCGCGCCGGCCGGGCCGGTACGAGATCGAGGCCGCGCACCGGGAGCGCGGCCGTCCGGCGGCCGGCACCGCGGGCCGCGTCGCGGCCGTCCTGCGGTTCGCCGGCGCGGAGGGCGGCGCGGTCGACGTCCTGCACGCCCACGCACCGGGCGCGGCCGGTCAGCTGCCGTGGCTGTCGGGCGCCGCCGGCATCCCGTACGTCCTGTCGGAGCACGACCGCCGCTGGCTGGGCCACCCGTCGCGGCCGCTGCCCGGCGTGCTCGACCGGCGGCGCGCGGCCCGACTGTACCGGGAGGCGGCCGCGGTGCTGCCCGTCAGCGACGCCCTGCTCGCCCGGATCGGTGAACTCGGCCTGCCCGGCAGGCATCTGCTGGTGCCGCACCCCGTGGACACCGGCGCGCTGCCGCACGTCCCCGCCCGGGCGCGCATCAGCCAGGACCCGGTGCGCATCGTGGCGGCCGGCCCGCTCGTCGCGGACGAGGGGTGGGACGTGCTGGTCGACGCGTTCGCCGAAGCGCTCGGCGAGGACCCGCGGTTACGGCTGCGGATCATCGGTGACGGACCCGGGGCCGGCGCCGTCGAGGACCACCTCCGGCGCTCCGGCGCCGGCGGGGCCGCCGTCCTCACCGGTGACCTCGACCGCGGGCAGACCCTGCACGCCCTCGCGCACGCCGACCTCTTCGCCGACCCGCGGCACGTCATCGGCTTCGGCACGACGGCGCTCGACGCGCTGTGCTGCGGCACCCCGGTCGTCGGCACCCGCACCGGCGCGCTGCCCGAACTCGTCGGCGGCGACGCCGGCATCCTCGTGCCGCCCGCGGACCCCCGGGCGCTGGCCCGCGCGCTGGTCGAGGCCGCCGCGGAACTGCCGCTGCGGCAGCCGGCCGCGCTCGCCGCCAGGACCCGGCGGCACTTCGGACCGCAGGCCGTCGGCGCGCGGCTGGCCACCGTCTACACCGAGGCGTCGGGGCGCGCGTAGGTGCGGCCCTTCCAGGCCGCGCCCCGGCCGCGGTAGTGCTGCACCGCGGAGTCGACCGTCATCAGCAGGTACAGCGCGGCGGTGAACGGCAGCAGCGGCGCGAGCCACAGCGGTTGGCGGTAGTAGCGCAGCATCGGCAGGTACGTCCCCGCCATCACCGCCCACGCCGCCGCGCCCAGCGCGCACGGCGGCCCGGCGCCCGCCGCCGCGCCGGCCAGCGCCGCCAGCGGCGGCACCAGGTAGACCAGCACGAGCCCGGCGACGGTCCCCGCCAGGACCAGCGGGTTGTGCCGCAACTGCGCGTAGGCGCTGCGCGAGACCATCCGCCACAGCTCGCCCAGGTCCGGGTACGGGCGCACGCTGGCCACCCGGTCCGCGAGCCCGAGCCAGATCCGGCCGCCGGCGCCCTTGACCGCGCGGGCCAGCGCCACGTCGTCGATCACCGCGTGCCGGATCGACTCCGGGACGCGCGCCGCCTCGACGGCCGAGCGGCGGATGAGCACGCAGCCGCCGGCCGCGGCGGCCGTCCTGCCACCCGGCCGGTTGATCCGGCGGAACGGGTAGAGCTGCGCGAAGAAGTAGACGAACGCCGGGACGATCAGTCGCTCCCAGACCGTCGCCACGCGCAGCCGGGCCATCAGCGACACCATGTCGAGGTCCGCGGCCCGCGCCGCCGCCACCAGGGCGCGCAGCGAATCCGGATCGTGCGCGATGTCCGCGTCCGTGAGCAGCAGGTACTCCGCGCCGGTGCGCTCGGTGGCCAGCGCGATGCCGTGCCGGACACCCCACAGCTTCCCGGTCCAGCCGGCCGGCAGCTCACCGGGCGAGGACACCGTCAGCGGCAGTCCGCCGTGCCGCGCGCCGAGCGAGCGGGCGGTGTCGCCGGTGCCGTCCGAGCTGCCGTCGTCGACGAGGAAGACCTCGGCCCGGCCCGGGTACTCCTGCGCCAGCAGCGACGGCAGGCTCAGCGGCAGCACGGCCGCCTCGTCGCGGGCCGGCACGACGACGGCCACCGTCGGCCACTCCCGCGGCCCGCCGTCCGGCCCGTCCGGCGGTCCCGGCAGCCGGACGTCCGTCCGCCAGAAGAACCCCTGCGCCAGCAGCAGCCACACCCACGCCAGCAGCGACACCCCAGCGACCCACGTCAGCACCGTCACCCGCCGCAGTCTGCCGCAACCGCGCCGCCCCGCGCCGTGCCGCGACACGACACGGCCGGGGGTCGCGGGCGGTCGTCGCATAAGGTGACCGGGTGAAGATCGCGCTGCTGGACTCTGGAATCGGCCTCCTGGCGGCGGCCGCCGCACTGCGCCGGCTGCGGCCCGACGCCGACCTGGTCCTGTCCTCGGACCCCGAGGGGATGCCGTGGGGCCCGCGCACCCCGGAGGACATCACGGCACACGCGCTGGCGTGCGCGCGGGCCGCCGCCGCGACCGGCCCGGACGCGCTGATCGTCGCGTGCAACACCGCGTCCGTGCACGCGCTGGCCGCGCTGCGGGCGGAGCTGGAGCCGGGCGTGCCGGTGATCGGGACGGTGCCGGCGATCAAGCCCGCCGCCGCGGGCGGCGGGGCGCTGGCCATCTGGGCCACGCCCGCGACGACCGGCAGCGCCTACCAGCACCGGCTGATCGAGGAGTTCCGCGGCGCCGCGACGGTGACGGAGGTGGCGTGCCCCGGGCTGGCGGACGCGGTGCAGTACGCGGATGACGCGGCGATCGACGCGGCCGTCGCGGACGCGGCGGCCAGGACGCCGCACGACGTGCGCGCCGTGGTCCTGGGCTGCACGCACTACGAGCTGGTGGCCGACCGGATCCGCGGCGCCGTCCAGCGGACCGGCGGCCGGGAGGTCGCCCTGCTGGGATCGGCGGAGGCGGTCGCGGCCCAGGCCCTGCGCCGGCTCGGCGCGCCGCCCGAGCCGTCCGCCGAGCCGTCCGGCTCACTGACGGTGATCCTCAGCGGCCGCCCGGCGGGCCTGCCCGCGGCCGCGCTGGCCTACGCGGAGGGCGTGGCCCTCGGCGCGACCGCGTCGGCCTGACGCACCCGCGCGGCCAGGTTCATCCGCACGGCTCACACGGCTGCCGATCCGCCGGTTGCTGAGTAGGCTGCGCAGCATGACGGAAGCGCCTCAGGGAGATGCACCCGCGTCCCAGATCTGGCCCCAGGTCTGGACAGGACACGCCCGCAACCGCATGCAGTGGCTGCCCGCCGCGGCCGGCGCCGCCTGCATGGCGCTCGGCATCGAGCTGGCGGTCGCCGGCCCGTACACCTCCGGCCCGGCAGCCCTGATCATGTCGGTGGTGGGCTGCGTGGCCGTCGGGCTGCTGGTGCTGTTCGGCACGATCGCGTTCACCCATGTGCGGGTGACGGTCGACGGCGAGGGCCTCTACGTGCGCTGCGGCCACATGGGCCTGCCGCGCCGCCGCATCCCCCTGGACCAGGTCAGCTCCGCCGACCTCGAACCGCACATCAGCCCCCGGCACTGGGGCGGCTGGGGCTACCGCTGGCGCCCCGAGCGGGGCACCGCCGTCATCGTGCGCCGCGGACCGGGGGTCGTCCTGGTCCTGGGTACCGGCCACGTCTTCACCGTCACGGTGGACGACGCCGAGGGCGCGGTGCAGGCGATCCGCCAGTGGGTGAAACTCGGCCTGCAACCGGTCAGGTCCGACCCGGCCTAGCCCGGCCCGGCCCGGTCACCCTGGTCCGACACCGCCCGCCCCCTCCTCCGCCAGCGGGCGCGCCGCCGCCAGCCCCGCCACGATGCCCGCCGCCGCGGTGACGACGGTGAAGCTCAGCACGTGGTCGACGGCGGCCAGCATCGCGAGGCCGGTCAGGGCGGCCCCCGCCGTCAGCACGACCGGGGTGCCGCGCGGGGAGCGCCACAGCGTGCACAGCACCCAGGCGAACGCCGCCCCCAGCAGGGCCAGCCCCGGCAGGCCCTGCTCCGCGACCACCTGGAAGACGGCCGACTGGGGCGTGTGCGGACCTTCGGCGGCGGTCTGCGCGCCCGCGCTCTCCACCCGGAACCGGTCGGGGCCGACACCGCGCACCGGGTGGTCCTCGGCCATCCCCACCGCGTCGCGCCACAGCTCGACCCGCGGGGCGGTCAACTGCCCCGCGAGGGAGGCCGACAGCCCGGACGGCAGGGCGTCGGTGGCCACCGCGTACGTGCCGCCGACCGCGATCGCGGTCGCCAGCGCGAAGCCGGCGAGCGCCAGCAGCCGCCGCCGCATGTGCGAGGCGGCCAGCGAGCACAGCAGGACGCCGACGGAGGCGGCGAAGCCCGCCGTCGAGCCGATGGCCAGCGCCAGCGCCCCGGCGCCGGCCCCGAGCGCGCGCAGCGCCAGCCGCGCCGCCAGGGACGGCGCGCCCCAGGCGGCGCAGCAGGCGGCGCCGGTGGCCAGGACCAGCAGCGCGGCGTCGGCGTTCGGATAGCCCAGCGGCGGCGTGTCGACGGCGCCGGAGAGCCGGCCGGGCATCACCAGGGACGCGACGACGATCGCGAGCGCCATGCCCGCGGGGGCCGCCACGGGCAGCAGCGCCCCCGCGATCCGGCCCGTGGCGTAGCCGGCCGTCACCGCGAGCAGCGCCAGCAGCAGGCCCTCGGGGCGGGCCGGGCGGCCCGCCGCGGCGATCAGCGACCAGGTGGCGCAGCCGGCGAGCACGGCGATGCCGAGCGCGTCGGTCCTGCTGCCGCGGACGCGTTCGTCCGGGGTGCCCCGGCTGTCCGCACGCATCGCTCCTGACGCCCCGCCGGTCGCCGTTCTCATCCCCCGGTACCCCCTGACGCCACCCGGACGCGACGGAGTGCCGTCGCCGTCGGGTCCCCGCGTAGGCGCTCTTCCGGTCACCGTAACGGCTCGGGTACTGAGTTGTGGATATGTAGTGCAGGAACGATCCGCCACTTGGTGACCCTGGTGCTGATGGGGCGAACGGCGGGCTGTCGATACCCTCGGAGGATGCCGATCCCCGAGTTCATCCGCGCCATCCGCGCCAAGGCGGGCAACACGCTGCTGTTCATGCCCGGCGTCGTCATGGTGGTCTTCGACGAGCGCGGGCGGGTGCTTTTGAACCGCCGCTCGGACACCGGGCAGTGGGCGCTGATCGCCGGGATCCCCGAGCCGGGGGAGCAGCCGGCCGAGGCCGCGGTGCGGGAGATCGAGGAGGAGACCGCGGTGACCGCCGTCGCCGAGCGGATCCTGGGCGTGTACACCAACCAGATGATCGAGTACCCCAACGGCCACCTCGCGCAGTACATGGACGTGGTGCTGCTGTGCCGCGCCGTCGGCGGCACGGCACGGGTCAACGACGACGAGTCCCTCGAGGTCGGCTGGTTCGCCGTCGACGCGCTGCCGGAGCTAGTGCCGCTGCACCGCGAGCGCATCGCCCTCGCCCTGAAGGACGAGGCGGCGGCCTGGTTCGTGCCGGCACCGGATCCCCGCGACCGCTGAGGCCCGGGGTGGCGCGCGCACCCATGGCGGCGGGCCACACCCGCCGGCGGCGAAGTGTGGGTGCGGCCGACATCGGTCAGCGGGCGATCGCTGCCTAGCCTGCCCCACATGACGCTGATCTCGCCTTCGCCCGCGGACCTCGGCGGCCGCACCGCACTCGTCACCGGGGCTGCCGGAGGCATCGGCCGTACCTGCGTCCTGCGGCTGGCCGCCGCGGGGGCCAAGGTGCGGGCCGTCGACCGCGACGCCGAGGGGCTCGCCGCGCTCCACGAGGAGGCCGCGGGCCGGCCCGGCTCCGTGGAGACCCTGCTGCTGGACCTGACCGACCTCGACGCCGCCGAACAGGCCGCGGCCGGCACCGACATCCTGGTCAACAACGCCGGGCTGCAACTCGTCCGCCCCATCGAGGAGTTCCCGCCCGAGGTCTTCTCCACCGTGCTGCGCGTCATGCTGGAGGCCCCCTTCCGGATGATCCGCGGGGCACTGCCGCACATGTACGGGCAGGGCTGGGGCCGCATCGTCAACATCTCGTCCGTGCACGGGCTGCGGGCCTCGCCGTTCAAGTCCGCGTACGTGTCCGCCAAGCACGGGCTCGAAGGGCTCTCCAAGACCGCGGCCCTGGAGGGGGCGCCGCACGGCGTGACCTCCAACTGCCTGTGCCCCGGCTACGTCCGCACCCCGCTGGTGGAGCGGCAGATCGCCGACCAGGCCGCCGCGCACGGCATCCCCGCCGAGCGGGTGGTGACCGAGATCCTGCTGGCGGACACGGCCGTCAAACGGCTGGTGGAACCGGCGGAGGTGGCGGAACTGGCCGCGTACCTCTGCACCGAACAGGCCTCCTTCATCACCGGCGCCTCCCTGACGATGGACGGCGGATGGACCGCCCACTGACCGCCGCTGGCGCCGGGGGCGGGCGGACCGGTATGCCTGTGCCCATGAATGGAGATCACCCGGCAGTCGACGAACCGTCCGAGGCCCCCTACCTGCGGCTCCTCGCCCGGGGCGCGCCCGCCGAGGAGTACGAGCGCCCGGTGCTGATCGCCCGCGCCGACGGGGTGCCCGGTACCCGGCTGGCGGAGCTGGAGCGCGCCAAGCGCCTCGCGCTGCGGGTCCGCGACGAGCTGGAGGGGCGCCGCCGCCGCGAGGCGGAGCTGTCGGCGCTCTTCGCGACCGCGGGCGACCTGGCGGGGCTGCGCGACCTCGACGCGGTGCTGCAGGCCATCGTGCAGCGGGCCCGCGCGCTGCTGGGCACCGACGTCGCCTACCTCACCCTCAACGACCCCCGGGCCGGCGACACCTACATGCGCGTCACCGAGGGCTCGGTCTCCGCCCGCTTCCAGAGCCTGCGGCTCGCGCTGGGCGCCGGGCTCGGCGGCCTCGTCGCCCAGACCGCCATGCCGTACGTCACCGAGAGCTACTTCGACGACGAGCGGTTCCGGCACACCCACACCATCGACTCCGGGGTCCGCGACGAGGGCCTGGTCGCCATCCTCGGCGTGCCGCTCGCCCTGGGCAGCGGGGTGATCGGGGTGCTCTTCGCCGCCGACCGCCGGATCCGGGTCTTCGAACGCGAGCAGATCGCGCTGCTCGCCTCGCTCGCCTCGCTGGCGGCCGTCGCCATCGACACCGCCAACCTGCTGGAGGAGACCCGCTCGGCCCTCGACGGCCTGGGCGCCGCCAACGACACCATCCGCACCCACAGCGCGATCCTGGAGCGCGCCTCCGAGGTCCACGACCGGCTCACCGAACTGGTGCTGCGCGGCGGCGGGGTCGACGACGTGGCCGCCGCCGTCGCCGAGGTGCTCTCCGGCACGGTCGAGGTCACCGGGACCGGCACGGGCGGCGAGCCGGTGCCGGCCGCGCTGGTGGCCGCCGTCGCCCGCTCCCGGGCCGACGGCCACGCGGTGCGCGAGGGCGACACCTGGACCGCCGCCGTGACCGCGGGCGGCGAACTGCTCGGCGCCCTCGTCCTGCGCGGCCACCCGGGCCTCGACCCCGTCGACCAGCGCACCCTGGAGCGTGCCGCCATGGTCACCGCGCTGCTGCTGCTCGCCCGGCGCACCGCCGGCGAGGCCGAGCAGCGCTTCCGGGGCGAGCTGCTGGACGACCTGCTGGACGCCCCGCACCGCGACCCCCGGCTGCTGCGCGAACGGGCCGGCCGGCTCCGCGCCGACCTCGACGTACCGCACGTCGTGCTCGCCGCCCGCCCGGCCGACGACGCCACCGTCGACCGCCAGCGCCTGTGGTCCGCCGCCTCGCACCTCGCCGCCACCCGGCACGGGCTGGCCGCCGCCCGGGACGGCGGCACCGTCCTGCTGCTGCCCCTGGAGGACGGCGCCGACGCGTCGCAGACCGCCCGCCGGCTGGCCGCGCAACTGGGCGCGGCCGTCCGCGCCGAGGTCACCGTCGGCGCGTCCGGCCGGGTGCCCGCCCCGGCCGCGCACCCAGGGGCGGTCGCCGCCGGGTACGCCGAGGCGCAGCGCTGCGTCGACGCGCTGCGGGTGCTCGGCCGCGGCGGCGAGGGCGCGGCGGCCGAGGACTTCGGCTTCCTGGGCCTGCTGCTGGCCGACTCCCGCGACGTCGGGGGCTTCGTCCGGCGGACCATCGGCGCGGTCATCGACTACGACGGCCGGCGCGGCACGGACCTGGTCCGCACCCTCGACGCCTACTTCGCGAGCGGGATGAGCCCCGCCAGGACCAAGGACGCGCTGCACGTGCACGTCAACACCGTCGCACAGCGCCTGGAGCGCGTCGCCCATCTGCTGGGCCCCGACTGGCAGCTGCCGGAACGCGCCCTCGAACTGCAGCTGGCACTGCGGCTGAACCGGCTGGGCGGCGCGGGCTGAGCCCGGACCGCCGCCGGTCCGCGACCACCGTGGTCGCGGACCGGCCGGGGTGCGTGCGGTCAGCGCGGCGCCGCCGCGGCGGCCGCGGGCGCCGGTCCCGCCGCGCGGTCCCGTTCCGGCTCCACCTCGGCGAGGTCCCGGCCGCGGGTCTCCTTGGCGAGCAGGACGGCGACCAGGGTGACGACGGCGGCGAGGATCACGTACAGGGCGATCGGGGTGGAACTCCCGTAGTCCTTCAGCAGCGCGGTCGCGATCAGCGGCGCGGGGGCGCCGGCCGCGACCGAGGCGAACTGGGCGCCGATCGAGGCCCCGGAGTACCGCATGCGGGTCGAGAACATCTCCGAGAAGAAGGCGGCCTGCGGGGCGTACATCGCGCCGTGGAAGACCAGTCCGACGGTGATCGCGAGGACCAGCGAGCCGAAGTCCTCGCGGTCGACGAGCAGGAAGAACGGGAACGCCCACAGCCCCACCCCGGCCGCGCCCAGCAGGTAGACGGGCTTGCGGCCGACGCGGTCGGAGAGCGCGCCCCAGGCCGGGATCACCGCGAAGTGCACGGCGGAGCCGATCAGGACGGCGTTGAGGGCGGTCTGCTTGTCGAGGCCGGCGTGGGTGGTCGCGTAGACCAGGACGAAGGCGGTGATGACGTAGTAGCTGATGTTCTCGGCCATCCGGGCGCCCATCGCGACCAGCACGTCGCGCCAGTGGTCGCGGAAGACGGCCACCAGCGGCATGCGCTCCACCGGGTCCTTCGACGTCCGCGCCGCGGCCTTCGCCAGCGCCGCCTTGAAGACCGGCGACTCGTCGACCGACAGCCGCACCCACAGGCCCACCATCACCAGCAGGCCGGAGAGCAGGAACGGTATCCGCCAGCCCCAGGCCAGGAACGCCGAGTCCGACAGCAGCGCGGTCAGCGCCGAGAGCACCCCGGTTGCCAGCAACTGCCCGGCGGGCGCCCCGGTCTGCGGCCACGAGGCCCAGAACCCGCGGCGCTTCGCGTCCCCGTGCTCCGACACCAGCAGCACGGCCCCGCCCCACTCGCCCCCGAGCGCGAAGCCCTGCACCAGCCGCAGCGCGGTCAGCAGCACCGGCGCGGCGGAGCCGACCGCCGCGTGGGTCGGCAGCAGACCGATGCAGAAGGTCGCGCCACCCATCATCAGCAAGCTGATGACCAGCAGCTTCTTCCGCCCGAGCCGGTCGCCGAAGTGCCCGAACACCAGCGCCCCGACCGGCCGGGCGGCGAAGCCGATGGCGTAGGTCAGGAACGACAGCAACGTGCCGACCAGCGGATCGGAGCCCGGGAAGAAGAGCTTGTTGAACACCAGGGCGGCGGCGGAGCCGTAGAGGAAGAAGTCGTACCACTCGATGGTGGTTCCTATGAGGCTCGCGGCTAGAACTTTCCTCATGTTGCGGAGAGTTGGCGATGGAGCCGTGGGTGGAGTCATATCGGTCTCTTCCGGGCGGGGGCGAGGGTGACTTTTGGTGTTGCTCACGGTAGGAATGGCCCGGGCGTTGCCCCATGTGGTGGGAGTCCATAGTTCAACGTTGTCTCGTGGTGGTGGGAGCCGTGGAGCTTGCCCAGTGAGAGGCTCTGGCAACAACTGTTGTCATCCCCGGTAACCCGTACCGTGCTGATGTGCTCGGGCTGCGGGCGGCAGGCTCCAGCCGCTTGCCCTCGTCCAGGGGGCCGGCGCAGTCCGGTCCTCCGCGTCCAGCTCGAACCCGAACACGTCGAAGTTCTCCGCGATGCGCGACGGGGTCACCGACTTGGGGATGACCACACTGCCCACCTGCAGGTGCCGGCGGAGCACGACCTGGGCGGCGGACTTGCCGTGCTTCCGGGCGATCGCCACGACCGCCGGGGCCGCCAGCAGGCCCTTCCCCTGGCCCAGCGGGGACCAGGCCTAGATCGCGATGCCGTGGGTGGCGTGGAAGGCGCACAGCTCGGACTGCTGGAGCTGTGGGTGCATGTCGATGCCGCGGTAGCCGGCGGCGATGGCGGTGCCGACTGCGGCCGTCGCCCCGTCCCTCTTCCTCGTCGATCTTCGTGGTTCTTCGGCGTTCTGCGTATGTCTGCTGAGTAACTGATTCGCTGAGTCGTCCTACGGCTGTGATCAATCTCCCATCGTCAACGATCACACGCCGTGACGTATCCCCCGCTGTCTCGCTGTTCAGTAACTCATCGTGCCCAGACGTGAAAATCCACCCGTGGTTGGCTCATATTGATCCGACCTTCTTGGTCCGAACCATTGACCGCGTCCCGTCGTAGCGCAACTCTGGAGCACGCCGCTGAACGCAGGACACTCATGTGAACTTCCTGCCCAGCGCGTACAGCGCAAATGGGAATATCCCGTTCACTCCTGACACCCCCATCTCAGGAAGGCTGGTACAGCACATGCACGACATCATCGAGACATCGGAGCGCACCGCCTCCGCCGCGTCGACCCTCCGGCCCGCCGAGATGGCCTGGCAGACCCCCGAATCCACGGTTGTGGAGACCGCGCTGGAGGTCACCGCCTACTCTCTGTCGACCCGGTAGACCCGCCGCCATGCTGCCGCAGGTGCTCGGCACCGCGGCGGGCGGCGGGCTGCCTCAGTGGAACTGCGCGTGTCCCGGCTGTGCGGGGGCGCGCGCGCACCCGCACCGGCGCCGCCGCCGCGCATCCCTCGCGGTACGCGGGGGAGAGGGCCGCCGGTATCTCGTCAGCGCCACCTCCGACCTCGGCGAGCAGATCGAGGACTGCTCCGCCCTCCTGCCGCCTTCATCACCGGACTCGACGCGTTCAACGTCCGGGCCACCAGCTCTCCTGGATCTGGCGCGAGTCCAAGGCCTTCAACGCCTACCAAGACACCGGCTGGATGCAGGACCCCTGCCGCAGCTGTGCCCGGCGCGAGCTCCACTTCGGCGGCTGCCGCTGCCAGGCCTTCGCGCTCACCGGCGACGCGTCCCGCACCGACCCGGTGTGCTCGCTCGCCCCCGACCACGCACTCGTCCGCGAACTGGAACAGGCCCCGGCGCTCACCCCGAGCGAGCCGGACGACCGCGCTGCTGTACTGCCCCGCTCATTCCGATCACCCAGCTCCATCCGAGTTCCCGACTGAGGGGATCATGAAGAGAGTCATGCGCTCGCTCACCGTCGCCGCGGCCGCGCTCCTCGCGACCGCCGGCCTCACCGCACCCGCCGCCACGGCGAAGCCGGCCATGGCCGCCTCCACCGCCGCAGCCACGGGGTATGAGGCGGAGAACGCCCTCATATCCCAGGGCGTCGTCGAATCGGACCATGTCGGCTACACCGGAACCGGCTTCGTCAACTACAACAACGTAAGCGGCGGTTACGTCGAGTTCACCGTGAATGCTGCCCAGGCCGGCGCCTCCTCGCTGGCCCTGCGCTTCGCCAACGGCACCACTGCGGACCGGCCGATGGACATCACCGTCAACGGTGTCCTGGTCGCCGACAACCTCTCCTTCACGGGCAACGGATCCTGGACCAGCTGGCAGACCCGGTCCCTCGCCGTCACCCTTGAGGCCGGCGCCAACACGGTCCGCGCCACCGCCGCCACCTCCAACGGCGGTCCCAACCTCGATTCCCTGACCGAAGGCCAGGCAGCGCCCGTCACCGACTGGTCCACCGCAATGATCGAGTCGACGATGGCCCGCTACAGCCCGACCACCATCGGCGGCTGGTCCTATCCGATAGGCCTCTACCTCTACGGCACGTACCTCACCTACCAGCGCACCCACGACGCCCGCTATCTCTCGTACATCAAGAGCTATGTCGACCGCTTTGTGAGCAGCGACGGCTCCATCAGCCAGAGCTTCAACAACCTGGACAGCATGCAGGCCGGACGGCTGCTGGTGATCCTGCACCACGAGACCGGGCAGTCGAAGTACCAGATCGCCGCGAAGAAGATCCGCGACCGTCTCGACACCTACCCGCGGACCACCGACGGCGGTTTCTGGCACGCCGACTCGGACAGCCGAGCCCATCAGCTCTGGGCCGACGGCGTCTACATGGTCAACCCGTTCCTGCTCGAGTACGGCGAGGAGTTCAACGACTCCGCGTACACCAATGACGAGGCAACCAAGCAACTCGCCCTCTACGGCGGCCACTTGCAGGTCTCCAACGGGCTGCTCAAACACGCCTACGACGAGTCGAAGACCACCACCTGGACCGACCCGGTCACCGGGCTCGCCCCCGAGCACTGGTGCCGGGCCGTCGGCTGGTACTCAATGGCGATCGTCAACGTCCTCGACACCATTCCCGCGAATCACCCGCGCCGTGCCCAGCTGCTGAGCATCCTCCAGAAGCTCGCCGGAGGGCTGGAGCACTACCAGGACCCGGCCACCGGACGCTGGTTCCAGGTGATGGACAAGGGCACGCGCTCCGACAACTGGACCGAGACCTCCTGCTCCAGCATGTTCACCTTCGCGCTGTCCCGCGGAGCCCAGCAGGGCTATATCGACGCGCACTACGCAACCGTTGCGCAGCGCGGCTACCAGGGCGTCCTCGCCAAGATCTCCATCGGCTCGGACGGGCGCACCAACCTCAGCGACATCTCCATCGGCACCAACGTCGGCGACTACAGCTACTACATCAACCGCACCCGGGCCACGAACGACTTCCATGGCCTGGGGGCCTTCCTGATCATGAACGAACAGCTCAGGACGGGGTGACCCCATGAAGCCAACCCGAAGAGCCGTACTCGGCGCGGCAATCGGCGGCGCCGCGGCCGCCGGGCTGCCCTCGGTGGCCGGGGGCGTCCCCCGGCCCCGTACCACTGCGTTGACCGTCTCCGCCTGGCAGCAGCGCTGGGCGCCGTCCGCGAGCACCGACGGACTCGCTGCCTTTGAAACCATCGAGGACGACCGGGCGAACTCGCACCCGGCGGGCCGGCCGCACATCTACCCGGAGGGCAACAACTACCGCTGGAACATGCACATGGCCGACCGCGACACCATGACCGACCGGCAGCGCCAAGAGGTCACCGGCATGCGCAGCCCGGCCGGCGGACCGTATCTGGAGTGGAAGTCCGGGCAGACCTGGCGGACCACGTACTCGATGTACCTACCGAGCTCGCTCAAGGCGACGAGCACCTTCACGCACATCATGCAGATGAAGGAGCCGGGCACCGACACCTCCCCGATCGTGGTCCAGTCGCTGCGCCGGGTGAACGGGGCGCAGACCATCGAGCTCCAACTGCCTGTCGCGGGCGTCCTGGTGGGCCGTACCAGCCTCGATCCGCTGCACGACCGCTGGACCGACGTCGACTTCACCATCAGGGTCGGCGACGGCACGGCGGGAATGGTCCACTGGATCCTGCGTGACAGCACGGGCGCCACGCTCATCGATGTCGGCAAGAGCGGTGTGGACACCCTCATCGACCAGCGGGTCCGCCCCAAGTGGGGCATCTATCGCTCGCTCGGTGACACCTCGGGGTCCTTGCAGGACTGCTATCTGCTGACCACGAACATGCGCGGCTATCAGCTGGTCGACGCACCGTCCGCCGACTACCAGGCCGAGGACGCACACATCTCGCAGGGTGTCGTGGAGTCCAATCACACCGGCTTCACCGGCAGCGGATTCGTCAACTACTCGAACGTGAGAGGCGGTTATGTCGAGTGGACGGTCAATGCGGCCACCGCCGCGAACGCGACGCTCGCCATCCGGTACGCCAACGGCACCACCACCAACCGGCCCATGGACATCACGGTGAACGGCACCGTCGTGTCCGCCGGGCAGGCCTTCAATCCCACGGCCAACTGGGACACCTGGGTGACGAGCTCGCTCACGATCCCGCTGAAGTCCGGCGCCAACACGATCCGCGCGACCGCCACGACAGCCAGCGGCGGGCCCAACGTCGACAAGATCAAGATCAGTTGAGGGGGGGGAAGAACATGAAGGGACTTCTGGCCGCGCTGGGCCTGGCCCTCGCGGTCGTACTCGGCCTCTGGCAGCCGCCGGTGAGCGCGGCGCAGCGCACCAACACCGGCAACGATCCCGGCGTGCCGGCGATCTTCAACGTACGGGACTTCGGAGCCGTCGGGGACGGCTCCACCAATGACACAGCCGCCATCAACAAGGCCATCACGGCAGCCAATTCGGCGGGCGGCGGGACGGTGCAGTTCCCCTCGGGCAGCTACAAGTCCAAGAACTCGATCCACATGAAGAGCAATGTCACCATCTTGCTCGACTCCGGATCGGCCATCCAGGGCTCCAGCGCCGACACCTATGACGCCGCCGAGTCCAATCCGTACGACGCCTATCAGGACTACGGGCACAGCCACTTCCGCGACGCCATGATCTGGGGCGATGGCCTCACCAACATCGCCTTCGTGGGCTCCGGCACCATCGACGGCGGCGGCAACCTCATCACCGGCAACCCGGGCGCCGGCGAGGAAGACAAGATCATCTCGCTGACCCGCTGCAAGGGCCTCACCCTCAGCGGCATCACCTTGCGCCGCGGCGGCCACTTCGCCGCGCTGATCAACGGCTGCGACAACGTGGTCTCCGACCACCTCACCGTCGACACGTCGAGCGACCGCGACGGCTGGAACATCATCAGCACCACCCATGTCACGGTCACCAACGCGCACATCGAGGCCAATGACGACGCGCTCGTCTTCAAGAGCGACTACGCGCTGGGCGCCAAGCTCCCCAACGGCCCCGGCACCGCCACGGACTCGTACCTCCGCGCCAAGTGCTGCAACGCCCTGATGTTCGGCTCGGAGACCTGCGGGGACTTCACCGGCTACAAGTTCGAGCGGATCACCATCAACGGCGCCAGCAAGTCCGGGATCGGCATCGTCTCGATGGACGGCGCCAAGATCTCCGATGTCCACTACAAGGACATCACCATGACCAACATCCACTCGCCGATCATGCAGAAGGTCGGCACCCGAAAACGATGCGGGAACAGTCCCGGCGTCGGCTCCATCAGCAATGTCACCTACACCAACATCAAGGGCACCGGCATCAGCCCCTCCTTCAGCCCCACCATCTGGGGCGAGGCGGGTGTCGGCCGGATCCACGACATCACCTTCGACGACGTCGACCTGACCGTCCCGGGCGGCAACGGCACCATGTCGACCGCCGTGCCCACCAATGACCCGAACAACTACAACCCCAACAGCATCGGCGCCCGGCCCGCATACGGCTGGTACATCCACAACGCCGACAACATCCACTACGCTGACAGTGAGGTCCGCCTCGCCGCCGACGACGGCCGCCCTGCGGTCATCGCCAACAACAGCACCGGCATTCGCTTCGACCGCTTCACCGCCCAGAAGGGCAGCGCCAGCCTCTCCGACCTGCTCTTCCAGACGGTCACCGGGTACTGCGTCGCGGACAGCCAGAACACCGGCGGCGGGGCTCTGCGCATCAGTCAGACCGGCTCCACCGTCGACTGCGGGACGACACCGCCGCCCACCCGGTACGAGGCCGAGAACGCCGGTTTCTCCGCCGGCTCCACCGTGGACACCAACCACACCGGCTACAGCGGCACCGGGTTCGTGAACACCGGCAATGCGGTCGGCGCCTCTGTGGAGTGGCAGGTCAGCGCGACTCAGGCGGGCATCGGCAATCTCACCATCGCCTACTCCAACGGCACCACCACCGACCGGCCGATGGACATCACCGTCAACGGCACAGTTGTGGCCAGCGCCAAGTCCTTCCCGTCCACGACCACTTGGGACATCTGGAAGACGGTCACGATCCCGGCCCCGCTCGTATCCGGTGCCAACACCGTCAGGGTTACTGCCACCACAGCCAACGGCTGCTCGAACCTCGACTACCTGGACGGTCCGGCATGAGCAGACGAGTGATCACGCGCCTGCTGCTCATCGTCTCGCTGCTGCTGGGCGCTCTCACCCTGCAGGCACCCGCCCGGGCCGATCTGCAGAACCCCCGCCAGGACTTCCTGCGCTCCTCCACCGCAGGTCTCTTCCTGCACTGGGGCGAGCGCACCTCGCCCGCGCACACCAGCTGCAGCGGCTGGGAGAGCGACGTGACCAACGGCGGCTGGAGCGCCGACTACTGGGTGCAGGAGGCCCAGAAACTGCACACCCAGTACCTGGTCCTCGCCACTTTCCACAGCCGGCTCGGCTATGCGCGGCCCTGGCCGTCGAGCATTCCGGGGAGCTGCTCCACCAAGCGGGACATCCTCGGGGAGACCATCGCGGCTGCCAAGGCCAAGGGGCTCAAGGTAATCCTCTATATGACGGACGACCCTCAATGGCATGACGACGGGGGCCATGAGTGGCTGGACTCGGCCGCGTACTCCTCGTACAAGGGCAGCAATATCGACCTGACGACACGCGACGGTTTCGGGCAGTTCAGCTACGACAACTTCTTCGAGGTCATGGACCGCTATCCGGACCTCGGCGGCTTCTGGATCGACAACGACAACGCCTACTGGGAGAGCCACAACCTGTACTCGCAGATCTACCAGAAGCGCCCCAGCTACACGATCAGCAACAACAACGAAGACACGCCGATCATGGACATGATCAGCAATGAGCAGAAGACCGGCATGGCGCCGTCCTACGACTATCCGCAGGCGGTCTACACGGCCCAGCCGCGCCTCACCGAGGCCGACTTCAAGCTCCCGTCCAGCGGTGCCTGGTGGTATGACGGCACCAACCCGACCGTCGACAAGAGACTCACGCTGGGCCGGCTGATCACCAACGCCGGATCCTCGGTGAAGGCCCTGATGGCGGAGACCGCGCAGGTCAACGGCACGTTCCCGTCGAATCAGACGTCGTTCAACGACTTCGCGAACAGCTATCTGTACCCGATCTGGGAGTCGCTGCACGGCGTCGAGGGTGGCGGATACATGTACGGCGGCCTCAAGCCGGGCTTCTGGAACGACGGCGCGCACGGGGTCACCACCATCAGCAAGACCAACCCCGATCTGCAGTACATCCATGTGCTGACCGCGCCCACTACGTCCACGCTCAAGCTGCGGGACAACGGCTACAAGGTGACGGGCATCAGCAATCTGCGCACCGGAGCCGCCGTCTCCTTCAGCCAGTCGGGCGGCACGCTCACCCTGACCGGGCTCGGCTCCTGGGACTCGTACGACACCGTCTTCAAGGTCACGACCAATGGCCGCGAGGGCATCATTCCCGCTTCGTCGTACACGATGAGCGCGAGCGCCTCGGCGAGCGGACACGCCGCTTCGGCGGCCGCCGACAGCAGCTGTCTGACGTACTGGGACAGCGACAAGACCCTCCCCGTGTCGCTGCGCTTCGACCTCGGCTCCTCGCAGCGGGTGCAGTACCTCGGCATCAACCAGCGTGAGGACTCGGTGAGTTACGCACGCTCCGACACCGAGCAGTCCGCGCGCATCAAGGGCTACAACGTGTACGTCAGCAGCGACGGCACCAACTGGGGGAGTCCGGTCAAGACCGGCACCCTGCCCAGTACACGCGGCATCGCGGTGATCGACATCCCGGCGACCACCACCCGCCATGTGCGGCTCGAGGTGACCAGTACGTACGCCGCCTCGACCGACACCACCCGCTACAAGCGGCTGCGGATCGACGAGGCCTGGATCGGCTCCGCCTATGCGGGGAGCGGATCGACGCCGCAGCCGACACGGTACGAGGCCGAGAACGGCACGTATTCCGTCGGCTCGACCCTGGACTCCAATCACACCGGATTCAGCGGGACCGGCTTTGTGAACACGGAGAACGCGGTGGGCGGTTATGTGCAGTGGTCGGTGAATTCGGCGACCGCGCGGACCGCCACAGTGAGCATCCGCTATTCCAGTGGCACCACCGCCGGGCGGCCGGCAGACGTCATCGTCAACGGGACCACCGTCTCCGCCGCGCGTGCCTTCAATTCCACCGGCACCTGGGACGCCTGGGCCGACTCCACGCTCAGCATTCCGCTGAACGCGGGCGCCAATACCGTCCGGGTCTCCGCCACCACCGCGAACGGCGACCCGAACCTCGACTACCTCGACGTGGAGCCGTAATGAGCCGTCTGAGACACCTCCTGACCGGGGCCCTGGGGCTCGCCCTGGCCTCCGCGGGACTACTGAGCGCACCCGCCCAGCATGCCGCCGCATCCGACAACGGGTTTTCCATCCGCCCCGCCATGGGCTGGAGCAGCTGGAGTTCCGTCCGCCGCTGGCCCACCGAGGACAAGATCAAGGCGCAGGCCGATGCCATGGTGGCCAGTGGCCTGAACAACAACGGCTTCGTCTACATCAACCTCGACGACTTCTACCAGAAGTGCGATGCCAACGGTTTCGTCGTGGACTCGTACGGCCGCTGGACCGTCGACTCGGGGAAATTCCCCTCCGGCATCAAGGCGCTCGCCGACTATGTCCACTCCAAGGGACTGAAGTTCGGTTTCTATGTCACGCCGGGCATTGCCAAGAACGCGGTGGACAAGAACACGCCGATCGAGGGCACCTCGTATCACGCGAAGGACATTGCGGACACCAGCAAGACCGAGAAGAACTACAACTGCAAGAACATGTACTACATCGACTACAGCAAGCCGGGCTCCCAGGAATTCATCAATTCCTGGGCGCGCCAGTACGCGTCCTGGGGCGTCGACTACCTCAAGATCGACGGTGTCGGGGCCGCCGACATCCCGGACGTCCAGGCCTGGGACAAGGCACTGCGGGCCACCGGCAGGCCCATCAACTACGCGCTCTCCAACAACCTCCCCATCGCCAACGCCACCACCTGGAAGGAGCTCGCCAACAGCTGGCGCACCCAGGGCGATGTGGAGTGCTACTGCGGTCCCGGCGCCAATGGCAGCGGCTATCCGCTGACCGACTGGTCGCATGTCTCGGCGCGCTTCAACACGGCGGCGAGCTGGCAGCCGTATGCCGGACCTGGCGGCTGGAACGACCTGGACTCCCTCGAAATCGGCAACGGTGACCAGGTGGGTCTCACCGCCGACCAGCGCCGCTCGCACTTCACCCTGTGGGCGATGGCAGCCTCCCCGCTGCTCCTCGGCACCGATCTGACCGCCATGAATTCCACCGACAAGGCGATGCTCACCAATGACCGGCTGATCGCCGTCGACCAGGACGGCGTGGCCGCCAAGCGGATCGTCAACAGCGGTGTGAACCAGGTCTTCAGCAAGAAGGAAGCAAACGGCGACTACGTGGTGGCGCTGTTCAACACCGGCACGTCGGGCAGCTCGACGGTGAGCGTCAACTGGTCGCAAGTCGGCTTCTCCGGCAGCGCGGACGTCACCGACCTCTGGTCGGGCGTGAGCACCGGCACCTTCGCCACCTCCTACAGCGCGACCCTGCGCCCGGGGGAGACTCGCCTGATCAGGGCGCATCCCGTCTCGGGCAGCACGACCGTACGGTACGAGGCCGAGGACGCCGCCTACTCCGCCGGATCGACCGTCGACACCAACCACACCGGCTACAGCGGCACCGGCTTCGTGAACACGGCCAACGCCAGCGGTGCATACGTGGAGTGGACCGTGGACTCGGCCACCGCACGGGACGCCCCGATCACCATTCAGTACTCCAACGGCACCACCACGGGCCGCCCCATGGACGTCAGCGTCAACGGCACCGTCGTCTCAGCGGACCGCGCCTTCAACGGCACCGGCTCCTGGGACACTTGGGCCAACTCCACGCTCACCGTCCCGCTGAACGCCGGCTCCAACACCGTGCGGGTCACCGCCACCACGGCCAACGGCGCACCCGATCTCGACTATCTCGACAGGGGGTAGGACCGCCTGGTTCTGCCTCGTGAGCGGGGTGACGGGACTGAATCCCGTCACCCCTCCGAGGGCTGCCCACATACCGTCAGCAGCCGTTTTGGCAGACGCGTTTGGGCCCACGCGGACCATTGACAACTGGCGTCGCAGGCACTCCTATGCAGTATTGGTTAGGAACCTTTCCTAACCCGGATTCGGAAGGGGCCACTCCCGTGCACGCTGCCGCACTGCCCCGCCGCGACCTTCGCAGGCCTCGGCTGTCTGCTTCTGCCCCTGATCACCTCGGTGCCGACGGCCAGGGCGGCCACCACCCGGTATGAGGCGGAGAACGCGACGACACCACCTACCGGCACATCGGGGTCTCCTCGATGAACGGCAAGACCGACGAGTCCGACGAGACCGCACCACCACCCACTTCAACACCATCTCAGCTATGCGCAGTTGCACCACATCGCCCGCTATTCCTTCTGGTCGGTCAACCGCGACCGGGCCTGCGGGTCGGGGAGCGACGGCGACTCCTGCAGCGGGGTGTCCCAGTCCCCGTACGACTTCACCAAGATCATCGTCAAGTACCAGGGCTAGAGCGCCCATACACGGGTGCACCTGCGGCTGAAGGGACCAGGAGCGACCGATGGATTACGAAGCCACACGACGCGAGTTCATCAGAACGGCCGGATTGCTCGGGGGCGGCGCCCTCGTGCTGTCCGTCCTGCCGGGCCGGGCGTATGCGGCGCCCGCCCCGCTCCAGACCTCCGACGCGGCCGGCGTCCCGCTCGACAACCGGATGACCACCGACGACCAGTGGGGCGCCTTCCTGCGCGGCCAGGATCTGCTCTGGAAGCGGCTGCCGACGGTGTGGCACGAGGGCCCATTCCTCGGCGACGGCCTGCTCGGCACCGGTGTCTACAAGGAGCCGGGCCAAAACCAGATCCGCTTCACCGTGCAGCACGCCGAAGTCCAGGACCACCGGCCGCAGTTCGGCAGTGCTTTCGGTGTCTGTCGGCTGCCGGTGGGCCATCTCACCTTGGAGCCGGTCGGCACGATCAGCTCCGTCGACTGGCGGCTGGGCCTCTGGAATGCCGAGCTGACCGGCACGGTCACCACCGGGTCGGGCAAGCTCGCCTTCCAGGTGTTCATCCGCGACCAGATACTCGTCGCTTCAGTGACGGCGAGCGGCAGCGAGCAGGTCCGCTGGGTCTTCCACCCCGAGGAGGCGATCAGCCCGGCCGCGGCCTCCAAGCCGCTGCCGGACGGCTATACGAAGAACCCGCCGTGGACCACCAGGACCACCGGCGACATCAAGCAGGTCATCCAGCCCCTGTCGGCGGGCGGCCAGACCGCTACCGCATACCGCGAGATCGCCGGCCCGGCGACAGGCCAGCGCCTGCTCTATGTGTCCGTCGCACACAGCTATCCCGGCACCACCGCCGAGGCCACCTCCCTCAACCGGGTACAGGGTGCCAGCGCCACTGTGTGGGCCGACTACATGGCGGGCCACCACATGTGGTGGCATTCGTACTACCGCAGAAGCTTCCTCTCGCTGCCCGACCAGCGACTCCAGGCCTTCTACTGGATCCAGCTCTACAAGGCCGCATCGGGCACCCGCGCCGGCGGCCCGGTCATGGCCACCACCGGTCCCTGGCTGGAGACCACCCCCTGGCCGGCCGTGTGGTGGAACCTCAATGTCCAGCTCGAATACTGGCTGATCCAGGGCTCCAACCACCCCGAGCTCGATGCCATCACCTCGACCCTCGACAAGAGCCGCCAGCAGCTCATCAGCAATGTCCCGAGCGAATACGAGTCCGACTCGTCCGGCCTGGGACGCAGCTCCGACATGTTCTGCAACCGCTCGGTCCCGGTGCCGGGCTCCGGCACGCCCGAGATCGGCGACCTGCCCTGGGCGCTGCACAACGTCTGGCTCTCGTACCGGCACGCCATGGACGACGCGATGCTGCGCGACGTCCTCTTCCCCATCCTGCGCCGCTCCGTCAACTACTACCTGCACTTCCTGACCACCGACAGCAGCGGCAAGATGCACCTACCGCCGACCTTCTCGCCGGAGTACGGGGTCAACGCGCCCGACTGCAATTACGACCTGGCCCTGTTGCGCTGGGGCTGCCAGACCCTCCTCGAAGCGGTCGCCAGACTCGGCATCACCGACTCGCTCGCCGGGACCTGGCAGCGGGTGCTGGACAACCTCACTCCGTATCCGACGGACAGCAACGGCTTCATGATCGGCGCCGGGGTGCCCTTCGCCCAGTCGCACCGGCACTACTCGCATCTGCTGATGGTGTTTCCGCTCTCCCTGGTCAACTGGGACCAGTCGGCGAACCGCACCCTGATCCAGACCTCCGTGGACCACTGGATCGGCCTCAACACCGCACTGCGCGGCTTCAGCTACAGCGGCGCCACCTCGCTGTACGCGCACATGGGGCAGGCTGACAAGGCACTCACGTATCTCACGAAGTTCTTCGATCCCGGGCTCTCGTATCCCATCCGGGCGAACACCATGTACACCGAGTCGGGCCCGGTCGTGGAGACCCCGCTGTCCGGGGCGCAGGCCGTGCACGACATGCTCTGCCAGAGCTGGGGCGGCCTCATCCGCGTCTTCCCCGCGGTCCCGGCCGGCTGGCCGGATGTCACGCTGCATGACTTCCGCACCCAGGGCGCCTTCCTGATCAGCGCCTCCCGCACCGCCGGGGTCACCCGTTTCATCCGGGTTCGCAGCCTGGCGGGGGAGCTCTGCCGGGTGAAGCAGGACATCGCTCCGTACACCTTGCCGACGCTCTACCAGGCGGAGAGCGCGTCCCTCTCGAAGGGCGTCGTGGAGTCCAATCACGAGGGCTTCACGGGCACCGGCTTCGTGAATCTCGACAATGTGGCTGGTTCGTACGTGCAGTTCACCGTGAACGCCTCGGCCGCGGGTCCCGCGACGCTGGTCTTCCGGTACGCCAACGGCACCATCGCCAACCGCCCGCTGGACATCGCAGTCAACGGCAGCACGGCCGCCCAGGCCAAGGCCTTCCCGTCCACCGGGTCCTGGAACAACTGGCAGACGGTGGCTGTCTCCGTCCAGCTGCAGGCGGGCACGAACACCGTCCGCGCCACCTCCGCCGCCGCATCCGGCGGGCCCAACCTGGACCGCCTCGCCGTGCAGACCTCCCGGGCGCCCCTCACCGTCACCCTCGACGACGGCACGGCGGCCGCCTGGCGCGACCTCGGCTACGGCGCTGTCGAGATCGACCTCCCTAAGGACCGCGAGGCCCTCATCCACGCGGCCGGCGCCACTCCCGCACTCACCATCGCCCCTGTGCCCGTCAGTACGCCGGGCGCCGCCTGGGGCCTGCCCACCTGATCCCAGCCGAGCCCACCTGGTCCCACCCGATTCCCCTTGTTCTCCCACCCCCATCCCGCAAGGAGAGGACGAACGTGCGGTGTCGCATACCCCGAAGTGGGATCCCGCTGTCCATGGCGGCCGCCCTGACCCTGCCACTGCTGGGCCTTGCCACGTCGGCCGCGCAGGCGGCCGCCGTCCGCTATGGGGCGGAGATCGCGACCATCTCCCAGGGCACGGTCGCCACGAACCACACCGGCTACTCCGGCACCGGCTTCGTCGACTACACCAACATCACCGGCTCCTATGTGCAGTTCACGGTGAACGTCGACACAGCAGGAAGCGCCTCCATAGCCCTGCGCTACGCCAACGGCACCACCACCAACCGTCCGATGGACATCACCGTCAACGGAACAGTGGTGTCTGCGGGCGCGGCCTTCAACGGCACCGGCTCCTGGGACACCTGGGCCACCAAGACGCTCACCCTGAATCTCGCGGCGGGCGCCAACACCATCCGTGCCACCGCGACCACCGCGAACGGCGCCCCAACGTCGACTACCTCGACAGCGGCGCCACCTCAGGAACCGGACCGGCCGTCCCCTTCGGCAGCCACCAGTTCCCCTACGCGGCAGGCATGCTGACGCCCACCGGCTCCCAGTCCACCCTCGACCAAGCGGTCATCACCAAGTACGACGCCTGGAAGGCCGCCTTCATCAAGCACAACTGCGGCAACGGCTGGACCGAGACCATCTCACCCGACGCCGACCACCCCTATGTCGCCGAGGGCCAGGGCTACGGCATGGTCATCACCGCCACCATGGCGGGCGCCGACTCCGGCGCCAAGGCCAACTTCGACGGCATGGTCAAGTACATGCTCGCGCACCCCTCGGTGCACAACTCCAACCTCCTCGCCGCCGAACAGGACAGCTCATGCACGAGCGTCGACGGCTCCGACTCGGCGACCGACGGCGACCTCGACGTCCCGTACGGGCTGCTGCTCGCCGACAGGCAGTGGAGTTCCTCGGGCACGTACAACTACAAAGACCTCGCGATCAAGCACATCAACGCGATCAAGTCGAACGAGGTCAACCCGACCACCCACTACATGCTGCTCGGCGACTGGTCGACCTCCGGAGAGCCCCACTACTGGATGACCCGGTCGTCGGACTTCCTCATCGACCACTTCCGCGCCTTCAAGAAGGCTACCGGCGACAGCACTTGGGACGCCATCCGCACTGCTCACCAGGACCTGATCACCTCGCAGCAGGCCAACTACGCGTCTCCACAGGCCTGTTGGCGGACTTCATCGTCAGTAAGAACACGACGCCGAAGCCGGCCGACGGTGAGGTGCTTGAAGGGCCCAATGACGGCGACTACTCCTGGAACGCCTGCCGCGATCCCTGGCGTATCGGCACCGACGCCGTCACCAGCGCCGCCGCCGCCTCACTCGCCTCGGCGCGCAAGCTCAACTCCTGGATCAAGTCCAAGACCGGCGGCAACCCCAGCAACATCGGCACCGGCTACCACCTCAATGGCTCGGCGTTCGACTGCGGCCACGACATGGCATTCACCGCACCGTTCGTCGTCACGGCGCTCACCGACCCCGGCTCCAGGCCTGGCTCGACGCGCTCTGGAACAAGCTGACCGCCACCTCGATCGACCCCTCGCTCTACTGCGGCGGCAGCGTGCAGCTCCAATCCATGATCGTCGCATCCGGCAACTACTGGGTGCCCTGACGGAGGAATGATGAGAGCCAGAAAACCCCTCACGGCTCTGTGGAGGAAGGTCGCCGCCTGTGCGGTCGCCCTGCTCTTCACGGGTCTCGTCCAAGCCGTACCGCAGGCCGCATCCGCCGCGCCGACCCGTTACGAGGCGGAGTCCGCGACCGTCTCCTCGGGGACGGTGGCGACCAACCACCTCAACTATTCGGGCACCGGGTTCGTTGACACCACCAACGCCCCCGGCGTGTATGTGGAGTTCACCGTGAACGCGGCGACCGCCGGCACGGCGACCATCGGCATCTCCTACTCCAACGGCACCACCACCGACCGGCCCGCCGATGTCGCAGTCAACGGCAGCACGGTCTCGGCGGCCCGCTCCTTCCCGGCCACCGCCAACTGGGACACCTGGGCCACATCGACCCTGACCACCCCGGTGACCGCAGGCAGCAACAAGATCAGGCTGACGGCGACCACCGCCAACGGCCTCGCCAACCTCGACTACATCGACTTCGAGGTGGCGGCGCCCAGCGGCACCGACTACCAGGCCGAGGACGCCACGATCTCGCAGGGAACGGTGGCCACCAACCACCTCGGCTACACGGGTACGGGCTTCGTCGACTACACCAACATCGCGGGCTCGTACGTCCAGTTCAACGTCAGTGCCGCAGCGGCCGGCAACTCCTCGCTGACCATCCGCTACTCCAACGGCACCACCACCGACCGTCCGGTGGACATCAGCGTCAACGGTACGGTCGTGGCCTCCGGGGTGTCCTTCCCGGCCACCACCAACTGGGACACCTGGGTGACCAAGGCTCTCAACGCGAGCCTCAACGCGGGCAGCAACACGGTCCGGCTCACCGCGACCACCGCCAACGGCGGACCCAACCTGGACAAGCTGACCGTCGGCGCCCCCGCCGACACCCAGGCACCCACCAGGCCGGGCCAGCCCAGTTGCACCAACATCGGCGAGACCGGCCTCACCCTCAACTGGGGCGCTTCCACGGACAACGTGGGCGTCACCGCGTACGACATCTATGAACACGGCAACAAGCTCAGCGAGGCCGCGGGCGATGTCGCCTCCAAGAATCTCACCGGCCTGACCCCGAGCACCACCTACAACCTGACGGTCATCGCCCGTGACGCCTCGGGGAACACCTCCCCGGCGAGTATCGCGGTCGACTGCACCACGCTGGTTTCCACCGACCCGCCGCCGTCCAAGCCCGGTACCCCGACCGTTTCCGGGATCACCGCCACTAGCGCCAACCTCAGCTGGGGCGCGTCCACCGACGACAAGGGCGTGACCGCGTACGAGATCCGCAGCGGCGGCACCGTACTCACCACCGTCGTCGGCACCCCGCCGGCCACCTCCACCACGGTGACGGGCCTGGCGTGCAATGCCTCGTTCACGCTGATGGTCGTCGCCAAGGACACGGTCGGCGGGTATTCGACGCCGTCCGACCCGGTGAGCTTCTCCACCGCCACCTGCCCCTCCGACGGCGGAGTCCCGGGCACCCCGACGACTCTCTCCAGCAACTGGACGATCCCCTGGGGTACGTACTGGATGCCGGACGGCAGCCACGCCCTGATCACCGAGCGGGACAGCTTCAAGGTGTTCAAGCTGACCGCGGGCGGCACCAAGACCCAGGTCGGCTCCGTGCCGAACGCAGTGACCACCGACGGCGAGGGCGGCCTGCTGGGCGTCGCGATCGACCCCAACTGGTCGAACAACCACTACGTCTACTTCATGCACACGGCCTCCGAGGGCAACCGGATCGCCCGCATGACCTACGACGGTTCCTCGCTCAGCAACTACACGGTCCTCCTCCAGGGCATCAAGAAGAACCGCTACCACAACGGCGGCCGGCTGGTCTTCGGCCCCGACGGCTACCTCTACGCCACCACGGGCGAGGCGCAGACCCCGGACCTGGCCCAGGACAAGAGCTCCCTCAACGGCAAGATCCTGCGCATGACGAGGGACGGCCGGCCCGCGCCCGGCAACCCGTTCAACAACTACGTCTACAGCTACGGCCACCGCAATCCGCAGGGCCTGGCCTTCGACCGCAACGGCCGGCTGTGGGAGTCGGAGTTCGGCAACAGCACCTACGACGAGCTCAACCTGATCAAGTCCGGCCTCAACTACGGCTGGCCGACCTGTGAGGGCCCCTGCTCGGTCACCGGCATGACCAACCCGAAGAAGACCTGGTCGACTTCGACGGCCTCGCCGAGCGGCATCGCGATCGTGCGCAATGTCATCTACATGGCGGCGCTGAAGGGCGAGCGGCTTTGGCGGATCCCGATCTCCGGCGACACGGAGAGCGTGGGGACGGCCACCGGGTACTACGTGGGCACGTACGGACGGCTGCGCACGGTCACCAAGGTGCCGGGCAAGGACGAGCTGTGGCTGTCGACAACCAACTGTGACAACAACGGAGGTGCGGCGGCCGGATCGGACAAGGTCCTGCACGTCAACATCAGTTAGGGGTAAGTGACGTGGGGCCGCCCCGCGCGGGGCGGCCCCCGCCGCGGCGTCGGGTGGCGTAGGGTCCGCGCTGGTGGAGAGGCTGAAGAACGAGGCGGTTCGGAACGCTCCGTGATCGTTCCTCGCCTGCTGCCGGGCTCGGCGGCAGACGTCGCGATGCGTCCCAACTGGCACCGCCTCCGCACGCCAAGATCCCGGTGCTGGTTCCGTGCTGAGTGCGACGGCCCGGATCATGGAAACCCGCAGGTCCTAGCTCTCTTCGGATGAGTGGTCGTACCACTCGATGGTGGTGCCGATCAGGCTCGCGGCGACGATGCGCCGCAGGGAGCCGGGGGTGGGGGGCGCGGGAGCCTGGGCGGGCTGGGCAGGCTGGGTCGTCATGGGGGGCATCACTTCCGGGCGGGGACGGATTATCCGGGTGCTGCCACACGGTAGGAAGAGCAGGCCCGTTGACCCATGTGGTGGGACACCACAGTCCTGCCTCGTCCTGTGCGCGCCGGCCCCATGCCGGGTCCGCATGCGAGAGGCTGGGTCCATGACGGACATCTCAGAACTGGTCGCGCTGCTCGGTCTGGAACCCCATGTCGAGGGCGGGTGGTACCGCGAGACCTGGAAGACACGCGGTGAGGCGGTCCCCGCCGGGTACCCGGGGCCGCGCGCGTTCGCCACCGGCATCTACTTCCTGCTGCACCCGGGCGAGGTCTCGAAGTGGCACCGGGTGCGGTCGGACGAGCTGTGGCTCTGGCACCGCGGCGGGCCGCTGCGGATGCGGCTGGGCGGCGACGGGGAGCGGCCGGACGAGGCGGGGGCCGTCGCGTCGGTGCTCGGCGACGGGGTCGAGAACGGGGAGCGGCCGCAGTTCCTGGTGCCCGGCGGCCACTGGCAGTCCGCCGAGCCCGCCGGTGACGAGCCGGTCCTGGTGACGTGCGTCGTCGCCCCCGGGTTCGACTTCGCGGACTTCACGATGGAGTGACCGCCCGCGGTGGAGGGGCCCGGGCCGGTACCTGACCGGTCCGGGCGGGTGGGGGGATGGCTCAGGCGGGTGCGCCCAGGGACTCGACGGCGTCGACCAGCGGGGTCAGGCCGGGGTTCTTCGCGGCCTCGTCGAGGGCCTCGCGCAGCGCGGCGTCGTTGGTCGGGCGGGCCTCGGCGAGGAGCTTCAGCCCGGCCTCGCTGACGTTGGTGTAGATGCCGCGGCGGTCGGTCGGGCACAGGTAGCGCGAGAGCAGCCCGCGGTCCTCCAGCCGGGAGACCAGCCGGGTGGTCGCGCTCTGGCTGAGGACGACGGAGTCGGCGACCTGGTGCATCCGCAGGTGGCCGCCTTCACCGTCGTGCTGCCGGCTGAGGACGTCGAGCAGGGAGTACTCGCGCACGCTCAGCTCGTGCCGCGCCTGCAGCGCCCGCTCGATGTGCGCCTCGATCCGGCCGTGCAGCAGGGACAGGGCGCACCAGCCCTGGGCGAGACCGGTCAGTGCGGGGTCGGTGGCGGTCATGGGGGTCCTACCTTTCAAGGGTGGTTGCTCTGGTCATTCGTAAGATCGGAGGACCCAGGGGCTCCGGGTATGGCTGTCATGGGCGAGACCACTCGATGGCTTAAGGGACTTGGCCACCCGGAGCCCCGCGACGACTCGACCGCCAATTGGGAAATGCGACTCCGATCGCTGCTGTAGGACAACGTCGGCGAGGTCGTCTGCGGGATCGATGTACGACGAGCTGGCGGAGGGAACGTGGCCGAGATCTGGGCCGGAGTGGACATCGGCAAGACGCACCACCACTGCGTGGTGATCAACGCGGACGGGACGCGGCTGCTGTCCCGCCGGGTCGCGAACGACGAGAGTGCACTGCTCGCCCTGATCGGCGACGTCCTGGAGGTATCCGCCGACGCGCTGTGGGCCGTGGACCTCAACCACGGCGGGGCCGCGCTGCTGATCGGCCTGCTGGTCAGCCACGGCCAGCCGGTCGTCTACCTCACCGGCCTGGCGGTCCACCGGGCCTCGGCCACCTACAAGGGCGAGGGCAAGACCGATGCGAAGGACGCCTTCGTCATCGCCGACCAGGCCCGCGTCCGACGCGATCTGGGCCTGCTGCGGCCGGGTGACGAGATCGCCGTCGACCTGCGCACGCTGACCACCCGCCGCCTGGACGCGGTCTTCGACCGCACCCGGCAGATCAACCGGCTCCGCGCCCAACTGCTGGAGATCTTCCCCGCGTTGGAGCGGGTTTTGGAGCTGACGAACCGTGGGCCGGTGATGCTGCTGACCGGCTACCAGACCCCGGCGGCGATCCGGCGGGCAGGCGCGAGCCGGATCGAGATGTGGCTGAAGAACCGTAAGGTCAGGGGGGCCGCCGCACTGGCGAAGATGGCCGTGGAGGCCGCCCGGGCCCAGCAGACCGCGCTTCCCGGTGAGAAGCTGGCCGCCACCATGGTGGTCCGCCTCGCGAAGGGCGTGATGGCCCTCGACGCGGAGATCGCCGAGCTCGACGCCCTGATCGAGGCCACGTTTCGCGAGCATCCACACGCCGAGGTGATCCGCAGCCTGCCCGGCATGGGAGCCAAGCTCGGAGCCGAGTTCCTCGCAGCCACCGGCGGCGACATGGACGCCTTCGGCAGCCCTGACCGCCTGGCCGGCTTCGCCGGCCTGGCCCCCAGACCACGTGACTCCGGCCGCGTCAGCGGCAACCTGCGCAGGCCCCGGCGCTACCACCGCGGTCTGCTCAGAACCATGTACCTGTCGGCCATGGTCAGCCTTCAGTGCTGCCCCGCGTCGAAGGCCTTCTACGACCGGAAGCGGAGCGAGGGCAAGGGCCACAAGCAAGCCCTGCTGGCCCTCGCACGCCGACGCCTCAACGTCCTGTGGGCGATGATCCGTGACGGAGAGTGCTTTCACGCTTCACCTCCCGTCACACGAGCGGGTTGACAACACGATTGGGAAGTCCCTTCTGCGGCGAGGCGCGGGCGTGAGCGCGCGTACGGACCAGGATAGAGCACAACCGCGATAGCCAGCGTTTGCAATGAAACGCGTCTGCAATTATTGTGAGGTCTCGTAAGGCGCATTCGCAACGTTATTGGGAAGTGAACCCCATGCCTCTCGCACTGCTGGCCCTCGCCATCGGGGCCTTCGGGATCGGCACCACCGAGTTCGTGATCATGGGGCTCCTGCCCGAGGTCGCCGCCGACTACGGCGTCTCGATCCCGACCGCCGGATTCCTGGTCACCGGCTACGCCCTCGGCGTCGTGCTCGGCGCCCCGCTGATGACCGTCCTCGGCACCCGGATCTCCCGCAAGCGCATGCTCATGCTGCTGATGGGGCTGTTCGTCGCGGGCAACGTCATCTCCGCGGTCGCCCCCGTCTTCGGCGTGATGCTCGCCGGCCGGATCGTCGCCTCCCTCGCGCACGGCGCGTTCTTCGGCATCGGCGCGGTCGTCGCCGCCGGACTGGTCGCCCCGGCGAAGAAGGCCGGAGCGATCGCCATGATGTTCACCGGGCTGACCGTCGCGAACCTGGTCGGCGTGCCGCTCGGCACCGTCGTCGGCCAGAACTTCGGCTGGCGCACCACGTTCTTCGTCGTCGCCGGCCTCGGGGTGCTGGGCCTGCTCGGCATCGCGAAGCTGCTGCCGGAGCAGCCCCGCCCCGAAGGCGTCCGGCTCCGCCACGAGCTGGCGGCCTTCCGCAACGTCCAGGTGCTGCTCGCCATGGCGATGACCGTGCTCGGCTTCGGCGGGGTCTTCGCCGCCATCACCTACATCACGCCGATGATGACCGACGTGGCCGGTTTCGCGGACAGCTCCGTCACCTGGCTGCTGGTCCTGTTCGGCCTCGGCATGGTCGGCGGCAACCTGATCGGCGGCCGGTACGCCGACCGCCACCTGATGCCCATGCTCTACGTGACGCTGGGCGCCCTCGCCGTCGTCCTGGCGCTGTTCACCTTCACCGCCCACAACAAGGTCGCCGCCGCGGTCACCATCCTGCTGATCGGCGCGCTGGGCTTCGCGACCGTCCCGCCGCTGCAGAAGCGCGTCCTGGACCAGGCGGCCGGCGCCCCGACCCTCGCCTCCGCGGTGAACATCGGCGCCTTCAACCTCGGCAACGCCCTCGCGGCCTGGCTCGGCGGCATCGTCATCGCCTCGGGCCTCGGCTACACCGCGCCCAACTGGGTCGGCGGCGCCCTCGCGGCCGCGGCGCTGCTGCTCGCCCTGGTGTCGGGATCCCTGGAGCGCCGGACCACCGCCCGCGACCGGCTGACCGCCGGCACCGCGCCCGCCGGGTCCGCCGCGTCCCCCGAGCGCGAGCCGGTCCCCGCCCACCTCTGAACCGTCCGACCGTGTGAACCGCTCGACCGGATGAACCGTCCGACCCCACCGTCCCACCCCTGAGGAGCACCACCCCATGAGCACCACCACCCCCACCGCTGTCCTCCCGCTGACCATCCAGGACGCCGAGGCCCTCGTCGAGGCGGCCCGCGCGGCCGCGGAGAGCGCCGGAGTGGCGGTCAGCGTCAGCGTCCTCGACGCCGGCGGGCACCTGCTGGCGTTCCGGCGCGACGACCGGGCGGTGCTGATCTCCGGCGAGACCAGCACCCGCAAGGCCTTCACCGCGCTGCAGTTGGACGCCGCGACCGCGGACCTGGTCGACGCGGTCCAGCCCGGCGCCCCGTTCCACACCCTGCCGACCGCACTCGACCGCCCGCTGCTGTTCATCGCCGGCGGCGTGCCCGTCCACCGCGGCGGGCGCCTGGTCGGGGCGATCGGCCTCGGCGGCGGCGCCCCCGAGCAGGACCACGGCATCGCCGTCACGGCGCTGCGCGCGCTCGGCGACGCGGCCTGATCCCCGGCCCCCGGCCCCCGGCACGAGGCCCGGTGGGCCGCCCCGTCCGGGGCGGCCCACCGGGCCTCGCCGTCACCTGGCGCCTCGCCGTCACCTGGCGCCTTGCCGTCACCTGGCGCTGATCTGCACCTTCCTGATGTCCACGAAGAGGGCCGGGTAGCCGTCGCCGGGGCCGTTCTGATCGTCCTCGCCGGCCGCGGCGATCTTCTGCAGGACGTCGAGGCCCGCGGTCACCTTGCCGAACGGGGTGTAGGCGGGGGAGAGCTTGGTGTCCTTCCAGACGAAGAAGAACTGGCTGCCGTTGGTGTTCGGGCCGGCGTTGGCCATCGCCAGCGTGCCGGCCGGATACGTGGCGCCCGTCAGGTTCTCGTCGGGGAAGGAGTACCCCGGGCCGCCGCTCCCGGTGCCGGTCGGGTCACCGCACTGCAGCACGTACAGCCGCTGCGTGGTGAGCCGGTGGCAGTGCGAGCGGTTGAAGTAGTCGCGCTCGGCCAGGAAGCGGAACGACCAGGTGGTGCACGGGGCCTTGTCCGTCAGCATCTTGACGGTGATGGCGCCCTGGGTGGTCTTCAGCGTCGCGCTGTACGGTTTCGCGGCCTTCCGCGCGTCGAAGACCGGTATCCCCTTGAAGTTGTCGGCCGGGACGGCCGCGGTGTAAGCGCAGGGCAGAGGCGCCGGGGGCGGGTCGTCGGCGGACGCGGCCGACGTCAGGCCGAGCGGGAGAACTGCGGCGGCGGTGAGCAATGCCCATTGCTTGCGCTTCATACGAGGACCCTCCGGATCGAACCTGACATGGCCGCACCATGCCTGCCCGATCTGCCGGGGGCTAAGCACCGCAAGGGCCCGGTGGGGCGGGATGGCCAGAACCGGCGTCTCCCGCCCGCATTCCGAACGTCCGAACCGGTGCGCCGGCGGGCCCCTTTCCGCGCCGGGGCCGCGCCGTCACACCTCTCGGTCACACCTCGCTGTCACCCGGCGCGCTCACACCTTCCGGTACGTGTACGCCTCCTCGGCCGCGGCGACGACCGCCGCCAGGTCCGCCCCGGCGGACGCGGTGACCACCGCGGCGACCGCGCCCTCGACGAAGGGGGCGTCGACGAGCCGGGCGCCCGGGGGCAGTTCGTCCTCGTCGGCCAGCATCGCCTTGACGGTGAGCACGGCGCTGCCGAGATCGGCCAGCACCGCCACCCCGGCGCCGCGGTCCACCGAGCGCGCCGCCGCCGCGATCAGGTCCGAGCTGGTGCCCAGCCCGCCGTCGGGGGTTCCGCCCGCCGGGGCGACGGGCGCGACGGCTCCGCCGCCGGCCAGCCCCGTCGCGAGCCTGCCGACGGCCTCGGCGACCGCCGCGCTGTGCGACACCAGGACGATGCCGACCAGTCCGTCGCTCATACGACCGCCTCCGCCGCGGTGTCCGCGAACGCGGCGACCAGCAGCGCGGCCGAGGTCGCGCCGGGGTCCTGGTGGCCGATGCTGCGCGGCCCGAGGTAGCTCGCGCGCCCCTTGCGGGCCTGCAGCGGCACGGTCGCCACCGCGCCCTCCTCCGCCGCGATCCGGGCGGCGGCGAGCCCGTCCGCGAGCCCGGAGCCCGCGTCGAGGGCGAAGGACAGCGCCTCCACCGCCGGGACGAGCGCGTCGAGCATCGTCTTGTCGCCCGGCACGGCCCCGCCGAGCTTCCCGACCGCCTCCACGCCCGTGCGCAGGGCGTCGCGGAACTCCTCGGGGGTGGCCGTCGCGGGCTCGCCCAGCGCCTTGCCGGCTCTGCGCAGCAGCGTCCCGTACAGCGGGCCGGCCGCGCCGCCCACGGTGCTGATGAGCTGCGCGCCCACGAGGACGAGCACCGCGCCCGGGGTCTGCGGCGGCTCCTGCTCCACCGCCGCGTGCGCCGCGCCGAAGCCGCGCCGCAGGTTGCTGCCGTGGTCGGCGTCGCCGATGGGGGAGTCGAGCTCGGTCAGCCGGTCCGCCTCGCGGTCGACGGCGGCGGCCGCCGCCGCCAGCCAGCGGCGTACGAAGTCGGCGTCGACCACCGGGCCGGGGGCCGTGGATGCGTTCATGCGGTCCTCTCTACGGGCTTCGACGCCACGGCTCAGCAGCCCCAGCGCAGCGCGGGCGTGGCGACCGGGGCGTCCCACAGGCGCAGCAGTTCCTCGTCCACCTGGCACAGGGTCAGCGAGCAGCCGGCCATGTCCAGGGAGGTCACGTAGTTGCCGACCAGGGTGCGGGCGACCGCCACGTTGCGCTCGGCCAGCGCCCGGTGCACCTCGGCGTTGAACCCGTACAGCTCCAGCAGCGGGGTGCCGCCCATCCCGTTGACGAGGGCGATCACCGGCGCGTCGGGGCGCAGGTCCTCCACGACCGCGTCGACGACGACGTCGGCGATCTCGCCCGACGTCATCATCCCGCGGCGCTCGCGGCCGGGTTCGCCGTGGATGCCGACGCCCAGTTCCAGTTCGCCCGGGGGCAGGTCGAAGGTGGGGCTGCCCTTGGCGGGCGTCGTGCACGCGCTCAGCGCGACGCCGAAGCTGCGCGAGGACTCGTTGACCCGGCGGGCCAGCGCCTCGACCCGCTCCAGCGGCGCGCCCTCCTCGGCGAGGGCGCCCGCGAGCTTCTCGACGAAGAGCGTCGCGCCGGTTCCGCGGCGGCCCGCCGTGTACAGGCTGTCGAGGACGGCCACGTCGTCGTTGACGACGACCTTGGCGATCTGCACGCCCTCGTCCTCGGCGAGTTCGGCCGCCATGTCGAAGTTCAGGACGTCGCCCGTGTAGTTCTTGACGATGAACAGCACGCCCGCGCCGCTGTCCACGGCGGCCGCCGCGCGGACCATCTGGTCCGGCACGGGCGAGGTGAACACCTCGCCGGGGCAGGCGGCGTCGAGCATGCCCCGGCCGACGAATCCGCCGTGCAGGGGCTCGTGCCCGGAGCCGCCTCCCGAGACCAGGCCGACCTTGCCCGCGACCGGCGCGTGCCGGCGGACGATCAGCCGGTGGTCGATGTCGACAATGAGTTCCGGGTGGGCGGCCGCCATGCCGCGCAGGGCGTCGGCGACCACGCTTTCGGCCACGTTGATGAGCATCTTCATGAGGTGCGGCCCTCCGCTTCAACAGCTGTCGTTGCGTCCACTGTGCACCCAGGCAGCCTACGGACCGGGCCCGGCGAAGGCACCCCGGCGGCACGGCCCCGGCGCGGCGCCCCGCCCGGCCTTCCAGTCGACCTGTTCCGGTCGACCCGTTCCGCTCGCACCGTCGCAGCCGCGCCGTCCCCCGCGGGGCGCTACCCCTTCCGCATTACTGGAACGCGTTCTAGTCTGTGCGCCGTCGCCGCAGGGACCGGGGACCCGGAGACCTCAGGAGGGGCCGTGCACCTCGACTACACACCCGAGCAGCAGCACCTGCGCGTGGAGCTGCGTTCGTACTTCGCCGGACTGGTGCCGGACAACGTCTACGCCCGCTATGCCGATCCCGCGGCGCAGAAGAGGTTCTACCGGGACACCGTGCGCCGGCTCGGCGCCGACGGCTGGCTGGGCATCGGCTGGCCGGCCGAGTTCGGCGGCCGGGGGCTGTCGCCTATGGAGCAGTTCATCTTCTTCGACGAGGCGGCGCAGGCGGGGGTGCCGCTGCCGCTGATGGCGCTGAACACCGTCGGCCCGACGATCATGCAGTTCGGCACCGAGGAGCAGAAGGCGTACTTCCTGCCGAGGATCCTCGCCGGTGAGCTGGACTTCGCGATCGGCTACTCCGAGCCGGACGCGGGCACCGACCTCGCCGCGCTCAAGACCCGCGCGGTGCGCGAGGGCGACGAGGAGACCGGGCACTACACGGTCAACGGCCAGAAGATCTGGACCACCAACGGCGACACCGCCGACTGGGTCTGGCTGGCCGTGCGCACGGACCCGGACGCCCCGCCGCACAAGGGCATCACGATGCTGCTGGTGCCCACCTCCGACCCCGGCTACTCGTGCACGATCATCAACACCCTGGCCTCGCACGACACCACCGCCAGCTACTACGAGGACATCCGGGTCCCGGCGAGCCGGCGGGTCGGCGCGGAGAACAAGGGCTGGCGGCTGATCACCAACCAGCTCAACCACGAGCGCGTCACGCTCGCTGCCCACGGCACGATGGCCATCCGCGCGCTGCACGACGTGCGCCGCTGGGCCGCCGACACCAAGCTCGCCGACGGCAGCCGCGTCATCGACCTGGGCTGGGTACGGCGCCGGCTGGCCCTGACGCACACCCGGCTCGACGCCATGAAGCTCCTCAACTGGCAGATGGTCGACGCCCTGCAGCAGGGCACGCTCACCCCGCAGGACGCCTCCGCGGTCAAGGTCTACGGCTCCGAGGCGCGCCGGGACGCCTACGCCTGGCTGATGGAGGTGGCCGCCGCCGCGGGCCCGCTGAAGGAGGGCTCCGCCGGCGCCGTCCTCCACGGCGAGCTGGAGCGCGGCTACCGCAGCGCGGTCATCTTCACCTTCGGCGGGGGCAACAACGAGATCCAGCGGGAGATCATCTCGTGGATCGGCCTGGGCATGCCGCGGGTCCGCCGCTAGGGCGGGGACCGGGAGAGCAGCGCGCAGGACGGGGCCGGGAGGCCCGCGCGGACGGGCCCGGTGCGCCGCTGCCGCCGGGCGCCCCGGGCCCGGAAGCCATCCGTCCGGGTACAAGCCGCCCGAAGGGCTCGTTCCCTGCCGTAATGCGACGTGCCGCCCGGGGGTGGCTGCGGCCATACTGGGAGCCGGGGGACGTACGCGGAACGACGGGGGCGGCGGCGGATGATGGCGGCTGTACACGATGGAAGCGGCACGCTGATCCAGAGCCGGTACCGGCTGAACGAGCTGATCGGCCGGGGCGGGATGGGCGAGGTCTGGCAGGCGCTGGACGAGTCGCTGGGGCGGCGGGTGGCGGTCAAGTGCCTCAAGCCGCTGAACCCGGCGTCGGACGCCGGGTTCACCCGGGTCCTGCAGGAGCGCTTCCGCCGCGAGGCGCGGGTGGCCGCCTCGCTGCAGCACCGCGGGGTGACCGTCGTGCACGACTTCGGCGAGCACGACGGCGTGCTGTACCTGGTGATGGAGCTGCTGGACGGGCGGAACCTGCTGCAGGTGCTGGACGACGCCAGGCGCCAGCCGCTGCCGGTCCCCGACCTCATGGACATCGCGGAACAGGTCGCGTCGGCGCTGGCCTACACCCACGCCCAGGGCATCGTGCACCGGGACCTGAAACCGGCCAACATCATCCGGCTGAGCGACGGCGCCGTGAAGATCTGCGACTTCGGCATCGCCCGGCTCGGCCACGACATCGGCTTCACCTCCCGCCTCACCGGCACCGGCATCGCCATGGGCACCCCCCACTACATGTCGCCGGAGCAGATCGGCGCGGCCGAGGTCGACCAGCGCAGCGACCTCTACTCGTTCGGCTGCGTGCTGTACGAGCTGGCCAGCGGCCGGCCGCCGTTCGACATGGACGACGCCTGGGCCGTGCTGGTCGCGCACCGCGACGCCGCGCCCGAGCCGCTGTGCCCCGGCCGGCCCGACCTGCCGTACGAGCTGGAGCGGCTCATCCTGGACCTGCTCGCCAAGGACCCGGACGACCGGCCGCAGAACGCGGCCGACGTCGGCGGGCGGCTCAAGGCGATGCGCAGCGCCCCGGAGCGCCCGGTGCTCCCGCTGCCCGCCTGGGCCCGCGACCTGGCCTCCGACTCCGGCGCCCGCGCCACCCGCGCCTTCCACGCGACCGCGCCGCCGCGCCACGAACTCACCGGCGCCTGGTCCACCCGCACCCCCTCGGGCGCCGCCCTGCCCGCTCCGGAGCAGCTCGCGACGCTGGCCGCCCGGCACACCGAAGGCGTCGACCTGGAGCGGCTGGGCCGCTGGCAGGAGGCGTACGAGCTGCACACCTCGGTCGCCGCGGAGCGCGACCGGGCGCTGGGCACCGAGCACCCGGACACCCTGACCAGCCGGCACGAGGCGGCGTCCTGCCTGGCCCGGCTGGGCAGGACCGAGGACGCGATGCGGCTCTACGACTACGTCGCCGGGGTACGGCAGCGGGTGCTGGGCCCGGACCACCCCGACACCCTCGCCGCCCGGCACGAGGCGGCGTTCGCGCTGGGCCGCCTCGGCCGGCACCTGGAGGCCCACCAGGGCTACTCCGCGGTGCTCGCCGCCCGGGAGCGCGCGCTGGGCGCCGAGCACCCGGACACCCTGCGCTGCCGGCACAACCTGGCGTTCAACCTGGGCCGGCTCGGGCGGCTGGACGAGGCGCACGCGCTGGCCGTCGAACTCGCCGCGGTGCGGGCCGCGGTGCTGGGCCCGGACCACCCCGAGACGCTGGTCACCCGCTACGAGGTGGGGTACGTGCTGGGGCAGCTCGGCCGCTGGGCCGAGGCGCTGCGGGTGTACGGGGAGGTGGCCGCCGCCCATGAGCGCACCCAGGGGGCGGGCCACCCCGACACCCTGGCCGCCCGCTACGAGATGGGGATATGCCTGGGCCGGCTGGGGCGCAGCGCGGAGGCGCTGGAGCTCTACCGCGACCTGGTCGCGGCCCGCACCCGCACCGCGGGCCCGGCCGACGCCGAGACGCTGCGCGCCCGGCACGCCCTGGGCGTCAACCTCGGCCGGCTCGGCCGCTGGGAGCAGGCGCTGGCCGAGGCGGAGCACGTGGCCGCCGTCCGGCAGCAGGCGCTGGGCGCGGACCATCCCGACACCCTGGTCAGCAAGCGCGAGGTCGCGGTGGGGCTCGGCTGGCTGGGCCGCTGGGAGAGCGCGCTGGCGGTGTACCGCGAGGTCGCCGACGCCCGGACGCGGGTGCTGGGCCCGGCCCACCCCGACACCCTCACCAGCCGCAACGACGAGGCGCACTGCCTGGAGCAGCTCGGCCGCTCGGCGGAGGCGCTCCAGCTCTACCGCAAGGTCGCGGCGCAGCAGGGCGGCCCGCAGCGGCTGTGAGCCCGGCCGGGCGCCGCCGGACCCTGCCCGGGTCCGGCCCGCGCCCGGCAAATAACTGACGTTGCGTCAGATAATCTCTTCCGTCTCCACGCCCGCTGCGGCATCCTGCCCCCCATGGAGACGGAGCTGAGCAAACGGCTGGGTATCGAGCACGCCATCTTCGGCTTCACGCCGTTCCCCGCGGTGGCCGCGGCCATCAGCCGCGCCGGGGGAATGGGCGTGCTCGGTGCGGTGCGCTACTCGGACGCGGACGAACTCGCCCGCAGCCTGGACTGGATGGAGGAGAACACCGGCGGCCGGCCCTACGGCCTGGACGTCGTGATGCCCGCCAAGAAGGTGGAGGCCGCCGACGGGCAGAAGCTGACCGAGGCCGACATCGAGGCGATGATCCCCGAAGGGCACCGCGCGTACGTCCGCCAGGTGCTCGCCAAGCACGGCGTACCCGAGCTGGGACCCGACGACGTGTCGGGCTGGCGGATCACCGGCTGGATGGAGCAGGTCGCCCGCAACCAGCTCGACGTGGCCTTCGACTACCCGATCAGGCTGCTCGCCAACGCGCTGGGCTCACCGCCCGCCGACGTCGTCGCCCGCGCCCACGAGCACGGCATCCTCGTCGCCGCGCTCGCCGGCAGCGCCCGGCACGCCGTCCACCACCGGGACGCCGGCATCGACATCGTCGTCGCCCAGGGGTACGAGGCGGGCGGCCACACCGGGGAGATCGCCAGCATGGTGCTGGTCCCCGAGGTCGTCAGCGCCGTGGAGGGGCTGCCCGTGCTGGCCGCGGGCGGGATCGGCACCGGCGAGCAGGTCGCCGCGGGCCTGGCACTGGGCGCCCAGGGCGTCTGGCTCGGCTCGCTGTGGCTCACCACCACCGAGGCCGAGCTGCCCTCGCGGGTCCTCATCGACAAGCTGCTGGCGGCGGGCTCCGGGGACACCGTCCGCTCCCGGGCCCTGACCGGGAAGCCGGCCCGCCAGCTGCGCACCGAGTGGACCGACGCCTGGGAGGACCCGGCCGGGCCCGGCACCCTGCCGATGCCCCTGCAGGGGCTGCTGGTCGCCGACGCGGTCTCCCGGATCCAGAAGTACGAGACCGAGCCGCTGCTCGGCACCCCCGTCGGGCAGATCGTCGGCCAGATGACGTCCGAGCGCAGCGTCCAGGCGGTCTTCGACGACCTCACCCGCGGCTTCGAGAAGGCCGTCGACCGCATCAACCGCATCGCCGGCCGCAGCTGAGCCGAGCCTGAGGAGGGCCCGTATGACTTCCACCGCACCCAACGGTTTCTGGGCGCAGGCCGCCCAGGACCCCGACCGGCTGGTGCTGGTCGCCCCGGACGGCGACGAATGGAGCGCCGGGCGGCTGAGCGCCGCCTGCAACCAGCTCGTCCACGGACTGCGCGAGGCCGGGCTCGAACCCGGTGACGCGTTCGCCGTCGTGCTGCCCAACAGCGTCGAGTTCTTCACCGCCTACCTCGCCGCGTTCCAGGCCGGCTTCTACCTGGTGCCGATCAACCACCACTTCGTGGCCCCGGAGATCGCCTGGATCCTCTCCGACTCCGGCGCCAAGGTCCTCATCGCCCACGAGCGCTTCGCGGCCGACGCGCGGGCCGCCGCCGACGAGGCGGACTTCCCGGCGGAGCGGCGGTTCGCGGTCGGCGAGGTGCCGGGCTTCCGGCCGTACGCCGACCTGACCGACGGGCAGCCGGTCGGCGCGCCCGCGGACCGCACCAGCGGCTGGGTCATGAACTACACCTCGGGCACCACCGGACGCCCGCGCGGCATCCGCCGCCCGCTGTCCGGCAAGCCGCCCGAGGAGACCTACCTCGGCGGGTTCCTCGGCATCTTCGGCATCAAGCCGTTCGACGGCAACGTCCATCTCGTCTGCTCGCCGCTCTACCACACCGCGGTCCTGCAGTTCGCGGGCGCGGCGCTGCACATCGGGCACCCCGTCGTCCTGATGGACAAGTGGTCGCCCGAGGAGATGCTGCGGGTCATCGACCGCTACCGATGCACCCACACCCACATGGTGCCCACCCAGTTCCACCGCCTGCTGGCCCTGCCCGAGCAGGTCAAGGAGCGCTACGACGTCTCCTCCATGCGGCACGCCATCCACGGCGCGGCGCCCTGCCCCGAGCACGTCAAGCGCGCGATGCTCGACTGGTGGGGGCCGTGCGTCGAGGAGTACTACGCCGCCAGCGAGGGCGGCGGCACGTTCGCCCCCGCCGCCGACTGGCTCAAGCGGCCCGGCACGGTCGGCAAGGCGTGGCCGATCAGCGAGATCGCCATCCACGGCGACGACGGCGAGCGGCTGCCGGCGGGCGAGGTCGGCACCGTCTACATCAACATGAAGACCGGCGGCTTCAGTTACCACAAGGACGAGGGGAAGACCCGGAAGAACCGCATCGGCGACTTCTTCACCGTCGGCGACCTCGGCTACCTCGACGAGGACGGCTACCTCTACCTGCGCGACCGCAAGATCGACATGATCATCTCCGGCGGCGTCAACATCTACCCCGCCGAGATCGAGGCCGCGCTGCTCACCCACCCCGCCGTCGCCGACGCCGCGGCCTTCGGCATCCCGCACGAGAGCTGGGGCGAGGAGGTCAAGGCGGTCATCGAGGCCGCCCCCGGCCACCGGGCGGGCCCGGAGCTGGCCGACGAGATCCTGGCGCACTGCGAGAAGCGGCTGGCGGGCTACAAGCGCCCCAGGACCGTCGACTTCATCACCGAGATGCCCCGCGACCCCAACGGCAAGCTCTACAAGCGGCGGCTGCGCGACCCGTACTGGGAGGGCCGCGACCGGGCGCTGTGAGCCGCCCCCGGCCGGGGAGCGCCGACCGGGCCCGCGTCAGATCTCCGGCGGCGGGCCCCAGCGGCCCGGATCCGGACGGCCGAAGGGCAGGCCGGCGCTCTCGCAGGCCTCGCGCAGCTGGTCGGTGTCCGGCAGGTCGAAGCTCTCCTTGCGGATGACCTGCCCGGTCGGCGACCAGACGAAGAGCGCCTCCTGGCCCTCCTCGTGGGTGTCGACGCCGATGCCGCCGATGGAGGGGCGCGGGTGCTCCCACCGGGTGCGGCCCGAGCCGCCGCGCGAGGCGAGGCGGATGCCGTCCGGGCCGAGGGCCAGCCCCGGGCGGCGCAGGTCGTACAGGCCGCCGAAGAGCGCGCCGGCGACCGCCGCCGCGGGCAGGCCCCACGCCAGCCAGCTCATGTCCCCGCTGAGGTAGCGGGTCTTGAAGCCGGCGATGCCCACCACGACGACCATGAGCACGGCGCCCGCGAGGTAGTACCACTTGCGGGTGGACCAGGGCATGTCCAGCACGACGGGCTCGGCGGACGCCAGGGCGGGCGCGGCCGGGCGGTCCCGGACGACGCCCGCCGCCAGGCCCGCGTAGGCCGCGCTCTGGTAGGCGTCGTGCTCCGGGTCGGTGACCGGGTAGCCGAACGCCCGCGCCCGGTCGCGCAGTTCGGTGCGGGAGATGCGCAGCGCGCTGAGCGGCGCGTTCAGCTGCTCGGTCCCGTCGGCACCGCGCAGCCGCAGCCACGGGTGGCCGTGCCGGGTGTTGATCTCCATCGCGCCGATGTCCGCGCGCTGGACGCGGATCTCGGTGCTGCCGCCCTCCCAGCGCAGGTACTCCGCGGTGACGCTCAGGACGGCGTCCGGCGCGACCTGGTGCGGCAGGAAGCCGGGGCGCAGGTCGTAGGCGCGGCTGCGCGGCCCGTCCTCGATCACCCGGTAGCCGCGCGAGCGCAGCACCGCGAACAGCTCCTGCGCGGGGATCCGCCCGGTGTGCGCGGTGCCCAGCAGCGCCAGGTCGTGGCCGTAGACCTGCAGCAGCGCGGACTGCCCGCCGCCGGCCGTGGCGGCGGCGGACAGCGGCTGCACGACCAGCCCGGCGACGCGCTCGGCGGCCAGGTCGACGGTGCCGAAGAGCGGGTCGAACGCGGTGATCCGCTCGGGGGAGACCGTCCAGCGCTCGGGCCGGGTCGCGGCCAGCCGGACGAGGTACCCGGCTGCCAGCACCGTCGTCGCGACGCCGAGCGCGTTGATCAGCGCCACGCGGGCGGGGACCGCCGTCGCCCCGTCGGTGACCGCCGCGACGAGCAGCGCGGTCGCGCCGACGGCCAGCGCCGCCAGCCGGCGTCCGTACTGCCGGGCGCGCAGCCCCGGGTCGGCCCGGGACAGCTCCACCGGGCCCTCCTGGGCGGCGGGGAGCGGCCCTTCGGCCGCGGCGGTCAGCAGCGCCGCCTCGCGGCGGGCGAAGACCGTCTCCCAGTGCACCGCCGCGGCCGAGGCCGCGCCCTCCTCGTCGGTGATGCGGACCGGGGCGCCGAGCCGCCGGGCCGTCAGGTGGAACGGGAACATCGCCAGCCCCATGTCCCGCACGCCCGTCGCGCAGAGCTTGCCGACGTTCGTCGCCCCGTACTCGGCCGGTGCCAGCACGTCGAGACCCGGCACCAGGACGGTCAGCGGCCGCTCGCGGGAGAAGGCGTGGGTCACCCGCACCCGGCCGCCCCGCAAGTGCTGCAGCCCGCTCGCGCTCAGCCGCCAGAACGTCACCGGCCGCAGCCGCCGCCACAGGACGGCGGCGCCCCAGGCGAGCGCCGCCACCGCGAGCGGCACCAGCACCCGCAGCAGCCGGTCGTCCGCCGCCAGGCAGGCGATCACCCCGGCGAGCGCGGCCGTTGACGGCGGCAGCCACCAGGGCGCGGGATCCGTCCGCGGCCGGCTGCTCTCCAGGACGGCGCCGGCACCGGGGCCGGTGACCGGCCCGGCGGACCGGGGCGAGGCGGCGTGCGACGGCTGCATAGGTGGCCTTCTCCCGGGACGGCGGTGTCCGGCCATCTTTTCAGACGTGTCGCGGGACGGACCGGACGGTGCGCGGGCGGGGCGCGGACCGCAGGCGGCCGGCGGACGGGCCGCTCTTCCGCGCGCCCGGCCCGCCGTTGAGAATGATCACCCGGGACGGTGCCGCCCCGGGCGCCGGCGGGAGAGGAAACGGTCCAGTGGATGCTGTGAGCCCCCGGGACGGCGGGACGATCCGCCTGATGACGTGGAACCTGTGGTGGCGGTTCGGGCCCTGGCGGGCGCGCCGGGACGCCATCGCGCACGTGCTGCGGGAGGAACGGCCCGACGTGCTGGGGCTGCAGGAGGTGTGGGGGAGCGATGGCGAGAACCTCGCCGGGTGGCTCGCCGCGGAACTGGGCATGCAGTGGGCGTGGTCGCGCTCCCCGGTGCAGGACCGCTGGCACCGCCGCAACGGCGGGGACACCTCGGTCGACGTGGGCGTCGCCGTCCTGAGCCGGTACCCGATCCTGCGGACGGCGGAGCGGCGGCTGCCCGCCGCCGGGTTCCCCGACGACGGCAAGACCGTCCTGCACGCCCTGATCGACGCCCCCGGCGGCCCGCTGCCGTTCTTCACCACCCACCTCAACTCCGGCCCCGCGGAGTCCGCGGTGCGCTGCGCCCAGGTGCGCGAGCTGGCGGCGTTCGTGGTGGAGCGGACGGGACCGGGCTTCCCGCCGGTGGTGTGCGGGGACTTCAACGCCGAACCCGACTTCGACGAGATGCGGCTGATCGGCGGCTACCGGACGGCGCCCGCCGCGCCCGGACTGGTGCTGCTGGACGCCTGGCGCTTCGCCGACCCCGCGGCGCCGCAGGGCACCTGGGACATCGCCCACCCGGACACGGACGGCTTCGGCGACGGGCCGAGCCGAATCGACTACCTCCTCGTCGGGCTGCCCGGCCCCGGCGACCGCGGCCGGATCCGCGGCGCCCGCCGCGCGGCCGACCGGCCCGTCGGCGGTGTGTGGCCCTCCGACCACGCCGCCGTCGTCGCCGAACTGGCGACCGGGCCCCTGCTACCCGCCGATCCAGGCGGCTGACAGCGCCCGCGCCGGGTTGGCCGTGAAGACCGCCTCGGCGGCCGGCGCGCCCAGTTCGCGCTCGACGCGCGGCCGCAGCGCGCTCAGCAGGTACGGCATACCGGGTCCGCCGCCGGTCGCGGCGCGGGCCCCGGCCGTCGTGGTGTCGCCGCCGAGCAGCAGCTGACCGGTGTGGCCGGCCTCGGCGAGGGCCAGCAGGCAGTCCAGCAGCCGCCAGTCCGTGGCGTGGTTGGCGCGGGAGGGGCCGTCGAAGGCGAGGAAGGCGCCGGACGCGGCGAGTTCGCGGTGCGCGCGGGGGTCCGGCGAGCGGTTGAGGTGGCCGAGGATCACGCTCGCGGGCGGCACCTCCAGCTTCCCGCAGAGCAGGTCGAGGACGTCGGGCGCGGCCGTGCCCAGCTCGTGGTGGACACCGATCGGGGCGCCGGTCGCGTGATGGGCCTCGGCCGCCGCCGTCATCACGTACCGGGCGTGCGCGTCCAGGCCGTGGAAGCCTCCCGCGACCTTGACCATGCCCGCGCGGGCGGTGCCGGGCGGCGCGTCGGGGTCGTCGCCCGGCCGCAGCCCGACCGTCAGCTCCGACACGAAGAACTCGGCCAGCCTGCCGCGCAGCCGGTCCAGCGCCCGGGGCGCGTAGTGCGCGGCCTGGTGCAGCCCGGTCGCGGCCACCACGTGCACCGACGAGGCCCGGGAGACCGCCGGGAGGTCCGCCGCGCGCCGCCCCAGGCCGAAGGGGGTCCACTGCGCGACGCTCCGGCCGCCGAGCCCGTGGAACAGCCGCAGCTCGGCCTCCGCGGCGCCGGGGGAGTCCAGCTCCTGTCCCGCGAGGGCCGGCACGCGGAAGAAGAGGTGGTCGTGGGCGTCGGTGACGCCCAACTCGCCGGGCGGGAGGTCGCCGAGGACCGTACGGACCGCCCTCACGCCGTCTCCTCCGCCGCGAGCGCGGCCGTCACGACGCGCAGCCCCGCCAGCGCCTTCGGCACCCCGATGTACGGAGCCAGGTGGACCATCACCTCGACGATCTCCCGCGGTTCGAGCCCGACGCGCAGGCTGTTCCGCACATGGTCGTCCAGCTGCGGCTCCACGCCGCCCAGCGCCGCGAGCGCGGCGAGGTTGGCGATCTGCCGGTCGCGCAGCGCCAGCCCCTCGCGCTGGTAGGTGCCGCCGAACAGGGCCGTCACGATCCAGTCGGGGAAGCCGGGGGCGACCGCGTCGAGGCGGGAGAGGGTGGCCTCGACGGTTTCCGGGCCCGCCAGTTCGCCGAGCAGCCGGTAGCCGGCCGCGCGGTCGATGTGTGCCTGCTTCACCAGTGCCGTCCTGTCTGGAGGGTGTGCTGTTCGGGGGCCGACAGGTGCAGCACCTCGTAGTGCTCCCCGGCCCCGGCGGGGGCGGTGTGCTCCCAGAGGGTGAAGTGCAGCAGCTCCCAGCGGCGCGGGTCGACGGCGAGCGCCGCCGCGTGCACGCCGGGGGTGGCGGCGAGCTCGCGGACCGTGCCGAGCGCGCGGTCCACGGCGGCGGCCGGAGGCTCGCCGGGCGGGACGGGCAGGGCACGGCGGGTGGCCGTGCGCGGGACCGCGCCCGCCGCGGGGCCGTGCTCGAAGGCCAGCGACGTCCAGTGCTCGACCTCGGGGCGGCCGAAGTCGTCGACGATCCCCTGGAACCCCGGCCCCCACAGGAAGCTGTTCATCCCCTGCGGGGTGTTCCACAGGTAGAACGGCGCGTACTGGTTGACGGGCGAGCCGCCCCCGCCGCCGCGCTCACGGATGAGGTAGGCCTTGAGCCCGAGGCCGGGGAAGCCGTCGAGCAGATGGCCCCGGGACTCCACCCGGCGGCGGATGATCCCCATGTCGTAGTCGGCGGGCAGGGTGATCCGGTACTGCATGGCGTGCATCGGTTCGAACTCCCCACAACTGGTCGGCGGTCACTTCCCGGGCGCGCGGGCGGCGAGCAGCGCGACCGCGCCGCGCACCGCCCGGTCGAACGGCTCCTGCGAGCCCTCCGCGCGGGCCAGCACGTAGCCGCCCTGGACGACGGCGGTGATCATGGCGGCGGTGTCCCGCGGATCGAGCGCGGTGTCGAACTCGCCCGCCGCCACGCCCTCGGCGACGATCTCCGCGAGCCGCCCCCGCAGCCAGGCGAACGTCTCCCGCACCGGTTGGCGCAGCTCGGGGCTGTCGATCACGTCCGGGTCCATGGCCATCCGGCCGACCCGGCAGCCGCGCAGCGCGTCGCGCTCCCGCAGCAGGTAGGCCGACACCCGCTCCACGGCGGTGCCGTCGCCGGACATCCGGGCGTCGGCCTGGGCGACGAGCTCCTGCGCGCTGCGCCGCATCGCGGTCAGCGCGAGGTCGGGCTTGCCGGAGAAGTGGTGGTACATGCTGCCCTGTCCGGCTCCCGCGTGCTGCTGGATGGCCTTGGGGCTGGTGCCGGTGTAGCCGCGCTCCCACAGGAGCTCCCGGGTGCTCTCGATCAACCGTTCCGCGGTGTCCATGGCCCGAGTGTACATACTAGTAGGTACAGAATCCACGGGCGGGGGCGGCACCGTGCCCGCGCGGCACGGCGCACCACCCCCGGGCGGCCGGGTCAGTCGCGCACGAAGCCGTAGGCCCGCTCCACGCGGGCCACTTCGACGCTGTACGAGGCGTACCAGCGCTCGCGGCCCAGCCGTTGCACCTCCAGGTGCTCCGGATCCTGCTTCCAGGCCGCTATCGACTCGGCGTCCTGGTAGTAGACGACCAGCAGGTCGCGGCCGTCGGGGCCGCTCTCCGACTCCCGGCCGAGATACCCGGGCCACTTCTGCGAGAGCGCCCCCATCCGCACGTTGGCGTCCGCGTACCCCTCCGGGTCCTCGCCGCTGGGCAGCGTCGTGATGATGACGGCGTAGTACGGCGGTTCAGGGCGCTGGAACGACGTGGAGGGGTTGGGTGAGGCGGACATGCGCGCACTCCGATCGACGGGAGATCCGAACCGCGATCGTAGGTGCCGGCACTGACAACCGCCCGGGACATACCGGCCGGCGGTGCGTGGTGCGCGGTGGCCGCCGGAGCTAGCGGTCCGCCTCCGCCGCGCCGGAGGCCACCGACCGCGCCCAGCGGTAGTCGGCCTTGCCGCTGGGGGAGCGCTGGATGCGGTCCATGACGACGAGGCTGCGCGGGATCTTGTAGCCGGCCAGCCGGGTGCGGCAGTGCGCCTGGATCGCGTCGAGGGTCAGCGGGTCCGCGCCGTCGCGCGGCTGCACGACGGCGGCGACGTGGTTGCCCCACTTCTCGTCGGGCACTCCGGCGACCAGCGCGTCGTAGACGTCGGGGTGCGCCTTGAGCGCCTCCTCGACCTCCTCGGGATAGACCTTCTCGCCGCCGGTGTTGATGCACTGCGAGCCGCGCCCGAGGACGGTGACCACGCCGTCCTCGTCGACCGTCGCCATGTCCCCGAGCAGCACCCACCGCTCGCCGTCGCGCTGGAAGAACGTCTCGGCGGTCTTCTTCGGGTCGTTGTAGTAGCCGAGCGGGACGTGCCCGCGCAGGGCGATGCGTCCCGGCTCCCCGACCGCGACCGGCTCCGTCGTGGCCAGGTCGACCACGGCGATGTGCGCGTTGACGCGCAGCCGGAAGCCGTTGGCGGGGCCGGAGTCGTCGGTGGCCGTCCCGTTGAAGCCGGACTCCGAGGAGCCGAAGTTGTTGAGGATCATGACGGTCGGCACCAGCGCCTGGAACTGCGCGCGGACGGTCTCCGACATGATCGCGCCCGAGCTGGAGATGGTGAACAGCGAGGAGCAGTCGGTGCCGGCCATCGGCCCGGCCAGCGCGTCGGCCAGCGGCCGGAGCATGGCGTCGCCGACCAGCGAGACGCTGCTGACCCTCTCCTTCTCGATGGTGCGCAGCACCTCCTCCGGCACGTACTTGCGGTGGATGACGATCTTCTGGCCGAAGTTGAAGCCGATGAACGCGGTGAGCGTGGAGGTGCCGTGCATCAGCGGCGGGGTCGGGAAGAACACCAGCCCCTCGCCGCCCGCGGCGACCCGTTCCGCCAGTTCCTCGGGGCGCCCCACCGGCTCGCCGGTGGGGGCGCCGCCGCCCATGCCGGAGAAGAACAGGTCCTCCTGGCGCCACATGACGCCCTTGGGCATGCCGGTGGTGCCGCCGGTGTAGATGATGAACTGGTCGTCGGCGGAGCGCGGCGGGAAGCCGCGGTCCGGCGAGCCGGCCGCCTCGGCGTCGGTGAAGGCGACCGGCGCGATGGCCGGCTCCGGCGCGTCCCCGGCCGGTACGCCCACCCGCACCAGGTGCCGCAGCTTCTCGGTCTGCGGCAGCGCTGCGGCCACCCGGCCGGTGAACTCCGCGTCGAAGACCAGCGCCGTCAGGTCCGCGTCCCGGTAGAGGTAGACCAGCTCCTCCTCCACGTACCGGTAGTTGACGTTCACCGGGACGGCCCGCGCCTTGACGCAGGCCAGCGCCGTCTGCAGGTACTCGATGCCGTTGTAGAGGTGCAGTCCGACGTGGTCGCCGGGGGCGATCCCGCGGTCGATCAGGTGGTGGGCGATCCGGTTCGCGGCCGTGTCGAGCTGGGCGTACGTCAGCCGGCGCTCGGCGCCCGTGCCGGGGTGGTCGATGTAGACGAGTGCCTCGCGGTCCGGGACCACGTCCACGACCGACTCGAAGAGGTCGGCAAGGTTGTACTCCACGGCTCCTCCAGCCTCGATGCTGTGAAGGTCTCGGCGGTCATTAGAACCCTCCTGGAGCGAGGTGGGAAGGGATACCGGGCGGGAAATCTGACTGGTAGTCAGAAAACTATTGAACTCGGTCTGCGCCTACTGCAACCTGTTCTAGGTCCGCGACGGAAGACTGCGACCTTGGAGGTCGGCCATGGGCGGCACGGAACATCTCACGGTGGAACGCGTCGGCGCGACGCTGGTACTGACCCTGAACCGGCCCGAGGCGAAGAACGCCCTGTCGCTGCCGATGCTGGTCGGCCTGTACGACGGCTGGCTGGCGGCCGACGCCGACGACTCCATCCGCTCCATCGTCCTCACCGGGGCCGGCGGCACCTTCTGCGCCGGCATGGACCTCAAGGCGCTCGCCTCCGACGACGGCGCGATGGCCGGGCAGGAGTACCGGGACCGGATGAAGCAGGACCCGGACCTGCACTGGAAGGCGATGCTCCGGCACCACCGGCCGCGCAAGCCCGTGATCGCCGCCGTGGAGGGGTACTGCGTCGCCGGCGGCACCGAGATCCTCCAGGGCACCGACATCCGGGTGGCCGGGGAGAGCGCCACCCTCGGGCTCTTCGAGGTCCGGCGGGCGCTCTTCCCGATCGGCGGCTCCACCGTCCGGCTGCCCCGGCAGATCCCCCGCACCCACGCGCTGGAGATGCTGCTCACCGGCCGCCCCTACTCCGCGGCGGAGGCCAGGGACATCGGCCTGATCGGCCATGTCGTGCCCGACGGCACGGCGCTGGAGCGGGCCCTGGGGATCGCGGAGCAGATCAACGCCAACGGGCCGCTGGCCGTCGAGGCGGTCAAGGCGTCCGTGTACGCCACCGCCGAGATGACCGAGACCGAGGGCCTCCAGCACGAACTGGAGGTCGGCTGGCCGATCTTCGCCACCACCGACGCGAAGGAGGGCCCGCGCGCCTTCGCCGAGAAGCGCCCGCCCGTCTTCCGCCGCCTGTGACCGCCGTGCCCCGGCCCCGGCCCGTCCGGCGCGGCCGCAGGTCGCGCACCGCGCTACGAATGGAGACCAGCCCATGACGTCCGCCCCCGCACCGGAGGTGCTCAGCGCACCGCTGGTCGTCGAATTCCCCTTCACCCGCTCGCTCGGCCCCGTGCAGAGCGCGTTCCTCACCGGCCTGCGCGAGCGCACCGTGCTCGGGGTGCGCACCGGCGACGACCGGGTGCTGGTGCCGCCCGTCGAGTACGACCCCGTCACCTCGGCGGAGCTGCGGGAACTCGTCGAGGTCGGCGCCACCGGCACCGTCACCACCTGGGCCTGGAACCCCGACCCCGGCCGCTACCAGCCGCTCGCCACGCCCTTCGCCTGGGTCCTGGTGCGCCTCGACGGCGCCGACACCGCGATGCTGCACGCTCTGGACGCCCCCGGCCCCGACGCCGTCAGCACCGGCATGCGGGTGCGGATCCGCTGGGCCGCGGAGCGGGTCGGCGCGATCACCGACATCGCCTGCTTCGAGGCGGACGACGGGACCGGGCGGCAGGAGTCCGCCGCCGCCCACACCGGCGAGTTCGCCGACCCGGTGACCGGCATCGTGGCCGCCGCGCGCCTCGACTACGTCTACAGCCCCGGCCGCGCCCAGACCCGCTACCTCGCCGCGCTCGCCGAGCGCAAGATGATCGGCGAACGCTGCCCGGCCTGCCGCAAGGTCTACATCCCGCCCCGGGGAGCCTGCCCCACCTGCGGCGTCGCCACCGACGAGCAGGTCGAGGTGGGACCCGGCGGCACCATCACCACCTTCTGCATCGTCAACATCAAGGCCCGCGGCCTGGACATCGAAGTGCCCTACGTCTACGCGCACATCGCCCTCGACGGCGCCGACCTGGCCCTGCACGGGCGCATCGGCGGCCTCCCCTACGACCAGGTGCGGATGGGGATGCGCGTCGAGCCCGTGTGGAGCGACGACGGCGGCTTCCCCGACCACTACCGGCCGACCGGGGAGCCCGACGCCGACTACGACACGTACAAGGAGATGGTCTAGATGCGGGACGTCGCGATCGTGGCGTTCGCCCAGAGCCGGCACGTGCGCAGCTCGGCCGAGGTCTCCGAGGTCGAGATGCTCATGCCCGTGCTGCACGAGGCGCTCGGGCAGGTCGACCTGCGGGCCGGCGAGATCGGCTTCACCTGCTCCGGCTCCTCGGACTACCTCGCGGGCCGGGCCTTCTCCTTCACGATGGCCCTGGACGGGGTCGGCGCCTGGCCGCCGATCTCCGAGTCGCACGTCGAGATGGACGGCGCCTGGGCGCTCTACGAGGCCTGGGTGAAGATCCTCACCGGCGAGGCCGACACCGCGCTGGTGTACTCCTACGGCAAGTCCTCGCCCGGCGACGTCCGCGAGGTCATGACCCGCCAGCTCGACCCGTACTACGTGGCGCCGCTGTGGCCCGACCCGGTGGCGCTCGCCGCGCTCCAGGCGCGGGCGCTGATCGACGCGGGGCACACCGGCGAGCCCGAACTCGCCGCCGTCGCCGCCCGCAACCGGACCGCCGCGCGGGACAACCCGTACGCGCAGCTCACCTCCGTGCGCGACGGCGAGCGGTACGTCGTCGAGCCGCTGCGCCGCCAGGACTGCCCGCCGGTCGGCGACGGCGCGGCGGCGATCGTGCTGGCCGCCGGGGACACCGCCCGCCGGCTGTGCGGCCGGCCCGCCTGGATCCGCGGCATCGACCACCGCATCGAGGCCCACAGCCTCGGCGTCCGCGACCTCACGGACTCGCCGTCCACCCGGCTCGCGGCGGAGCGGGCCGGGCTGTTCGACGCGCCCGTCGACACCGCGGAGCTGCACGCGCCCTTCACCTCGCAGGAGATCGTGCTGCGCCGGGCGCTGCGGCTGGGCGACGACGTGGACGTCAACCCGTCCGGCGGCGCGCTCGCCGCCAATCCCGTCATGGCCGCCGGCCTGATCCGGCTCGGCGAGGCGGCCGCCCGGATCCACCGCGGCGACTCCGGCCGCGCCGTCGCCCACGCGACCTCGGGCCCCTGCCTGCAGCAGAACCTGGTCGCCGTCCTGGAAGGGGATGCCAGATGAGCAAGGCACACGTGGCGGTCGTCGGCATCGGCCAGACCAAGCACGTCGCGGCCCGGCACGACGTGTCGATCGCGGGGCTGCTGCGCGAGGCGGCCCTGCGGGCGCTCGCCGACGCCGAACTCACCTTCGCGGACGTCGACGCGGTCCTCATCGGCAAGGCCCCGGACTTCTTCGAGGGCGTGATGATGCCGGAGCTGTACCTGGCGGACGCCCTCGGCGCGGTCGGCAAGCCGATGCTGCGGGTGCACACCGCGGGCTCGGTCGGCGGGTCGACGGCGCTGGTCGCCTCGAACCTGGTCGCGGCCCGCGTCCACCGCACCGTGCTGACCGTCGCGTTCGAGAAGCAGTCCGAGTCCAACGCCATGTGGGGGCTCTCGCTGCCGATCCCGTTCCAGCAGCCGCTGCTCGCCGGCGCGGGCGGGTTCTTCGCCCCGCACGTGCGCGCCTACATGCGCCGGACCGGAGCGCCCGACCACATCGGCTCCCTCGTCGCGTTCAAGGACCGCCGCAACGCCCTGAAGAACCCCTACGCCCACCTGCACGAGAAGGACATCACGCTGGAGAAGGTGCGGGCCGCCCCCATGCTGTGGGACCCGATCCGCTACTCCGAGACCTGCCCGTCCTCCGACGGCGCGGTCGCGATGGTGCTCACCGACGCCGACGGCGCGGCCCGCGCGCCCCGCCCGCCCGCCTGGCTGCACGGCGGCGCGATGCGCAGCGAGCCGACCATGTTCGCGGGCAAGGACTACGTCAGCCCGCAGGCCGGCAAGGACTGCGCCGCCGACGTCTACCGGCAGGCCGGGATCACCGACCCGCGCCGGGAGATCGACGCGGTCGAGATGTACGTGCCGTTCTCCTGGTACGAGCCGATGTGGCTGGAGAACCTCGGCTTCGCCGCCGAGGGGGAGGGGTGGAAGCTCACCGAGGCCGGGGCCACCGAGCTCGACGGGGACCTGCCCGTCAACCCGTCGGGCGGGGTGCTGTCCACCAACCCGATCGGGGCCTCCGGCATGATCCGCTTCGCCGAGGCGGCGCTGCAGGTGCGCGGCCAGGCAGGCGAGCACCAGGTGGAGGGAGCCCGGCGGGCGATGGGGCACGCCTACGGCGGCGGCGCGCAGTTCTTCTCGATGTGGCTCGTCGGCGCGGACCGGCCCACCACCTGATCGGGCGGTGTATTCGGGCAGCTTGTTCCATTGCCTGTCAGGCAAGGGGCCCGGTGGCTAGTGTGGGTCGCGGATGACGACGTGGGAGGAGAGCGGACGTGGCCGAGAGCACCATCGGACAGCCGTTGACCAACGGTAAGAAGCCGCAGCTGGATCTTGCGAGCGCGCAGTGGCAGTCCAGCAGTCAGGGCACGGGCGACGTCCAGATCGCCTTTGTCGAGGGCTACATCGCGATGCGGGACGGGCGGAGCCCGGACGGGCCGTCGCTGATCTTCACCCCGGCCGAATGGCGCGCCTTCGTACTCGGCGCGCGGGACGGTGAGTTCGACCTCACCTGAGGCGTCCCGCACGGACGCCCACCGCCGGCCGCCGGACCTCGTCACCGAGGCCCGGCGGCCGGCGTTCGCGCTCCGGTACGCCTACGGCCAGGGCCCCAGGTCCGGCAGCGGGGCGCCCCCGCCGTCCAGCGGCCCCCGCGGTGCGCGGCCCGCCAGCCAGGCCGTCAGATCGGTGAGCGCGCCGCGCACGGTGACCGGCCGCCCGTCCCCCAGCACGGCCGACTCCGGGCCGTCCGACGCCGCGAGCGTCAGCCGCACGCCGTCCGGGACGCGCGGGGCGAGGAAGTCCAGGACGTGCGCGCAGAACGGCCGTGACCACTGCGCGGACCCGTACCCGAGCGCGGCGTCCGCCGTGTGGATCTCCAACTCCCGCCACCAGGCGTGCGCGGCGGCCGACAGCGTCGCGTTCCGGTAGCGCACCGGTCGCTCCAGGTCCCGCGCCCCGACCGCGGTCCAGGCCGGCTCGGCCTCGTCGAGGGCCGCGGTGACGGCCGCGCGCAGTTCCGCCGCAGAACGGCCGTGCCCCGCCTCGATCGCGGCGTTGCGGGCGGGCGGCCCGCCGTCGTACGGGTCGACCAGCTCGTCCTTGAGGGCGTAGCGGGCCTGCCGGGCCAGGGCGAACCCCACCCCCTCGACATGGCTGAGCAGGTGCCCCCGGGTCCAGCCGGGCAGGGCGCTCGGGGCGCGGACGGCGGCGTCGGTCACCTCGCCGAGCAGCCCCCGCAGCCGCGCGTGGCCCCGCAGGATCGCCGGCACCGGGTCGGGGAGGACCTCCGGTCCGGGCGGGAGTTGACGGATCTCTGCCATGCGGCCCCCTCGTGGACTGCGGACACATCGTCTAATGCATCGGCGCGAATATAACATTAGGCATGGGCTCGGGGGTGGCCGGTTCCGGCGGGTGCGGTGGTGTGTTCGGGACATCCGGGGGCTTTGCCGGTCCTTGGGACGCCCGTCACCTGGTGTGCGGCAAGCGGCCATGGCACTCTCCGCGGGTATTGGCGCGCCCGTCGCGTTGCCCCCGTTCAATTCGGCGCGACCCCGCACCTGTGCCCCCTCACCGAGGAGTCGCTTTGACGCCACTGTCCCGCCGCGGATTTCTGGGAGCGGCCGCCGGCGCCGCCGCGCTCGGCACGCTGCCCGCGTCCCTCCAGCAGGCCATGGCCGCCACATCGGCGGCCGGCACGCTCGACGACGTCGAGCACGTGGTGATCTTCATGCAGGAGAACCGTTCCTTCGATCACTACTTCGGCACCCTCAAGGGCGTGCGCGGCTTCGGCGACCGGTCCCGGCTGCGCTTCCCCAACGGCCAGGACGTGCTGCGCCAGACCGCGAAGGGACCCGCCGGCGGCAGCCTCGTGCTGCCCTGGCACCTGAACACCGCGACGACGGACGCGCAGCGGGTGCGGGACCTCGACCACGGCTGGTCGGGCACCCACAGCGCCTGGAACGGCGGCAAGTACAACAACTGGGTGCCGGCCAAGAGCGCCTGGTCGATGGGGTACTACCAGCGTGCCGACATCCCGTTCCAGTTCGCGTTGGCCGAGGCGTTCACCCTCTGCGACCAGTACTTCTGCTCCGTGCAGGGGCCGACCAACCCCAACCGGCTCTACCAGTGGACCGCCACCGTCGACCCGGCGGGCAGGTACGGCGGGCCGGTCACGGACAACTCCGAGCGCGGATACTCCTGGACCACCTACGCCGAGCGCCTGCAGTCGGCCGGCATCTCCTGGCGGGTCTACCAGCAGCAGGACAACTACGACGACAACCCGCTGGCCTGGTTCAAGAACTTCAAGAGCGCCCCCACCACCTCGCCGCTGTACGTCAACGGCATGCAGCGCCGCACCGCCGACGCGTTCAACCAGGACGTGCGGAACGGCACGCTGCCCGCCGTCAGCTGGGTCGTCGCCCCCGCCAGCCAGAGCGAGCACCCCGAGTACCCGCCCGCCTACGGCGCCGACTACACCTCGAAGTACGTCCTGGAGTCGCTCGCGGCCAACCCGGCCGTGTGGGCCAAGACCGTGGTCTTCCTCAACTTCGACGAGAACGACGGCTTCTTCGACCACGTGGCGCCGCCCGTCGCGCCCGCCGGCACCGCGGACGAGTTCGTCGCCGGGGTGCCCATCGGCCTCGGCCCGCGCGTGCCGATGCTCGTGATCTCGCCCTGGAGCCGCGGCGGGTACGTCAACTCCGAGGTCGCCGACCACACCTCGCCGCTGCGCTTCCTGGAGAACTGGACCGGGGTGAAGGAGACCAACATCTCCGCCTGGCGCCGGACCGTGTGCGGCGACCTGATGAGCGCCTTCGACTTCACCACGAAGAACACCACCTTCCCCGCCCTCCCCGACACCGCCGCGCTGGTCGCCGCCTGCGACGCCCAGAACCCGCTGCCCGACGCCGCCCCGCCGGCCGCGCAGACGGCGCCGGTCCAGGAGCCGGGCACCCGGCCGGCCCGGCGGATCGGCTACGGCTTCGACACCACGTCGTGGACCGAGACGTCCACCGGCCGGATCTGGATCAAGGTGGCCAACACCGGCACGCTGGGCGCCGGGTTTGCGATGTACACCGTCAACCACCGCGCGTACGACTCCTGGCGCTACACGGTGCCCGTCGGCGGCAGCGTGCAGGACTACTTCAGCGCGCAGACGTACGGCGGCGGCCTGTACGACATCGACGCGCACGGCCCCGACGGCTACCTGCGCGGCTTCAAGGGCGATGTGCGCACCTGGTCCAACGCGGCCAAGGGCCACCCCGAGGCGGCCGTGGCCATCGCCCGCGCCACCCCGCGGAACCTGGCGCTGACGCTGACCAACGCCGGCGGCGCGGCGGTGGTCTTCACCGTCGGCGGCAACGCCGCCGGCGACGGCTCCGGCGGCAGCACCGTCACCGTCGCGGCGGGCGGCTCCCGGCAGGTCGCGCTCACGGCGGCGGCCGACGGCGGCTACGACTACACCGTGACCGCGGACACCGGCGACGGCTTCGAGCGCCGCTTCGCGGGCCGCACCTACCCCGTCCAGTGACGACGACGGCCGGGGTCGCACCCTCGTGCGGCCCCGGCCGTCGCGCCGGTCCGTCCCCCGTACGGTCTCAGCCCGGACCTCGGCGCTCCCCGTCCGTGCCGAACAGGTCCGACCACGGCCGCTGCCGGCCGCCGCTCACCGCGGCGACCCCCGAGGCGCGGTAGCGGGCGGTCTCCAGGGACCAGTCGAGGTTGCCGCGCATCACGTGCCGCATGGCGCGCACGTAGTCCCCGACCTGCGCCCGCAGCTCGGCCCCCGCGTCGTACTCGTCGAGCACCGCGGGCAGCCGCTCGGCGAGCATCTGGAACCGCTGCACGCGCGCGTTGGCGGCCCGCGCGATGAGTTCCACGGCGCCGTCCAGGGTGTGGTCGGTGGTGTCGAGCAGCAGGATCACGCTGTTGTTGACGTCCCCGGCCGCCAGTTCCTTGTCCACCGACATGATGTCGTTGACGAAGATCACCACGTCGCCGGTGATCTCCCGCATCTCGGCCAGCACGCCCGAGTGCAGCATGTCCGGCAGGGTGTAGCCGCCGCAGCGCTCGGCGAAGTCCAGGCACGGCTGGACGCCGATGGAGTCCCGCCGTCCGCGCAGGAAGGCCGCGAGCGTCATCGGGGGCCGCCGGGTGCGGTTCAGCGCCTCCCAGTGGTACGCCCGCAGGTAGTCCCGCCAGTGGTCGCGGAACCGGTGCTGCCACACGGTCGGCGTGCCCGCCGCCGAGCGGATCCAGATGTCGCGGAATCCTTCCGCGAGCGGGTTGTCCGACAGGTTCGCGGGACCGTCGGCGGGGGAAGGTGGTTCGTAGAGGATCGACACCAACGTGTCGACCTCCCGCTCCACGTCGTCCGGCCGGCGCCCCAAAGGGCCGTCGAACTGGTCGTCGAAGATGAAGAACCAGGCGTTGAAGTCGGCTGCGAGGTCGAGGTCCGCTCCGGTCGCGCGCGGGTAGAAGAACGCCATCAGGCGTTCCAGCCGCAGGGCGTCGTACTCCTCGACATCCTGGTCGAGGCGCAGGATCTCCAGGTCGCGCAGCCATTGCAGGGTGTGCCGGCGGGACCGGTCGGCGTGCGGGCTCGACCGGCCGGGGAAGGGGATGCGCAGCAGGGTGGTGCGTTCCGCGAGGATGTCGCGCTGGATGGGGCCGCTGGGGGCTGTGGTGTCCGACAAGATGCCCACCTCGGGGTGCGTGGCGGTCGGTCCGGAGCCGCCCGGACCGAGGGGGAAAGTGAACTGGCGTTTGCCATCTACCCGTTCGTCCGACGTGGATATCACCAGCGGGCACTACAGAGCGTCCCTACGGGCGTACGCTCGGCGCTACCTGCCGAACAGGCAACGAGAACGGGAACGGACATGCCAGACGCGGTGGAACAATTAGGACGAGTGAATCGCTTGGTTCTCGAACGCGAGCCCGAACTCGTGGCGCTGGACGGCGCTTTGAACGAACTCTGCGGAACTCGTTCGGGTATCCGGCACGGTGGCCTGCTCGCCTTCGCCGGTCCCGCCGGCCTCGGCAAGACCGCGCTGCTCGCCGAGGTCCGCAGACGGGCGGCGGCGCGCGGTTGCACCGTGCTGTCCGCCCGCGGCGGCGAGCAGGAGCAGGGCATGGCGTTCCACGTCGTCCGCCAGCTCGTGCAGCCGGTCCTCGCCGCGGCCTCCGAGGAGGAGCACCGCCGGATACTGGGCAGCTGGTACGACATCGTCGCCCCGGCGGTCGGGCTGGTCGCCTCGCGGGGCGACGGCGCCGCCGACCCCACCGGCGTCCGCGACGGCCTGGACTGGGTGGTGACGCGCTTCGCCGTCCAGCAGGCGCCCGTCGTCCTGATCCTGGACGACGCGCACTGGGCCGACGCGGAGTCGCTGGCGTGGCTGACCGCCTTCGCCCCGCGGGCCGAGGAACTGCCGATGCTGGTGGTCGTGGCCTACCGGCCCGACGAACTGCCGGCCGACGCGGTGGCGTTCCGCAAACTCGCCGGCCGGCACGGCTCGCGCCCCTTCGACCTGGTGGCGCTCACCCCGGGCGCCGTCCGGCGCATAGTGCGTGACGCCATCGGGGAGAGCGCCGAGGAGGCGTTCTGCCGTGAGGCGTGGGCGGTCACCGGGGGCAACCCCTTCGAGGTGACCGAGCTGACCGCCAAGATCTGCGAGCGCGAGCTCAAGGGCCAGCGCGAGGACATCGGGGAACTGCGCGACCTGGCCTCCGCCGTCAAGGGCAGCGGCCTCATCGAGCGGATCGGCAAGCTCGGCACCTCCGCGGTCCGGTTCGCCTGGGCCGCGGCCGTCCTCGGCACCTCGATCGCCCCGCAGCTGGCCGCCGGCGTCGCCGCGCTCGGCCACGAGGAGGCGGCCGACGCCTTCGAACGGCTGCGCGCCGCGCGCATCCTGACCATCGGCGCCCCGGACGGCTCCACCCTGGAGTTCGTCCACCCGCTGATCGCCACCGCCGTCTACCGGGCGATCCCCAGCGCGCTGCGCGTCGGGATGCACGGCGAGGCGGCGGCAGCCGTGATGGAGGCGGGCCTGGGCGCGACGTCCGCCGCCCGGCACCTGCTGGAGCTGCACCCCGAGGGCGACGAGAACGTGGTGCAGCAACTGCGCGCCGCCGCCCGCGAGTACCTGCGGGCCGGTGCGCCCGAGGCGGCCCAGCGCTGCCTCGCCCGCGCCCTGCGCGAACCGCCGTCCTACGGCGAGCGCGCCGCCGTGCTCTTCGAACTCGGCAGCTCCTCGCTCCTCAACGAACCCGCCAACACCGTCAACCACCTGCGGGCCGCGCTGGAGGAGCCGGAACTCGAACCGGAGCTGCGCGAGGCCATCACCTACAAGCTCGCGCAGGCCCTGGGGCACACCGGCCGGATGGCCGAGGCGGCCCGCACCGTGGAGGCGGAGGCCACCCGGGCCACCAACACCCGCACCCGGCTGCGCATGCAGGCCGAGCAGTTCATGTGGAACGCCTTCCGGGCCGACGAGCAGGACTCGCCCGCCCGCTCCCGGCGGTTGAACCGGCTGGCGGACCACCTCACCGGCCGCGGCCAGGCCGAGCGCTACATCCTGGGGCTCCGCGCCTGGGACGCGATGGTGCGCGGCGAACCGGCCGCCGTCGCCCTGCGCTACGCCGAGGAGGCCCTCGGCGACGGCCTCAGCTGGACCGACGAGAACTGGGGCTTCGAGGTGCCGGTCCTCGTGGCCTTCACCTTCATGTACTGCGACCAGCCGGGCCGTGCCGAGGACCTGTTCAACAAGGGCATCGCGGAGCTGGAGCGCAAGGGCTGGCGCGGCGCGCACCTGTCGTTCGGCTTCACCCTGCTCGGGTACATCCGCTACCGGCGCGGGCGGCTCGCCGAGGCCGAGGACCTGGTGCACGCCGGGCTGAGCATCGCCGACCGGGTGGGCACCGGCGTGCCCGCGCAGTGGTTCGCGATCGGCATCCTCATCGAGATCCTGCTCGCCCGCGGCCGCACCCACGAGGCGCAGGCGCTCTCCGACACCTACAACTACGGCGAGGTGATCCCGAACGCGGTCGTCTACCCCGACTCCCAGACGGTCTACAGCGAACTGCTGCTGGCCCAGGGCATGCGGGGCGACGCGGAACGCCACCTGACGGCGGTCGGCCAGCGGCTGGAGGCGCGCGGCATGCGCAACCCCGGCTGGTGCCCGTGGCAGCTGCACCTCGCCCAGGCGGTGGCCCTCGTCGAGCCCGAACGGGCCGCGGAGACCATCCGCGAGGCCCTCGCGCGGGCCCGCCAGTTCGGGACCGCGTCCGCGATCGGCCAGGCGCTGCACGTGGCCGCGGAGGTCACCGGCGGCGCCGACGGCCTGCGGCTGCTGGCCGAGGCCGTCAGCCATCTCGAACGCTCACCCTCGGCGTTCGAACTGGCCCGCGCCCAGGTCGCGTACGGTGCCGCGCTGCGCCGGGCGGGGCTGCCGCAGGACGCCGCCGACCGGCTGCACGCCGGCCTGGAGGGCGCGCTGCACTGCAACTCCGACGCGCTCGCCGGCCGGGCCCGCGACGAGCTGGCGGCGGCGGGGATGCGCCCGCTGCAGCTGCACAGCACCGGGACCGACACCCTCACCGGCCCGGAGCGGGCCGTGGCGGAACGGGTCGCGGGCGGCGGGTCCACCGCCGACGTCGCCGCGGAGCTGAACACCGCGGAACGCGACGTGACCCGGATGCTGTCGGCCGTCTACCGCAAGGTCGGCACCGATCACGCCGGGCTGTCCAAGGCCCTGGAGCAGACCTCGGAGAACGGGCTCCACTCGGCGCTGGGCCACTGAGCCGCGCCCGCCGCCCGCTCCGGGAGAGGGTTCCGGAGCGGGCGGCGGGCGTACGCTGAAAGGTCGGCGGACGGACGTGCGCCGAGTGCGCCGGGTGCCGGTCGACGCGCCGGTGCGCGGCGGTTCGCGGCGGCACCTGGGGGTGGCACGATGCCGGAGCGCAGGGCCCGCCCCGGGCGCCCGCTGCTCGAACGCGAGCCCGAACTGGCCGCCGTCGACGACGCGCTGGACCGGCTCACCGGCCGGCGGGCCGACGGCGGCGAGCACCGCGACCGGCCGCTCGGCGCTCTGCTGGCGTTCTCCGGCACCGCCGGGCTCGGCAAGACCGCGCTCCTGGCCGAGACCCGGCGCCGCGCGGCGGACCGGGGCTGCACCGTGCTGTCCGCCCGCGGCGGCGACCAGGAGCAGCGGGTGGCCTTCCACGTGGCCCGCCAGCTCCTGCAGCCGCAGCTCGCCGGCTCCGGCGAGAGCGAACTGCGCGCCACGCTCGGCGGCTGGTACGGCATCGTGGGCCCCGCGCTGGGCCTGTGCGCGGAGGCCGAAAGCGCCGCACCCGACCCGCAGGGCCTGCGCGACGGCCTGGACTGGGTGGTCACCCACCTCGCCCAGCGGCGCGCCCCGGTCGTCCTGGTCCTGGACGACGCGCACTGGGCCGATCCCGAATCCCTCGGCTGGCTCGCCGCGTTCGTGCCGCGCGCCGTGGAGCTGCCGCTGCTCGTCGTCGTCGCCTACCGGCCCGAGGAACTGGCTGAGCACGCCGCGGCGTTCCGCGCCGGGCCGGGCGGCGCCGCCCACCGGGCGCTGGACCTGGAACCGCTCACCGCCGCCGCCATCGGCGACCTGGTGCGCGCGGCGGTCGGCGGGCACGCGGACGACGCGTTCTGCCACGCGTGCTGGACGGTCACGGCGGGCAACCCGTTCGAGGCCGTCGAGCTGACCGCCCGGGTCCGCGACCGGGGCCTGCGCCCCGACCGGACCAGCACCCACCTGCTGCGCGACCTGGCGGCCGCCGTGAAGGGCAGCGGGCTCACCACCCGGCTGGAGCGGCTGGGCGTCCCCGCGGTCCGGCTGGCCTGGGCCGCCGCGGTGCTGGGGACGGAGAGCCCGCCGGCCCTGGCCGCCGACATCGCGGGCCTGGGCCCCGCGCAGGCGGCGGAGGCCGCCGACCGGCTGCGCGGCGCCCGGGTGCTGACCGGCGGTCCGACGCTGGAGTTCGTCCATCCGCTGATCGCCACCGCCGTCCACCGGGCGATCCCCGACGCGACGCGCGTCGCGCTGCACGGCAAGGCCGCCTGGGCGGTGGCCGACGCCGGGCTGGGACCGTCCGCCGCCGCCCGCCACCTGCTGGAGACCCACCCCGAGGGCGACCCCTGGGTCGTGGACCAGCTGCGGGCCGCCGCCCGCGAGACGCTGCGCGCCGGCGCCCCGGAGACCGCCCGCGGCTACCTCGCCCGGGCGCTGCGCGAACCGCCGCCCCCCGGCGAGCGCGCCGCCGTCCTGTACGAACTGGGCTGCGCCTCCCTGCTGCTCGAACCCGCGACCACCGTCAACCACCTGCGGGCCGCGCTGGAGGAGCCCGCGGGCGACCCCGCCCTGCGCGAGGGGATCGTCTTCCACCTCTCCCAGGCGCTCGCCCACAGCGACCGCCTCGACGAGGCCGCCGACACCGTCGGCCGGGCGGCCCGCGCCGCCACCGACCCCCGCGTCCGGCTGCGCATGCAGGCCGAGCAGTTCATGTGGGACGCCTTCCGCGCCGGCGAACCCGACTCGCCCGCCCGCTCCCGCCGGCTGGCCCGGCTCGCCGACCGGCTGACCGGCCGCGACCTCACCGAGCGGTACATCATCGGGCTGCGCGCCTGGGACGCGGTGCTGCGCGGCGAGCCCTGCGCTACCGCCCTGCGCCACGCGGACCGGGCCCTGGCGGGCGGACTGCGCTGGGCCCGGGTCGACCGGGGCTTCGAGGTCCCGGTGCTGGTGGCCCTCGTACACCTGTACGCCGACCGGCCCGGCCGGGCGGAGGAGCTGTTCGCCGACGGGATCGCCGAGTTCGAGCGCCAGGGCTGGCGCGGCGCCCACCTGTCGTTCGGCTACCTGCTCCTGGGCTACCTCCGCTTCCGGCGCGGCCGGCTGTGCGAGGCCGAGGACTTCGCCCGCGCGGGACTGCGGCTCGCCGAACGCGTCGGCCGCGCCACCCCCGTCCACTGGTACTCCGTCGCGGTCCTCATCGAGGTGCTGCTCGCCCGCGGCCGGGTCGCCGAGGCGACGGAACTCGCCGCCGACCAGGAGTTCCACGCCCCGTTCCCCAGCGCCGTCACCTTCCCCGACGCCCAGGCCGTCCACGCCGAGCTGCTGCTCGCCCGCGGCCTGGCCGACGAGGCGGCGGCGGAGCTGGCCGCGGTGGGCCGCCGGCTGAACCGGCGCGGGATGCGCAACCCCGCCTGGTGCCCCTGGCAGCCGCACCTGGCGCTCGCGGAGGCGGCCGCCGCCCCGGACCGGGCCCGCGCCACCGCCCTGGAGGCCGTCGCCCGCGCCCGGCAGTTCGGGGCGGCCTCCACGATCGGGCACACGCTGCGGGTCGCCGCCGAGGTGTCCGGGGGAGCCGAGCGGATGAAACTCCTGGAGCAGTCCGTGGACTGGCTGGAACGCTCCCCGGCAGGCCACCAGCTGGCCTGCTCGCTCGTCGCGCACGGCACCGCGCTGCGCCGGGCGGGCCGCCCCGCCGAAGCCGCGGAGCAGCTCTACCGGGGCCTGGAGGGCGCCCTGCAGTGCGGCGCCGACGAGCTGGCCTCCCAGGCCCGCGCCCAGCTCACGGCCGCGGGGCTGCGGCCCCTGCGGCTGCCCGCCCCCGGGACCGCCACGCTCACCGGGCGGGAGCGGGAGGCCGCCGCCCGCGCGGCCGCGGGCGCGCCGCCGGCGGCGATCGCGGCGGCGCTGTCCACCGACGAGGCCACCGTCGGCCGGCTGCTGTCCGCCGTCTACCGCAAGCTCGGCACCGACCCGGGCGGGCTGCCGGCGGCGTACCCGGCGAACCCGTCCGACGGACTGCCGGGGGCGGTCGCGGGGGCGGAATGAGGGCGGGGCGCCGGCAGCTCCGTGTGCCGCGGCCCCCGGCGCCGCGCGGGGGGCCGCGGGCCACGTACGATGGCCGCATGTCGTTCCTCCGCCGCCGCACCGCAGCCACGCCCACCGGGCCGGACTTCGATGTCCTGGCCATGGACCCGGGGGACTGGCCGGGCATTCTCGGCGCCGGGCTGCTGCCCGGTCCCGACGGCAGCTGCCAGGGCATCTTCCTGCGCTACGACCTCTTCGGCGGCCGCGGTCCCGCCATGCTGATCGGCAACCTCCCCGAGGGCTCGCCCGCGCGCGAGCTGGAGGAGGGCCAGGTCCCCTTCGAGGTGGCGCAGCTGATGGCGGCCCTCGGCAACGAGGAGCCGGTGGAGGTCGTCAGCACCGAGGACACCCCCGCCATGCACGGCGACGGGCTGCTCATCGTCCGCCGGATCAAGGTCTCCGAAGCGCGGATCGCCTGCGCCCAGTTCGACCGCAGCGACGGCGTCCAGGTCACCATCGCCACCTGGGACCGCCCCATCACCGACGACCTGTACCAGCTGCTGAAGCCGCTGCCCGCGGAGATGTTCCAGCAGGGCTGACGCACGGACCCCGTACGCGAAGGGGCGCCGCCGGGATCCGGCGGCGCCCCTGTCACGTCCCGCGGAGCGCCTAGCGCGGCGCGCCCACCTGGGACGGCAGCACCGTGACGTCCTCGGCCTTCACGTACTCCACCCGGTGGCCGAACTGGATCTCGTAGTAGACCTGCTCGCCGCGCACGACCCGGTGCGGGGCGGTGTCGAAGGTCGTCGAGTAGTAGTACTCGCCCTGCACCCGGTTGCCGATCGCGTACTCCTGGCCCGCCAGGAGCTTGTAGGGCATCGGCACGACCGCCTGGACGGGAACACCCGCCGGGTACGCCGCCGCCTCGGGGTAGGCGCGCCCGTACACCGGGATGTCGGCCAGGCCCTCCTTCGGGGTGACGGTGAAGCCCCACGCGTTGACGGCCGTCGGCTGCGAGCGCGGGTTGCTGAACCAGGCCTTCTGCCCGAGGTACCACACCGCCGTCCAGTCGCCCCGGCGCTCGGCGACGGCGTACTGCTGGCCGGTGGAGGCACGCGCCCCGACGTCGTTGACGCCCGTGGTGGAGTCACCCGCCGGGTGCAGGCCGATGTCCTTCACCAGCGGCGCGTCCTCGCTCGGCGCGGTGTGCAGCCGCACCGCCTCGGAGCCCAGCGACGGGCAGGTGTCGCCCGCCGTGACGCAGCCGGTGTACAGCGGCCGGTTGCTGTCGTAGTCCGGCCGGATGGTGACCAGGCCGCCGCCGGGGCCCGCCGTGGCGTGCAGCGGGGCGCCCATCAGCTGGAAGTAGTGCGCCCAGTCCCAGTACGGCCCGGGGTCGGTGTGCATCCCCCGGATGTACGCGCCGGTCGGACCCGGCACGTTGTCGTGGCCCAGGATGTGCTGCCGGTTGAGCGGGATCCGGTACTTCTTCGCCAGGTAGGCGACCAGCCGCGCGGACGTGCGGTACATCGACTCCGTGTACCAGGTGCCCGGCTCGGTGAGGAAGCCCTCGTGCTCGATGCCGATCGACTTGGCGTTGACGTACCAGTTGCCCGCGTGCCAGCCGACGTCCTTGGTGTCGAGGTGCTGCGCGATGTGGCCGTCCGCCGAGCGGACCGTGTAGTGCCAGGCCAGGTACGTCGGGTCCTGCACCAGCTTCAGGGCGGTGTCCCAGCTGCCCTCGGTGTCGTGGATGACGATGGTGTCGATCGTCTGGGTGGCGGGCCGGTCGGCGAGGTCGTGGTTGCCGTAGTCCCCGGGAGCCGTCTCCTGGTAGGGCGCGGGCACCCACTCGCAGCCCACCGTGCGCGGGCACTGCGTCCGGCTCGTGTCGACCTGCCGCAGCCCCAGCGCGGCCGTCTGGGCGGTCGCCGGGGTGAGCCCGGGGGCCGCCGCCAGGGTGACGTTCTGCCCGGCGTCCGTCGTGCGGGACTGGCCCTGCCGCAGCACGTCGTAGACGTCGTCCGCGAAGGCGGTCGCGGTGGCCGCGTCGTCGGCGCCGGAGAAGCGCGCGACGGCGGCGTACCAGTCCGCCGGGTCGGAGCTGAGCGGCTGCCCCAGCGACTTCTGGGCGTCCGCGATCAGTGCCGCGCCGCCGGCGACGTTGGCCGCCGCGTCCTGCCGCAGGGTCCGGGCCGGCAGCCCGGTCAGCACCGCCGCCCGCTCCAGCGTGGTCAAGGCGGCGGGCAGCTTCGACAGGTCGGCGTCCGGAACCGCCCGCGCGGCGCCGGTCAGCGGCCGGGAGTCGTCGCCGCGGGCGTCGTCCCCGCCGTCACCCCTGCCGGGGAAGTCGGTGAGCGCCGTACGGGCGTCCGTCAGGTGCATCGGGCCGTAGCCGGCGGTGACGCTGGGCAGCCCTTGGTGGGTGTCCCAGCGCGACTCCAGGTACGACACGCCCAGCAGGACGCCGGCCGGCACGTGGTAGCGCAGGGCCGCGTCGTCGAACGCCTGCTGCAGCGACGAGGCGGCGGGCTGGGCGGCGTTCGCGGACGTGGCCGCGGAGAGCACGGGCAGCAGCGCCGCGGCGGCGGCCGCGGCGGTCACCGTCCGCAGGGTGCTCCGGCGGTGTCTCGCCGATCGGGGGGCGGACTCTCGCAATGCGGCCTCCTTGAAGCGGTGCTCGGGCGAAGGGCTCCACAGAGGTATCGGCTTCCGGACGATCCGTCAACAGCGCCCGGAGGGGGCCTGTTTGCGCACGTCAAAAGCCCGTGCCGGGGGTTTCCCCGGCACGGGCGCGCTGGCCTGCCCCGCGTCAGTGGTCTGGACCGGTGACGCACCGGGCGGCGGGCGGTGAAAACCCCCGCGATCCGGGGGCGGGACAGGTCGTGCGGAACTCAGCGCGTGCCGACGGCGGCACGCACCGCCCGCCGGGCCAGACCGCAGTCGTCGTGCAGCCGGCGCAGCAGCAGCCGCTGCTCCTCGCCGGCGCCGGGCATGGTCTGCGACGGCGGGGCGGTGCTGCGCATGGTGCGCTGCACGGCGGTCTCGTAGGTGCGGATCTCCCGGGTCAGCACGAGCATCAGGTTGACCAGGAAGGCGTCCCGGGAGGCCGGGCCCTGGCTCTGGGCGAGCTGGCTGATCTGGCGGCGCGCCACCGGGTCGTTGCCGAGCACGGACCACAGCACCGCGAGGTCGTACCCCGGCAGGTACCAGCCGGCGTGCTCCCAGTCGACCAGCGCGGGGCCGGCCGGGGAGAGCAGCACGTTGGAGAGCATGGCGTCGCCGTGGCAGAACTGCCCCTGCGTGTGGGCGAGTCCGTGCAGCAGCTTCTGCAGGTCGCCCATGTCGCGGTCGGTGAGCAGCCCCAGCTCGTGGTAGCGCGAGATCCGTGCCGGGTAGTCGATCGGCGCGTCGAAGACCCCGGGCGGCGGCCGCCACAGGTTGACCCGGCTGAAGGCGCCGATGGCCGCCCGCACGTCGGACCGCGGGAAGGACTCGGTCGGGTGGCGGTGGGGAGACACGACGCGTCCGGGCATGCGCTCCAGGACCAGCACGCAGCTCTCCGGGTCCGCGGCGATCAGCCGGGGGACCCGGGCCGGCGGGCGGTGCCGGACGAACGCCCGGTACGCCGCTATTTCGTGCTGGAACCGCTCGACCCACGCGGGGGACTGGTCCAGCAGGCACTTGGCGACCGCGGGACTCCGTCCCGACGTGCCGACCAGCAGTGCGGTGCGGCCGCTGCGGCGCAGCATCTGGACAGGACTGAACTCGGGACATATCCGCTGCACCGCGGCGAGGGCCGTCCGCAGCTGGGCGCCCTGGGGGCCGGTCAAGTCGAGTCTCCCGCTGAGCGGATGGGAGGTGCCCGCCGGCAGGCCCCGCCGAGCGGCGGTGAGTGGCGGGCGGGAGCGCATGGAGGAGTCCGTACCAGCGGGGAACGACAACCGGGGCGGAGCGGACACGGAGGACGATGCTGAATACATGAGGGGGAAACAGATCCCTTCGTGTGCCTGCGAGCTCATGACATTGGTGCGGTACTTCGTCGTGGCGACAGAGCCTTCGGCGGTTGCCGCGTCGCGGAGCCGCGACGTGGTGGTCGGTGGCGTGGCCGGCGCGTGGGCGGTACGGAACCGGGCCGGCGTCCGGACCCGCACCCTGGGGAATGCGGGTTCGAGCCGGCGGCCCCGTCCGTCCACGCGCCGTACGCCCCTCCCTGGGCGGTCGTTCGCTCGGACGGGAGCAGCTTCTGCGCGACTCACGGGCGACTCGAACGGCCTTCCGGGAGCCGGCTGGTGCCGGGCCGGGTTGGCGCGTTCCTACATCACACCCTGGCGCGGGTGGCAGACCATCTGGCGCACCCTGGCGAAGCGTGGCGAATACTCGCGGGGCCATTGTCGGGCGATTAGTGTCAACGGTGCCGAGGAACCTGGGGGCTTGACGTGAGCAAAGAAGCCAACACCCGACTTGCGGACCTGTTCGGCCTCACCGGCTGGTCCAAGGGTGAACTCGCACGGTTGGTCAACCGGCAGGCGGCGGCCATGGGCCACCCGCAGCTGGCGACCGACACCTCGCGGGTGCGCCGTTGGATCGAGACCGGTGAGTCGCCGCGCGAACCCGTCCCGAAGGTGCTGGCCGCTCTGTTCACCGAGCGGCTCGGCCGTGTCGTGACCATCGAGGATCTCGGGTTCGACCGGCAGCGGCGCGCAGGGAAGAAGCAGACCGGAGACGGTCTGCCGTGGCCACCGGAACGAACAGCCGCGGTCCTCACCGAATTCACGGGAATGGACCTCATGCTCAACCGACGCGGTCTGGTGGGCGCGGGCGCCGCGCTCACCGCTGGCTCAGCACTCAGCAGCGCCATGTACGACTGGCTGCACACCGACCCGGCCCTGGTGGCCGACGCACCGGTCATCAATGATCCACTCCATGCCGAACCCGCCTCGTACGACCGGTACGAGGCGGCTCCGGTGGGTTCCCAGGAGATCGAGGCCCTCGAGCGTTCCGTCGAGGTGTTCCGCGCCTGGGACGCGGCCCGCGGCGGCGGGCTGCAGCGCAAGGCGGTGGTCGGCCAGCTCAACGAGGTGGGCGGCATGCTCGCCTACCACCACCAGGACCACCTGCAGCGCAGGCTGTGGGGCGTGGCCGCCAACCTGGCCGTGCTCGCCGGGTGGATGTCGCACGACGTGGGCCTGGAGCCCACGGCCCAGAAGTACTTCGTGATCGCCGCACACGCGGCACGGGAGGGAGGGGACCGGCCGCGGGCCGGCGAGGCACTGTCCCGGGCGGCCCGGCAGATGGTCCACATCGGCCGGCCGGACGACGCGCTGGACCTGATGAAGCTGGCGAAGTCCGGTTCGGGCGAGCAGGCCCTGCCGCGCACCCGCGCCATGCTGCAGACCATCGAGGCGTGGGCCCAGGCCTCGATGGGGCGCGGCCAGGCGATGCGGCGGACGCTGGGGGAGGCCGAGGACCTGTTCTCCTCGGACAAGGGCGACGTGCCGCCGCCGAGTTGGATGCAGATGTTCGACGAGGCGGACCTGCACGGGATGCAGGCGTTGGCGTACCGCACGCTGGCCGAGCACGACCCGGCCGCCGCGTCCCAGGCGCAGATGCACGCCAAGTACGCGCTGGAGCTGCGGGTGGCGGGCCGGGACCGGTCGAAGATCTTCGACTACATCTCGCTGGCCTCGGCCTGCTTCCTGGGCAACGACCCGGAGCAGGCCGACCGTTACGCGCGGATGGCCCTGCTGACGATCGGCAGTACGTCCTCGCACCGGACGTGGGACCGGCTGCGGGAGATGTACCGGCTCACCGGGCGGTACAAGGACTACACGACGATCCAGGACCTGCGGTCGGAGCTGGAGGCGGCGATGCCTCCGGCGCCGAAGAACAGGAGCAGCCGCCAGATCTGACGGGCGGGACGACCGGCCCGTCGCTCCACCGGTCCGTTGCTACCCGTGTGCCCGTCGTGTCGTGTGCTGTTCGTGCTGCTCGTGTCGTGCTGCTTGTGCCGCTCGATGCTGTCGCTACACGATCCTCGCGACGAGCACGCAGGCGTCGTCCTCGCGCTCGGGGGCGCCGAACTCCTCGACGACCAGCCGCACGCAGTCCTGTGCGGTCCTGGCCCGGGCGAACAGCGGTGCCATCGCGAGCAGCCGTCGTGCGCCGTCCGTGGGCTCCGCCGCGGCCGGGAACGACGTCCGGCGGGGCACGAGTCCGTCGGTGTGCAGTACCAGCAGGTCACCGGAGTTGAGGGGCTCGGTGGCCTGGGTGTACCGCGCGTCGGAGGTCGCCCCGAGGAGCACGCCCTCGGGCGGGTCCAGGCTGCGTCCTGTCCCGTCCCGGAAGAGCAGCGGGGCGGGGTGGCCGGCCTGTGCCCAGCTCAGGGTGCGGTCGGCGGGGTCGTAGCGGCAGCACAGCGCGCTGCCGAGGGTGGGCTGGGCCGACGTGTCCAGCAGGTGGTTCAGCCTGCCCAGCAGCGGTCCGGGCGCCAGCCCGGCCACCGCCATGCCGCGCAGCGCGCCGAGCATCATCGCCATGCCGGAGGTGGCGTTCACGCCGTGTCCGGTGAGATCGCCGACGGTCAGCAGGGTCGCGCCGTCGGGAAGGGGCAGTGCGTCGTACCAGTCGCCGCCGATCAGGGCGCTGGTACCGGAGGGGAGGTAGTGGGCGGCGAGGTCCAGCGTGGCCGGTCCGCCGCCCTGCGGGAACCGCAGGGAGCCGCGCCACGGCGGGAGCACGGCTTCCTGCAGCTCAACCGCCAGCCGGTGCTCGGACCGCGCGAGCTGCCGCTGGCGCTGCAGGGAGTCACGGGTCTCCCTCAGCGTCAGCTGGCTGCGGCGCAGTGCGCTGACGTCCCGCAGCACGGCCCACATCGAAGCGGTGCCGCCGTCAGCGTCGAGCACGGGCTCGCCCACCATGTGCAGCGTCCGGGTGGAACCGTCGGAGCGCACGATGCGGAACTCGCCGTCGATGGGGCGGCCGTCGACCAGGCAGCCGGTCACCATCGACGTCAGTGTCTGCTGGTCCTCCGCGAAGAGCCAGGAGGGCAGCTCGTCCAGGGTCAGCGGACCGTCGGCCGGGTCGCGGCCGAAGATGCGGTACAGCTCGTCGGACCACTGGGCCTCGTCCGTCAGCAGGTCCCATTCGGCGCTGCCGGCCCGGCTGGGGGCGTGATGCGGGACACGCTCCGGCAGGGGGGCGGGCGGGACGTAGGAGCCGTCGAAGCCGCTCGGGAGGAAGGGGGCGGTGGCGCTGTCGTCGCCGGCTAAACCCTCGCGGAGCTGTCCCAGATGCTCGCCCAGGTCGTCGAGCTGGTGCACCGCGAGGTCGCACAGCGCGCGCTCCCAGCGGACCCGGGCGTCCCCGTACGGGGCGGCCGCCTCGCGGCGGACGGCGTCGACCTCGCTGCGCAGCCGGCGGGCCTGGGAGATCAGCGCGTCCACCGTGCCGGGGTCGGTCGGCTGTGCGGCGGAGTGATCCGCGTGCAGGTGAGACGGCATGACGCTCTCCGAGGGTGACTCCGATACCGGATACCGGGCTGCGCGGCCTGGGCGGACGGAAGGGCCGGTAACGACTGTGGCACACGGCGTGATGGGCCGTAAGGGTTTCGGCAATACCCGATCCGGTGGTGCTTGCGGCATATGCCATGAGCCTTCCGGAACGTCTGGCGGCCCGGAGCGACACGAGCGGCCAAACCTCGGTAGGCTGCGGCCCGCCCCGGCCCCACACATTCCCACCCCCCGCCAGGCTTGAAACGCCCGGTGGCCGGTAAGGATGCCGGGCACCCGCAGCGGAAATCCCGTTGCCTTGGAACCCCCCGCACCGGATGCTGACCTCATGTTCGACCCAGACATAGCGCCCAGTGGAACCCTTCTCGGCCTCCTCCAGCGAGGACGCGGAGACGGGACCCTGCATGCCCTGGCGGCGCAGCGGGCAGATGCCCTCGCCGCTCTGGAGCAGTGCGTCCTGCGTGACCCCCGCCTCGACTGGCGGGTGGAATCACGCTCCCTCTATTACGCGCGGCTGTACTCCGAACTGGAAGCCGGGCTCGACGGGATCGAACAGCACCTCTTCCATCCGGACGACCTCCTGGCCCCCGACGAGCACCGCTGCGGCCTGGCGCTGTCCGTCCTGGGCCACCTCGCCGGCTACGGCCGCGGTGACGCCCTGCGCCTGCTGCGGCGCTACGCGGCCACCGGCGGCAACTGGGAGTGGGCCCTGGACGAGCTGGCGGTCCGCGACGACGAGCAGGGGCTGCGCGACCTCGGCCCCGCCCTGCTCGCCCGCTTCCCGGACACCCCCGAGGGCGACACCCGGCTGGCCGCGGCCGTGCGCGAGGCGTACGAGCCCAGGCCGTGGCAGCTGTGGGCCGAGGACTCCCGGCACCCCGCGACCGCCGCCCGGGTCCGCAGGGCGCAGGAGGAGGTGTCCTTCGGCCGCTGGCAGCGCCAGCTGCGCCCGACGGGACCGACCCCCGGCTGGAGCGTGCGCGCCGTCCTCGAATGGGCCGACCAGGGCCTCGACCAGTACCCGCCCGTCGACCGCGACCAACCCGCGGCCCGCTGCCTGGCCGCCGTGGCCGGGCCCGAGGACCGCCCCGAGCTGATCGCCGCCGCCCAGGACGGGCCGCCCGCGGCCCGCGCCGCCGCCCTGCGCCACCTCGCCGACCGGCGCGATCCGCAGGCCCTCGACCTCATCGAGGCCGCCGCGGCCGGCCCCGTGGACCTCGTCGTCCGGGCGGCCCTCGAATCCTTCGAGCGGATGCGCGACGCCGACGCCATGGACCGCGCCCGCTCCTGGTCGGAGCGCGAGGACGCGCTCGGCATCTCGGCCGCCCGGGTGCTCGCCTGCCGCGGCGGTGCCGACGACGCCGGCCGGGTGCTGGCCGGCCTGCGCCGGCTCGTCCAGGGCGACGGCGCCGACGCCGAGGGCCTGTGCGTCCTCATCGAGGGCGCCGGCCGGCTCTCCATCGGCCGCGCGGCCCCCGTGCTGCGCCACGTCTACCGCGAGACCTCCTCGTCCCAGCTGCGCGGCTCCGCCGCCCAGGCCCTGGCCGCCACCGACCCCGGCTTCGCCGCCGGCTTCGCGGTGGAGTGCCTGTGGGACTGCGAGGAGACCACGCGCGAGCTCGCCGCGCACCAGGCCGCCACCGGGGATGTGCGGGTGCTGGCCCAGCTGCGCCGGATGGCCGCCGATCCGGCCGAGGAGGCCGAGGTGCAGACCGCCGTACGGGGCCGCCTCAGCTCGGGGGAGCCCGCCCGCTAGCGGGACGGGACCCGGCCGTCACGGCCCCCGCCCGTCCGGCGGGGGCCCGGCCGCCCGAAGGGTCATCACGCGTTCCACGGCGGTACAGATCGACGTGGCCCTGACAACGCTCGGCGTGGCGACAACAGGGGTATGCGAGTCGCGATCGTCACCGAGTCCTTCCCACCCGACCTCAACGGCGTCGCGCACTGCGCGCTGCGCACCGCGGAGCACCTCGCCCGGCGCGGGCACCAGCCGCTGGTCGTCGCGCCGGCCGTGCCCAGCGCCCCGCCGCCCGGCGGCGACCCCTGCCCCGTCGTCCGCGTCCCCTCCCTGCCGCTGCCGCGCTACCCCCAGGTGCGCGTCGCCCTGCCGGGCCGCCGCACGGCCGCCGCCATCGCCGCGCACCGCGCCGACATCGTCCACCTCGCCAGCCCGTTCGTCCTCGGGGTGCGGGGCATGGCGGCCGCCGGGCGGCTGCGGGTCCCCGCGGTCGCCGTCTACCAGACCGACCTGGCCGGCTACGCCCGCTCCTACCTGCCCGTCGGCGAGGCCGCCGCCTGGCGGCGGATCCGCGCCGTGCACGCGGCCGCCGCCCGCACCCTCGCGCCGTCCACCGCCTCCGTCCGGGAGCTGGAGCGGCAGGGCGTCCCCCGGGTGCACCTGTGGCCGCGCGGGGTCGACCCGGTGCGCTTCCGCCCCGAGCACCGCGACCCCGAACTGCGCCGCACGCTCGCCCCGCGCAGCGAGCTGATCGTCGGCTACGTGGGCCGGCTCGCCCCGGAGAAGCAGGTCGGCCTGCTCGCCGGGGTCTGCGCGCTGCCCGGCGTGCGGGTGGTCGTCGTCGGCGGCGGCCCCAGCGCCCCCGGGCTGCGCGCCGCCCTGCCGGGCGCGGTCTTCCTCGGGCCCAGGACCGGCCACGAGCTGGCCCGGATCTTCGCCTCGCTCGACGTCTTCGCGCACACCGGGCCCTTCGAGACGTTCTGCCAGACCGTCCAGGAGGCGATGGCCAGCGGGGTGCCGGTGATCGCGCCCGCGGCCGGCGGCCCGCTCGACCTCGTCGCCCACGGACGCACCGGCCTGCTGGTGCCGCCCGGTGACGCCGAGGCGCTGGCCGACGCGGTGCGGCTCCTGCAGCGCGCCCCGGCGCTGCGCGCGCGGTACGGGGCGGCCGGCCGTGCCGATGTCGCCGCCCGGACCTGGGAGGCGGTCGGCGACCAGCTGCTGGACCACTACGCGCAGGTGCTCGGCGCCCGGACGGCGGTCGCGGCATGAGCCGGCCGCTGCGGATCGTCCGCCTCGCGAACTTCGTCACCCCCGTCTCCGGCGGACTGCGCACCGCGCTGCGGCACCTGGGCGAGGGGTACCTCGCGGCGGGCCACGAGCCGGTCCTCGTCGTCCCCGGGGCGATGGCGCCCGGCCATCCGGGGATCCGCGCCGAGACGACCGGCCAGGGGCGGGTGATCACCCTGCCCGGCACCCTGGTGCCGGGCACCGGCGGCTACCAGGTGCTCGCCCGCCGGGCCCCGGTCGAGACCCTGCTCGACGCGCTGGCCCCCGACCGGCTGGAGGTCTCGGACCGCACCACCCTGCGCTGGACGGGGGAGTGGGCCCGCAGGAACCGGGTCCCGGCCGTCATGGTCTCCCACGAGAGCGCCGACGCGGTGCTGCGGACCTGGGGGGTGCCGCGCGGCGCCGCCCGCGCCACCGCGGACCGGCTCAACCGCCGCACGGCCTGGGCCTACTCGCGGATCGTGTGCACCACCCCGTGGGCGGCGGCCGAGTTCGAACGCGTCGGCGCGCGCAACGTGGTGCGGGCCCCGCTCGGGGTGGACCTGGACCGGTTCCGCCCGGCGCTGCGCGACGGCGCGCTGCGGGCGCGGTACGCGGGCGGCGCGGCGGTGCTGCTGGTGATGTGCTCGCGGCTGTCGGCCGAGAAGCGGCCGGGCCGCGCCTTGGAGGCCCTCGCGGAGCTGCGCGGGCGGGGCGTCGGGGCGGCGCTCGTCGTGGCCGGAGACGGCCCGCTGCGCGCCCGCCTGGAGGCGCGGGCCCGCGCCGCCGGACTGCCGGTCACCTTCCTCGGCCACGTCGCCGACCGCGACCGGCTGGCCGCGCTGCAGGCCTGCGCCGACGTCGTCCTGGCCCCGGGACCCGCCGAGACGTTCGGGCTCGCCGCCCTGGAGGCGCTCGCCTGCGGCACGCCCGTCGTCGCCAGCGCCCTGTCGGCCCTGCCCGACCTGATGGGCCCGGCGGGCGCCTGCGCCACCGACGGCCGCGCGTTCGCCGCCGCCGTCCAACGCCTCCTGGCCCGGCCCGAGTCCGCCCGCCGCGCCACCGCCCGGCTGCGGGCCGAGCGGTACGGCTGGCCCGCGGCGGTCTCCGCCTTCCTGGCCGCCCACGAGGCGGCCCCCGTCGCCCCGCACGCCGCGGCGGGGGCCGCGCCGTGAGGGGCGGGCGGGCCGGGTCAGGCGGGCGCCGGAGCGGCTACCGCCGGCCGGGCCCGCGCCCGCGGACCGGCAGGAACCGTACGGGGGTGCCCGGGACGGCCTGGGCCGCCGCCGCCAGGCGGGGTTCGGGGACCACGCCGATGACCGGGTAGCCGCCGGTGGTGGGGTGGTCGGCCAGGAAGAGGACGGGGCGGCCGTCGGGCGGCACCTGGACGGCGCCCAGCACCATGCCCTCGCTGGGCAGTTCACCGCCGGACGCCCGGCGCAGCGCGGGGCCCTCGGTGCGCAGCCCGATGCGGTTCGAGGCGGCGGAGACGGTGTACGCGCCGGACGCCAGCAGGCGCGGCGCCTCCTCGGTGAACCAGTCGTCGCGCGGGCCGAGCAGCATCGGCAGCACGAGTTCGGCCGGCGGCGCGGGCCACGGCACCGTGTCGGCACCGGGAGGCCGGACGGGCGCCGGGCCCAGCGGGAGCGTGTCGTGCCGCGCGAGCGGCGCCGGGCCGAGCCCCGACAGCAGGTCCGTCGAGCGGCTGCCGAGCACCGGCTCGACGTCCACACCGCCCGCGAGCGCCAGGTAGCAGCGCAACCCGTGCTCGGCCGGACCGAGTTCCAGGACGGCCCCGGCCGGGACGCGGACCGCCGCGCCCCAGGGCGCGGGGGCGCCGTCGATCCGGACGGCGCAGGGCGCGCCGGTGACGGCCGCGACGACCGCGCGCTCCGCTCGCACCGCGCAGCCGTTGACGGTGGTCTCCAGGGTCGCGGCCCCGTCCGGGTTGCCGACCAGCCGGTTGGCCCGCCGGTGGGCGGGCGGGTCGAGCGCGCCCGAGCGCGGCACGCCGAGGTGGGCGTGGCCCGGCCGCCCGAGGTCCTGCACGGTCGTCAGCGCGCCCGCCCGCACCACCCGCACCGCCCCCGGCGTCACGCCGCCACCCGCGCGAAGCGCACCCGGGTGCCGGGGGCCAGCAGCGCGGCCGGCTCCCGCCGCGGGTCCCACAGCACGGCGTCGGTGGTGCCGATCAACTGCCAGCCGCCGGGGGAGGAGCGGGGGTAGACGCCCGCGTACGGTCCGGCCAGCGCCAGCGAGCCGGCGGGGACCGCGGTGCGGGGGGTGGACCGGCGCGGGAGGTGCCGGTGCTCGGGGAGCCCGGTCAGATAGGCGAAACCGGGAGCGAAGCCGCAGAACGCCACCCGGAAGTCGACACCGCCCACGATGTCCGGCACCTCCTCCGGCCGCACGCCCCACCGTTCGGCGACCTCCGCCAGGTCCGGCCCGTCGTAGCGCACCGGGATCTCCGTGCGCGCTCCCGCTCCGGGCGCGAGCGGCGGGACGGTCCAGTCGGCCAGCTCCGCCGCGAGCGCGCCGGGGTCGTCCAGCCCGTCGAGCAGGATCGTGCGGGCCGCGGGGACGATCTCGCGCACCGCGGGCAGCGACCCGGCCGCGCGCCGCCGCAGCAGCTCGGCGTGGAACGCCCCGACCTCGCCGTCCGCCGCCAGCTCCACGAGCAGCGCGTGGTCCCCCACCGGGAGCGTCCTCACGCGAACGGCCGCAACGGGACGCCCGCGTCCAGCAGTTCGCGCCGTACCCGCCGGGCGAGGCCGGCCGCGCCGGGCGTGTCCCCGTGCAGGCACAGCGAGCGCGCGCCGGCGGCGATCCGCCGGCCGCCGGCCGCGACGACCTGCCCGTCGCGGGCGACCGCCAGGGCCTGCGCGACGACGGCGTCGGCGTCGTGCAGCACCGCGCCCGGCTCCGAGCGCGGCACGAGGGTGCCGCGCTCGGTGTAGGCCCGGTCGGCGAACGCCTCGGCGACCGCCGGCAGCCCGGCCCCCTCCGCCGCGGCCAGCAGCTCCGATCCCGGCAGCCCCAGCACCGGCAGCCCGCCCTCCGGCCCCCCGGCCAGCAGGACGCCGGCAACCACGGCGGCGGCCTGCGCCGCGTCCCCCACCGTCCGGTTGTAGAGCGCGCCGTGCGGCTTGACGTACGCGACCCGCGAGCCGGCCGCCCGCGCGAAGACGTCCAGCGCCCCGATCTGGTAGGCGACTTCGGCCGCCAGCTCGTCCGGCGGCACGTCCATGGCGCGCCGCCCGAAGCCGGCCAGGTCCCGGTAGGAGACCTGCGCGCCGATCCGCACGCCGCGCTCGGCGGCGAGCGCGCACACCCGGCGCATCGTGACCGGGTCGCCCGCGTGGAAGCCGCACGCGACGTTGGCGCTGGTGACGACGGACAGCAGCGCGTCGTCGTCGGTGAGCGTCCACCGGCCGAAGCCCTCGCCGAGATCCGCGTTGAGATCGATGACCATGTGCGCCATGGTGCCACCGCCTCCGGCGCGCGGCGGGCCCGGCGCCGGAGCGGCGGCGGGCGGCGCGTGCGGTCCCCAGGCGAGCGGTCGACGGGGTGACTTGTGGCCGGGCGGGTGATCCGTGCCGTTTCGTTCGATGTCGGTGCCACCGCCTAATGTGTGGGTCGTGACCGTGACGACCACCCCGTACCCGACCGCGGGCGCGCCCCGCCCCGCCCCGGGCCCGGCCGCCGACGAGGGCCTGGCCCGCCGCCTCAAGGCGCTCGCCTGCACCGCGCCGCTGCACGACCTGGACGTGCGCAAGGCGAACCTGGCCGGCGAGTACTCGGGGTACGCGATGGCGGAGGTGGCGCTGTCCGCCATCGACATGGTCACGCTCAACATGGACTTCGACACCGGCGCCGACCCCGAGCAGATAGTGACCAGGCTGCTGCCCCGGGTCGCCGCCCAGGCACCGCGCCGGCCCGTGGAGGAGCACGAGCGGGTCGCCCGCTGGGTGCTGGAGAACCTCGTCAACGTCGGCAGCGTGGACCGCGGCTTCCGCGCGGTCTACGGCACCTTCGGCGCCGACGGCGCCTACGTCCGGCGGGACTACGACTTCAAGCTGATCGAGGAGGTGCCGGGCCCCGGCGGCGGCGTGTACCTGCGCACCACCGACGAGGCGGTCAACGTCCTGGTCGGCGCCCTGGACACGGACGTCACCAGCGCCCAGATCGCCGCCGAGGTCAAGCTGGAGGTGCTGATCAGCCGGGGTCGGCTGGCGGACGCCCAGCTCGCCGCCGAGCAGGCCCGCTACCGCACCGTGCAGTACGCGGAGACGCTGCGCCGCGCCCTGGAGGCGACCCGGCGCAACGTCCGGGCGGTGGACTGGCTGCGCGCGGTTCCGGACATGATCGCGGAGGCGCTCGACCACGTCGCCGACCGGTACCGGCACGAGAACGCGATCCTCACCAACATCCGCAAGGCGCGGGACGAGGCGGAGGATTCGGAGCACAAGCGCCGCGCCGCCGAGCTCGTCGACATCGTCAAGGACTGCATCCGCCGCCACACCCAGCTGCAGTCGCGGCTGCTGGAGGCCGGGCCGCTGTTCCGCGCGGAGCAGGACCGGCAGGCGTTCGCCTCGGCGCCCGCCCGCGCCGGGCTCGACCTGTACGGGCAGCTGGTCTCGCCCGTCCTGCCGCTCCCCGTGGAGCAGGCGTCCCGGGTCACCGACGCCTTCTTCGCCCGCGGCACGGGCCTGCGCACGCCGCCCGCCGTGCGGGTCTGCGACCTGGTGGACATACTGCTCACCCCGCCCACCGAACGTGAGCACCTGGGCGCGGCGATGCCCGAGCCGGACCTGGTGGCCACGCCCGCCGACAGCCGCTTCAGCGAGGAGCAGCTGGAGAGCGCGCTGGAGCTGCTGGACCTGCCGGACGACGCGCCGCGCCGGCTGTCCGGGCTGCTCGCCGACGCCCGCCGCCGCGACCCCGAACTGCCCTACCTCGTGGCCCTGCTGGCGGTGCACGCGGCCAGCCCGCCGGTCGGCACCGCCTACCGGCAGGGCGAGCCGCGGCTGCTGTTCTCCGTCGACGACGGCGAGGAGCTGGCGGACCCGGAGTTCGGCGGCGCCGACCTGATCGTGGGCACCGCCCGGCTGGACACGGCCGGTATGGCCGCGGCCCGTTCGGAGATCGCATGACGACCGCCGCCCCCACCAGACCGTTCAGCGCCCCCGAGGAGATCCACCCGTGACCGAGTACCGAGACGCCGAGACCGCGCAGCCGGCCGCCTACGGCGACGCCGCGCCGGCCGCGCGCTCCGGCGCCCCGTCGCCCGTCACCGCGGCCGACGCGGCGGACGCCGCCCGGCTGGTCTCCTACGGGCTGCAGCCCAAGCTGCTGCCCGCCCGGGACGCGGAGTACGCGGAGCTGATCCGCAGGCACCGCGAGGAGCCCGCCTTCGCCCGCCTCGCGGACGCGGTGGCCGCCGGGCTCGGCCTGATCGTCCTGGAGGTGTCGCCGCGCGCCGGCATGGCCGTGGCCGCCGCCGAGGACTCGGTGTTCGCGGTGCGGATGGGCGAGTACTCGCGGCGGGCCGCCTCCGACGCCGCCGACCGCTTCCTGCACGGCCTGGCCCACCTGGCCACCGCCACCATGGCGTTCCCCCGCCCCGAGGACCTCGCGGACGACGGCTACATCGGCCGCATCACCGTCAACGGGGTCGACGGGTTCGTCCGCCAGGCGTGCCGCCGGCTGGAGGAGCGCGCCGCCGAGCAGGGCGAGAACACCGACCCGGCCAGCGACGCGCCCGGCCTGGAGGCCGCCTGGCGGGTCTGGACGCGCCGCAGCTCCACGGGGGCGACCAAGGACGCCCGGCGGCTGTCCGGCTCCACCACCGGCATCGTCGGCAAGGCCGTCGCCTTCCTCGTCGACTCCGGCTTCCTGCAGCGCACCGGGGACGACGCGGGCGGCACGTTCCGCACCACGGCCCGGTACCAGCTGCAGGTCCGGGACCTGGCGGGCAGCGCGGCCATGGCCGAGCTGCTGGAGCTGGGCGTGGTCCCGGTGAGCGACGGCTCGGCGACCCTGCTGCCGCCCGACGACACCGGGGAGCTGGACCTGGTCGCCGAGGCGGGCCTGCCCTTCCACGAGAGCGGCAGGCACGAGGGCGACGGCCGCCCGAGCCGCGGCCGCGAGAGCCGGCACAGCCCGGAAGACCAGCCCAGCCACCCCTGAGCCGCCCCGCCCCCCCCGCACGCCCACCCGAGCAGATAACGAGAGTCCGCCGCCATGTACGAGCTGTCCCGGCTCCGCCTGTACTCCATCGGCCCCGCCGGTGCCCGGTACGCAGACACCGTCCTGGACCTGCGGGGTGTCGGCGCGCCCGTACCGCGGCCCGCGCCCGCCCAGGCCGAGTTCTTCCAGGACGAGCCGACCGGCCCGCTGCGCCGCCCCGCCCCCGCGGGCGTGCTGTTCCTGGAGAACGGCGGCGGCAAGTCGGTCCTGCTCAAGCTGATCTTCTCGGTGATGCTGCCGGGCCACCGCAACACCCTCGGCGGGGCCAGCTCGGGCGTGCTGCGCAAGTTCCTGCTGGCCGACGACTGCGGCCACGTGGCGCTGGAGTGGCAGCACACCGTCACCGGCGAGCTGGTGGTCGTCGGCAAGGTCAGCGAGTGGCGCGGCCGCCAGGTCTCGTCCGACCCGCGCAAGTTCGCCGAGGCCTGGTACTCCTTCCGCCCCGGCCCCGGGCTGAGCCTGGACTCGCTGCCGGTCGCGGAGTCCACCGCCGTCCGGCCGCCCGCCGAGGGCGCCTCGGGCGCGACGGGCCGCCGCCGCACCATGAAGGGCTTCCGCGACGCCCTCACCGAGGCCGGCAAGTTCTACCCGCACCTGGAAGTGGCCTGGGAGGAGATCCACGACCGGTGGAACGAGCACCTGGGCGAGCTGGGTCTCGACCCGGAGCTCTTCCGCTACCAGCGGGAGATGAACGCCGACGAGGGCGAGGCCGCCGGGCTCTTCGCCGTCCGGCACGACTCCGACTTCGCGGACCTGCTGCTGCGCGCCGTCACCGACACCCGGGACACCGACGGCCTCGCGGACCTCGTGCACAGCTTCGCCGGCAAGCTCGGCCGCCGGGCCGAGCTGACCGCCGAGCGCGACTTCACCGCCGGCTCGCTGGAGCTGCTGGAGCGGATCGTCGAGCACGCCGGCGCCCGCGAGCTGGCGCGCGGCATCCACACCCAGTCCGAGCGCCGCACCCGCGCCCTGGCCCGCCGGCTGTCGGCGCGCGCCCACGAGGAGCGCGGCCGCGGCGCGGAGCTCGCACAGAGCACCGAGCGGGCCGCCCAGGACGTCACGGACGCCGAGCGGGCCCGCGGCCGCAGCTCCCTGGTGGCCGCGGAACTCGCCTACCGGCACGCCTCGCTGGCGCTGGCCGCGTCCGACAAGGCCGCGACGGGGCTGCGCCGCGAACTGAACGACGCCCGCACCCTGCACGCCGCCTGGCAGGCGGCCGAGACGGTGCTGCGGCACCGCGCCGCCGGCGACCGGCTGGCCCGGGTCAGCGCGGCCATCCAGGAGGCCGAGCGCGACGCGGCCCCCGCGCTGGCCGCCCGCACGCTGGCCGCCGGCGACCTGGTCCGCGCCCTGCACGCGGCGGCCGACGGCGCCGACGGGCAGGCGGACCGGGAGGAGGAGCGCTCCGCGGCGCTCCAGGAGCAGTCCATCGCCGCCCACCGGGACGCCACCGCCGCGGCCACCGAGGCGCAGCGCGCCCGCAGCGAGGCCGGCCACCTCGGCCAGCGGCTCGCCGAGGTCGCCCAGGAGACCGCCGAGGCGGTCAGCGCCGGCTGGCTCGACGACTCCGCCCCGGACGCCGACCCGGCCCGCGCCGCCCTGGAGGCCTCCGACGCCGAGCGCGCCGCCGCCGCGGTCGCCGAGTCCGCCCGGGAGACCGCGCGCCAGGCCGCGGAGCACGCCCGTGAGGCCGCCGCGGACGAGTCCCGGGTGGAACTGGCCGCGGCCCGCGCCGCGGACGCCCTGGCGGCCGCCGAGGCCGCCCATTCCGCCGACTTCCGCGTCGCCGAGGCCCTCGCGGCCGAACCGCGGCTGTCCGAGCTGCTGAGCCTGCCCGCGGCCGAGCCGCTGACCCGTGACGCGATCCCCGGCCCCCGCGGCTCGGCGCCGTCCGCGGCCGCCCCGCAGCGGCCCGAGGGAGCGCCCGCCGCGCCGCGCCGGCCCGACGCGGGCCCGCTGGGCGCCCTGGAGCTGGACGCGTTCGCCGAACCGCTGCGCGAGCTGCTGGACGGCACGGTCGCGGCGGCCGAACGCCAGCTGTTCGACCTGCGCACCTCGGCCGCCGACGACGCGCGGATCCTCGCGGCGCTCGGCGACGGCGGCCTGCTGCCGCCGGGCCCGGACGTGCTGGCCACCGTGGAGTACCTCGGCGAGCACGGCATCCCCGCGCTGCCCGGCTGGCGCTACCTTGCGCAGGCCGTGGACCCCGCGGACCACACGGCGGTGCTGTCGGCGCGCCCGGAGCTGGTGGACGGCGTCGTCGTCACCGACCCCGAGACGTACCGCAGGGCCCGCGAGGTCCTCGCGCAGGCGGCCCTGCTGCCGCGCTCGACCGTGGCGGTGGGCACCGCGGCGGCCCTGCTCGCGCCGACCCCCTCGGGCGACGCCGCGTCCGACGTCTTCCTCGTGCCGCCGAACCCGGCGATGCACGACGAGCTGGCGGCCGACGGCGAACGCCAGGAGCTGCGGGCCCGGGCCGGCGCCCGGGACACGGAGATCCGCGCGCTGGCCGCCCGGCTCGGCCACGACCGGACGCTGGCCGCGCGGCTCGCGTCCTGGCGGTCCGGCTGCCCCAAGGGCCAGCTGGGCCAGCTCGCCGCAGCCGTGGAGGCGGCCGTGGAGGCCGCGGCGGCGGCCCGCGCGGAGCTGACCGAGGTGCGCGCCCGGCGCGCCGAGGCGGACGAGGTGGCGGCCGAGGCGGCCGCGGAGCGCGACGCGCGCCAGGAGGCTGCGCAGCAGGCCCGGCGCCGCGCGGACCTGCTGGCCGGTCTCGCCCACCGGCTGCGCGAGCGGGCCAACTGGCAGCGCAGGGCCCGCGAGCTGGCCGAGGACGCGTCCGAGGCCGAGGCGCGGGCCGAGGCCTGCCTCGCGCTGGCCCAGGCGGCCGACGAGGACCGCAGGGCCGCCCAGCGCGGCGCCGACGACGCCCGCCGCACCGCGCGGGTGCTGCGGGCCGAGCGCTCCGAGATCGCGGGCGCGCCGGACGAGCCCGGCCGGGACGACGCGCCGCCGTCCGGCGAGTCGCTGCCCGCGCTGCGCGAGGCCTACCGCGCGGCCTCGCAGCTGTACGAGCAGGTGGGCGTCGGCGCCGACCTGCGCGCCGAACAGGCCCGCGCGGAGAGCACCGAGAGCTCGGCCCTGACCGAGCTGGACCGGCTGAGCAACAAGGTCCGCACCCGCGCCGCCCAGCTCCTGGAGGGCTCCGACGGCGCCGACGGCCCGTCCCGGCAAGCCGCGGCGGCCCGCGCCGAGCAGCTCGTGCAGACCATCGAGGCCCGTGCCTCGGCGGCCAGCGAGCAGCTGGGCCGGCTGCGCGGCGAGGCCGAGCGGCTCGCCCCCGCCGGCGGACCGTCGCACACCGACCTGCCCGACGGACTGCTGCCGCGCGACGCCGGACACGCCCAGGAGCTGCTGCGCGGCGCCAACGGCGAACTCGCCGCGCGCACCGAGGCACTGGACGAGGCCCGCTCCGCGCACGCGGACCTGGTGCGCTCGCACCGCGCCGCGGAGGACGCGGCCGGCGGCTTCGACGAGCTGGCCGCGCTGCTGCGCGACCTGCTCAGGGACGGGGCGGCCGCCCACGAGGAGCCCGAGGCGGAGCCCGAGCCGTACGCGGGCACCCTGGAGGAGGCCCGTGCGGTCTCCGCCGAGGTCCGGCGCGGCCTGCGCGGCTGCGCCACCGAGCTGTCGGCGGCCGAGTCGCAGCTGCGCGAGGCGTCCGACATCCTGGTCCGCCATGCCAACGCCGCCCGCTTCGAGCAGGTCAGGACCCCGGCCCGGCAGCAGATCCGCGAGCTGCCGGCGGCCGGGCTGCCCGAGCACGCGGCGGCCTGGGCGGTGGCGTTCGCGCCGCGGCTGCGGGTGCTGACCGACGAGATGGAGCAGCTGGAGCGCAACCGCGACAGCATCGTGGACCGGCTGCGCGGCCTCGTGGAGTCCTCGCTGGCCACGCTGCGCTCCGCCCAGCGGCTCTCCCGCCTCCCCGAGGGGCTGGGCGACTGGTCGGGGCAGGAGTTCCTGCGGATCCGCTTCGAGGACCCGGACCACGCGGCGCTCACCGAGCGCCTCGGCGAGGTCATCGACGAGGCGACCAGCTCCGCCGTCCGCAAGAACTCCGACCTGCGGCGGGACGGCATGTCGCTGCTGCTGCGCGGGGTCGCGGCGGCCCTCCAGCCGAAGGGGATCTCGGTGGAGATCCTCAAGCCGGACGCGGTGCTGCGCGCCGAGCGCGTCCCGGTGGGGCAGATGGGCGACGTGTTCTCCGGCGGGCAGCTGCTCACCGCGGCCATCGCGCTGTACTGCACGATGGCGGCGCTGCGCAGCAACGACCGGGGCCGCGACCGGCACCGGCACGCCGGCACGCTCTTCCTGGACAACCCCATCGGCCGGGCCAACGCCACGTACCTGCTGGAGCTGCAGCGGGCGGTCGCCGACGCGCTGGGCGTCCAGCTGATCTACACCACGGGGCTGTTCGACACGACGGCGCTGGCCGAGTTCCCGCTGGTCGTGCGGTTGCGCAACGACGCGGACCTGCGCGCCGGGCTGAAGTACATCACCGTGGAGGAGCACCTGCGGCCCGGTCTGCCCGTCCAGGACACCGGCAGCGAGACGGTGCACGGGGAGATCACGGCCACCCGGATGTTCCGCCGCCCCCCGGAGCCGCGCCCGCAGCCGGAGCAGGAGCCGGAGCCGCGGCCGGTGTAGCCGCCGCGACGGGCGGAACCGCCCGGTACGGCGGCAGGGCCCGGTCCGCGCGTCGCGGTCCGGGCCCTGCTCCGTGCGGTGCCGCGCCGTGGCGGCCGCGCGTCAGCTCTGCGCTGCGGCGTCGTCCGCCGGCCCGCTGCCCTCGGCCGCGCCCGACTTCTCGCGCATCTTGCGCAGCAGCTCCGCCTTCTGGTCGGCCGCGCCCTGGCGGTCGAGGTTGCGGTGCGGGCCGTTGTTCTGCCGCTCGGCGCGCGACAGCCGCTTGCGCTGGCCGCCGCCCATGCCCACGGGGTTGTTGATGTTCTTGCTCACGGTCACGGGTTCTCCCGGTCAGGATGCGGAGTGCTCTACGGATTCAACGGTGGGGGACGGGCGGCGACGTCGAGGGACGTCAGCAGCGGCCCGTCACGCTCTCACCCGTGGATCGCCGTCTGGAAGAACATGACAAAGACGTTACCCGGTTCTGCCGGCCCCGCACGCCAACCCGGGCGCCGCACCGGTACCGCCCCGCCGCCGCCGGGTTCCCGGCGAGCGGCCGGGGGTCTGCCGGGTCCCGCAACCGCAGGAGGTGTCGCTGCCGGCCGGCCGTGGTTCAGGCCCGCGACAGCGACCGCGGTATGTGCGCCCGCGGCTTCGGCTTCGCCGCGACGCGCTCGCGCCGCCGGGCCCGGCGGCGCTCGCGGCGCAGCGCCCGCGCGGCGGCGCTCGGGCTGGAGACCACGCCGTTGCGCTGGTTCCACACCTGGCGGGTCACCCACACGTCCAGCACGGCCCAGGTGGCCACGATCACGCTGACCACGGTGAAGATCATGGCCGGCGCGGCGAGCCAGGACCCGCCGAAGGTCAGCAGCGTGGTGATCACAGCTTCGATCAGGGTCACGGAGGCGATCAGGGCGGCGCGGACGGCGGCCGCCCGGACCGGATCGGCCATCCGCGGGGTACCGACCGGATCTTCGACCCACAGCGAAAGGGGTTCTGTGTCCATAGGAGGTGACTGCCCCCGAATCGGCCTCGACATTCCGCAGCCTCTTTCCAGCCACTCGCGGCAAAGGTGCATCGCGCCCGAACCGGGGTGACCCGCACCGCGATCCCATCCGTGTTGCCCGGATTAAACCCGAAAACCGGCCATCGTCAAATCTGGCCGACGGACTCCAGCCACCGGACTGGCTTTCGAGTTACCTGTGAGGCAGTAGTAGGCTCGCGCAGATTCCATGCGATCGAACACCCCCCGAACGGGGCTGACGTTGGGGAGGCCATGCGCTTTCGCGGTACGACGATCCGCCGGAAGATCGTGGCGCTGCTGCTGATCCCGCTGGTGTCGCTCACGGCCATCTGGGCGTTCGCCGCCACGCTCACCGGCCGCGAGGTCTGGGGTCTGCTGGACATCGAGCGCCTCGTCAACGACGTCGGCTACCCGACCGAGGACGCGGTCCAGGCCCTGCAACAGGAGCGGCGCGCCGCCATCCTGTATCTGGCCGACCCGCGCCGGTCGGACTTCAAGGCCGGGCTCGCCAAGCAGGAACAGGCGACCGACCAGATTTTCGCCAAGTTGCGCACCAACGCGTCCGACGCGGACGTCAGGGACGACCTCAGCGGCGACGCCAAGCTCCGACTGGACGCCGTGACGCGGGGGTTCGAGGACCTCACCGCGCTGCGCGCCCGGGTCGACGACCAGACGATCACCCGCAACGAGGCGCTCGGCGCCTACAACGAGATGGTCGACCCCTGCTACGACTTCCTCGACGCGCTCAACCCGCTGAACAACGTGCAGATCGACAAGCAGGGCCGGGCCCTGATCATCATCACTCGGGCCCGTGAGGCGATCAGCCGCGAGGACGCCCTGATGGCCGCGACGATCACCACCGGCCGGATGAGTCCGCAGGAGATGCGCTCCTTCACCTTCGCCGTCGCCGAGCAGCGGGACTACTTCGAGGACAACCTCAAGCTCCTCCCCGACAACGAGCGGTCGCTCTACGACGAGTTCTGGCGGGGCACCAACGGCAAGGCGCTGCTCGCCGCCGAGGACTCCATCATGGCCGCGGGCGCGGGCTCCGCGCCGCGCGTCGCCGACCAGGCCTCCTGGCTCGAGACCGCGACCACCGCGCTGAGCGAGCTCGACCGGCTGAACACCCAGGCGGGCGACCTGCACAAGAAGCGCGCCGAGCCCTACGCCCTCAAGCTGCTGCTCACGGCGGCGATCGCGGGCGGCGCCGGCCTGCTCGCCGTCATCGCCTCGCTCTTCGTCTCGGTACGCATCGGCCGCAGCCTGATCCGCGACCTGTCCGGGCTGCGCAAGGAGGCCCAGGAGGTCTCCGGCACCCGGCTGCCCCGCGTCATGCGCCGCCTCGCGGCCGGCGAGAAGGTCGACGTCGAGACCGAGGTGCCGCGGCTGGAGTACACCGACGACGAGGTCGGGCAGGTCGGCAAGGCCCTCAACACCCTGCAGCGCGCCGCCGTCGAGGCGGCGGTCCGCCAGTCCGACATGCGGCGCGGCGTCTCCGACGTCTTCGTCAACCTCGCCCGCCGCAGCCAGGTCCTGCTGCACCGCCAGCTGACCCTGCTGGACGCGATGGAGCGGCGCACCGAGGACACCGAGGAACTCGCCGACCTCTTCCGGCTCGACCACATGACGACCCGCATGCGGCGGCACGCCGAGGGCCTGGTGATCCTCTCCGGAGCCGCGCCCTCCCGGCAGTGGCGCAAGCCCATCCAGCTCATGGACGTGGTGCGCGCGGCGGTCGCCGAGGTCGAGGACTACGAGCGCATCGAGGTCCGCCGGCTGCCCCGGCTGGCGGTGGCCGGCTCGGCCGTCGCCGACGTGACGCACCTGGTCGCCGAACTCATCGAGAACGCCGCCGTGTTCTCCCCGCCGCACACCGCGGTCCGGGTGCACGGCGAGCACGTCGCCAACGGCTTCGTGCTGGAGATCGACGACCGCGGCCTCGGCCTGACCCCGGACGCGCTGCTGGAGGCGAACCTGCGGCTCGCCGAGACCCCCGAGTTCGAGCTGTCCGACACCGACCGCCTCGGCCTGTTCGTCGTCAGCCGGCTCGCCCAGCGGCACGGCATCCGGGTCTCCCTGCGCCTGTCGCCGTACGGGGGCACCACCGCGGTCGTCCTCATCCCGGCGACGCTGCTCACCGAGGCGGGCGAGGACACCGGAGCGACCCGCCTGAGCGGGATGCTCGGGGCGGAGGAGATCGACATGGACTCGCCCGGCACCGAGCTGTCCTTCCGGCAGTGGGGACTGGAGACCGCCAGGAGCGACGACAGCAGGGAGCACGTCCAGGTACCGGACGCGGCCCCCGATATCGCGGGCCCCGGCCCGGACGGCGGTGACGGCGACCCGCTGCCGCTGCCGCGGCGCCGCCGGACCGCCCCGGTCCTGGTCTCGGACCGCGGCCGTCCGGTCCCCCCGCCGACCGTCCCGGCGGCCCGCTCCGCGGAGCCGTCGGGTCCGTCCGGCCCGTCCGGCCCGTCCGGCGCCCCGGCGCCGGGGGCGGCGCTGCTGCCCAAGCGGGTCCGGCAGGCCAACCTCGCCCCGCAGCTGCGCGTCGAGTCGGCGTCGCAGGACACCGGTGCCGCCGCGCGGCCCGGCGCGGAGGCACCGCGCGAACGCACCGCCGACGAGGTGCGGGACCGCATGGCCGCGCTCCAGCGCGGCTGGCAGCGCGGGCGTGAACACGATGTCGCAGAGGACACCGCCGGCCGGCACGGCTCGGAGGACGAACACCCAGCACCGAGAACGACTCCTGAGGGGAACGGTCGATGACCGCACCATCGAGCCCGACACGCGAGCTGAGCTGGCTCCTTGACGACCTGGTCACCCGCGTGGCCAGCATCCGCAAGGCACTGGTGCTCTCCGGCGACGGCCTGGCGATCGGCGCTTCGGACGGGCTGACCCGGGAGGACTCCGAACACCTCGCGGCCGTCGCCTCCGGCTTCCACAGCCTGGCCAAGGGCGTCGGCCGGCACTTCGACGCCGGCGGGGTCCGCCAGACCATGGTGGAGCTCGACGAGGCGTTCCTGTTCGTGACCGCGGCCGGTGACGGCAGCTGTCTCGCCGTACTGACCGACGCCGACTCCGACGTCGGGCAGGTGGCGTACGAGATGGCGCTGCTGGTCAAGCGGGTCGGTGCCCACCTGGGCACGGCTCCGCGCACCGACAGCGGCGCGGCGCTCAGCGGCTGACGGTATGACCTGATGACGGGTACGGGGTGACATGACTTCAGAAAAGGACCGATGGTACGACGACGCCGCCGGCCCGGTGGTGCGTCCCTACGCGATGACACGTGGCCGCACCAGCCACGCCGCCGAGGGCCGGCTCGACCTCATCGCCCTGGTGATGACCGAGCCGGACGGTGAGGACGGCGCGGCCGAGGGGGACCCCACCCTGTCGCCCGAGCACCTCGACATCATCGACCGCTGCCAGTCGATGGCGACCTCGGTCGCCGAGCTGGCGGCCGACCTCGATCTGCCGGTGGGCGTGGTGCGCGTACTCGTCGGCGACCTGCTGGACGCGGAACTCGTCCACGTCAGCATGCCTGTACCACCGGCCGAGCTGGTGGACGAGAGCATTCTTCGAGAGGTGATCAATGGGCTTCGGGCGCTCTGACCGACGCCGCAGGTCCGCCCCCGATCCGGTAGCGCTCAAGCTGCTGGTCGCGGGCGGTTTCGGGGTCGGCAAAACGACACTGGTGGGCGCGGTCAGCGAGATCAGGCCGCTGCGCACCGAGGAGCCGCTGAGCGAGGCAGGCCGGCCGGTCGACGACATCCACGGGGTCGAGGCGAAGAGCACGACCACCGTCGCCATGGACTTCGGCCGGATCACGCTCCGCGAGGACCTGGTGCTGTACCTGTTCGGCACGCCCGGGCAGGACCGCTTCTGGTTCCTGTGGGACGAGCTGGCGCAGGGCGCGCTGGGCGCGGTCGTGCTGGCCGACACCCGCCGCCTGGAGGACTGCTTCGCCGCCGTCGACTACTTCGAGCGGCGCGGGATCCCCTTCACGGTGGCCGTGAACGTCTTCGACGGCGCCACCCAGCACGCGACGGAGACGGTCCGCGACGCGCTGGACCTCGATCCGCACGTGCCGGTCGTGATGTGCGACGCGCGGGACCGGGCCTCCGCCAAGCAGGTGCTGATCACCGTCGTCGAGCACGCGGCGAAGGTGGCGGCGGACCGCAGGGAGCCCGCCGCCACCTGACGTCACCCGCCGGGCCGGTCGTCGGCCGCGTCCTCGTCCTGCCAGCCGAAGCTGCGCTCGACGGCCTTCTTCCAGCGCCGGTACTCGCGCTCGCGGGTCGGCTCGTCCATGGCCGGGGTCCACTCGGTGTCGCGCTTCCAGTGCGCCTTGAGCGTGTCGAGGTCCGGCCAGACGCCCGTGGCCAGGCCGGCCGCGTAGGCGGCGCCCAGGCAGGTCGTCTCGGCGACCACGGGCCGGATCACCGGCACCCCCAGGACGTCCGCCTGGTGCTGCATCAGCAGGTTGTTGACGGTCATGCCGCCGTCCACCCGCAGCGAGGTGATCCGCACCCCGGAGTCCTGGTACATCGCGTCGACGACCTCGCGGGTCTGCCAGCTGGTCGCCTCCAGCACCGCCCGTGCCAGGTGCGCCTTGGTGACGTAGCGGGTCAGGCCGGTGATCACCCCGCGGGCGTCGGAGCGCCAGTACGGGGCGAACAGGCCGGAGAAGGCGGGCACGACGTAGGCGCCCCCGTTGTCCTCGACGCTCGCGGCCAGCGCCTCGATCTCGTCGGCGGAGCGGATGATGCCGAGCTGGTCGCGGAACCACTGCACCAGGGCGCCGGTGATCGCGATCGAGCCCTCCAGGCAGTACACCGGCGCCTGGCCGCCGAGCCGGTAGCCGACGGTGGTGATCAGCCCGTTCTTGGAGGGCACCGGCCGGGTGCCGGTGTTCAGCAGCAGGAAGCTGCCGGTGCCGTAGGTGTTCTTGGCCTCGCCGGGCTCGTAGCAGGTCTGCCCGAAGACGGCCGACTGCTGGTCGCCCAGGGCCGCGGCCACCGGCACCCCGGCCAGCTGGCCGACGGCGGTGCCGTAGACCTCGGAGGAGGAACGTATCTCCGGCAGGATCGCCTCGGGGAGGTTCATCGCGGCGAGCACCGACGGCTCCCACTGGAGCGTTTGGAGGTTCATCAGCAGGGTGCGCGAGGCGTTGGTGACGTCGGTGACGTGGACGCCGCCGTCGACGCCGCCGGTCAGGTTCCAGATCAGCCAGGAGTCCATGGTGCCGAAGGCGATCTCGCCGTTCTCGGCGCGCCGCCGCAGCCCCGGCACGTTCTCCAGCAGCCAGGCCGCCTTCGGCCCGGAGAAGTAGCTCGCCAGCGGCAGGCCGGTCAGCTCGCGGAAGCGGTCCTGGCCGTCCTGGCCGCCCAGCTCGTCGCAGAGCGCGGCGGTGCGGGTGTCCTGCCAGACGATCGCGTTGTGCACGGGCCGGCCGGTGGCCCGGTCCCACAGCACGGTGGTCTCCCGCTGGTTGGTGATGCCCAGCGCGCTGAGCTGGTCGGCGCGCAGCCCGGCCTTGGCGAGCGCGCCCGCCACCACCGCCTGCACCTTGGACCAGATCTCGGTGGCGTCGTGCTCCACCCAGCCGGGCCGGGGGAAGATCTGCCGGTGCTCGCGCTGGTCGACGGCGACGATGGAGCCGTCGGTGTCGAAGACGATGCACCGGCTGGAGGTCGTGCCCTGGTCGATGGCGGCTACGTACGTGACGGACTGGTCGCTCATGACGGCCTCCCGGAGAGCTAGAACGCGACGTTGTAGAGGAGCCCCGCGAGTGCGCCGCCGATCAGTGGACCGGCGACCGGCACCCAGGCGTAGCCCCAGTCGGACGTGCCCTTGTTGGGGATGGGCAGCAGTGCGTGGACGATGCGCGGGCCCAGGTCGCGGGCGGGGTTGATGGCGTAGCCGGTGGGCCCGCCCAGGGACAGGCCGATCCCGACGACCAGCAGGGAGACGAGCAGCGTGGTGGTGCCCGACTCGCCCAGCCCCTTGTTGCCGGGGAAGGCGAGCACCGGCAGCACCAGCCCCATGGTGGCGACGGCCTCGGTGACGAGGTTCTGCCAGGGGACGCGGATCTCCGGGACGGTCGAGAAGATCCCGAGGGTGCCCAGCGGCTCCTCGTCCACGCCGTCGTTGGCGGCGAACTGGCCGTAGTAGACCAGCCAGGCCAGGGTCGCGCCGATGAGCGCGCCGACCATCTGCCCGCCGACGTAGTACCCCGTCTGGTCCCAGTCACCGGTGTCGATGGCGATCCCGAGGGTGACGGCCGGGTTGAGGTGGCCCCCGGAGAGCGGTCCGGCGGTGTAGGCCCCGGCGAGTACCCCGAAGCCCCAGCCGAAGGCGATGACGATCCAGCCGGACGCTCTCGCCTTGGAGTGCTTGAGGGTCACGGCGGCGCAGACCCCCGCGCCGAAGAGGATCAGCAGGGCGGTTCCGATGATCTCGCCTATGAAGACGTCCCCGTTGGAATGCATGGCGGGCTCCCTCGCGCAGGCTGCACTGACCGGGCTGGTGCCATCGAAGGGCGTGCGACATCGCCTGCGGTGGAAAGGGCCTCCCGCGGGCCTGCGCGCCACCGGAAGTGTTCACCTGCGCTGATGGAGCGTCAAGGCCGCGAGCGGCTCACCGGACGGCGATCACCGAGGAGCCGTGGCCGAACAGCCCCTGGTTGGCGGTGATCCCGACGCGGGCGCCCGGCACCTGCCGGTCGCCGGCCCGGCCGCGCAACTGCCAGGTCAGCTCGCAGACCTGGGCGATGGCCTGCGCCGGCACCGCCTCGCCGAACGAGGCGAGCCCGCCGCTGGTGTTGACCGGGATCCGGCCGCCGAGCGCGGTCGCGCCGTCCCGCAGCAGCTTGGCGCCCTCGCCCGGCGCGCACAGCGCCAGGTCCTCGTACCACTGCAGTTCCAGGGCGGTGGACAGGTCGTAGACCTCCGCCAGGTCCAGGTCGGCCGGCCCTATCCCGGCCTCCTCGTACGCCGCCGCCGCGATGGACGCGCGCAGCCCCAGCGCGGGCGGCTCGACCGCGGCCGCCGAGTCGGTGGCGAAGTCCGGCAGGTCCAGCACGGTCTTGGGGTAGGTGGGGGTGACGGTGGAGACCGCGCGGATCCGCACCGGGTCGCTGGTGTGCCGCCGGGCGAACTCCATGCTGCAGAGCACGACCGCGGCGGCCCCGTCGGAGGTCGCGCAGATGTCGAGCAGCCGCAGCGGGTCCGCGACGACCGCGGAGGCGGCGACCTCGCCGGCCGTCACGGCCTTGCGGTAGCGGGCGTTGGGGTTGGCGGCGCCGGCCGCCGAGTTCTTCACCTTGACCTGGGCGAAGTCCTCCAGGGTGTCGCCGTGCAGGGCCATGCGGCGGCGGGCGTAGAGGCCGAAGTACGTGGGGTTGGTGGCGCCCAGCACGCGGAAGCGCAGCCAGTCCGGGTCGTCGGGGCGGTTGCCGCCGGCGGGGGCGAAGAAGCCCTTGGGCGCCGCGTCCGCGCCGACCACCAGGGCGACGTCCGCCATCCCGGCCAGGATCTGCGCCCGCGCGGCGTTGACGGCCTGTGCGCCCGAGGCGCAGGCGGCGTACACGCTGGTGACCCGCGCGCCCTGCCAGCCCAGCGCCTGGGCGAAGGTGGCGCCGGCGACGTAGCCGGGGTAGCCGCCGCGCACGGTGTCGGCGCCCACCACGAGCTGGATGTCGGTCCAGGCCAGCCCGGCGTCGGCGAGGGCCGCGCGGGCGGCGGCCACCCCGTACTCGGTGAAGGACCGGCCCCACTTGCCCCACGGGTGCATGCCCGCGCCCAGTACCGCCACGTCGTGCGTCATCGGCCGCCTCCCAGGGGCTTCCAGTGCCAGGTGGTCCAGGTGGCCTCGTCGTCCTCGTTCAGCACGCCGGGGACGAGTTCGACCTCCATGCCGACGGCGAGGTCCGCCAGGGCGGTGCCGGGGGCGGCCTGGCCGAGCACCACCATGCGCTCCGCCGCGAGTTCGACGGCGATCAGGACGTACGGCTGCCACTCCACGGCGGGGTCGGAGACGTAGGGCGCGGGCGGGCGGTAGCGCCCGTCGGTGTACGACCAGACGCGGCCGCGCCGCGACAGGGGCGTCTCCTCCAGCGTGGTGCCGGAGCAGGCCGGGTTGCGGCAGAAGGTGTCCTGCCGGGGGAAGAACACCGAGCCGCACTCCCGGCACCGGGTGCCGATCAGATGGAAGCCGCCGGCGCCGTCGCCGGTGCCCTCCGGGCCCTCGCCGGCCTCCCCGAACCAGCCGGCCACCACAGGTCTGAGTGCTCGCGCCACGTGCCGCCTCCCCTTTGAATCTGACGGTTCGTCAGAAGTCTGCCATGTGCGGGCGGGGGAGGGAATGGCGGGGCCGGGTCCCTCCGCCCCTGGACGCCGCCGGAGGGCGGTGCTAAGTTCTTCTCAAGCAGAGAATTACTCACTCTGAGAAGAACTTGACGAGAGGCAGCCATGGCACCGCAGCAGGAGGAGGAGCGCTTCCTCGCCGCCTACGACCCGCGCGCCTTCGACCCGATCGCCGTGACCGTCGACGTGGTCGCCCTGACGCTGCGCGCCGGCGCCCTGCACGTGCTGCTGGTCCGCCGGGGCGCGCCGCCGTTCGAGGGCGCCTGGGCGCTGCCCGGCGGATTCGTCCGGGCCGGACGGGAGTCGCTCGGCCAGGCCGCGGCCAGGGAACTCGCCGAGGAGACCGGTCTGGACGCCGCCGGCGGCCTCGGCCGGGTCCACCTCGAACAGCTCGGTTCGTACGGCCGCCCCGACCGCGATCCGCGGATGCACGTGGTCTCCGTCGCCCACCTCGCCTTCGCCCCCGACCTCCCGGACGCCCGCGCCGGCAGCGACGCCGCGGCCGCCGCGTGGATTCCCGTCACAGAAGTTGAACCCGGTTGGCAACCGGAGGCGCCGGACCGGCGTCCCAACGAGCAGGGCCGGCGGTCCGGGACCCACGGGGGTGGTCCCGACCGCCGGCCCGCAGCCCCCGAGCTGGCCTTCGACCACGCCGGGATCCTCGCCGACGGCCTCGACCGGGCGCGCTCGAAGATCGAGTACACCCCGCTGGCGACGGCCTTCCTCGGCGAGCAGTTCACCATCTCCGAGCTGCGCGCCGTCTACGAGGCCGTGTGGGGCGCGACCCTGCACGCGGGCAACTTCCACCGCAAGGTGCTCTCCGTCCCCGGCTTCGTCGAGTCCACCGGTGGCACAGCCGCCCACGCCAGTGCCCGCGGCGGCCCGCGCGCCCGGCTCTACCGCGCGGGCGACGCCCGCCTCCTGCACCCCGCCCTGCTGCGCCCGGACCGCGAGGAGACCGTGCGATGACCCTCGCCGGCGGCGCCGTCCACACCTTCGACCAGGCCCTGGACGCGCTGCGCCACGACTTCCCCGAGGACCGGGCCGCCGCCGGGCGGCTGCACCGCCGGCTCACCCGGCTGCTGCACCCCGACACCGCGCCGCCCGGCCGCCGGGCCGAGGCCTCGGCCGCGTTCCTGGCCCTGACCGCGCGGTGGCGGGAGTACCTCGACGCAGCGGACCCGGCGCCCGCCACCGTCACCACCCGCCGCCACACGTACCTGCTCGGCGCCGGCGACCCGCAGGCCACCGGCGACCTCGCCGTCCTGCGCCGCGCCGCGTACCGGCGCGCCGACGGGACCCGGCACGACGCGCTGCTGAAGATCGCGCTCCGGCCGTACGACAACGATCTGATCGAGCACGAGGCCGACGTGCTGACCCGGCTCGACACCCGGGCGGAACCGCGCCACCGCGCCTACGCCCCCCGGCTGATCGAGACGTTCCGGCACCGCGACACCAGCGGCACCGAGCGCCGGGTCAACGCCCTCGAACCGCTCGACGGCTTCCACAGCCTCACCGAGGTCGCCGCCGCGCACCCCGGCGGCCTCGACCCGCTGGACGCCGTCTGGATGTGGCGCCGGCTGCTGGTCGCCCTCGGCTGGGCGCACCGCGCCCAACTGGTGCACTGCGCGGTCTTCCCCGAGCACGTCCTCATCCACCCCGCCCAGCACGGGCTGGTGCTCGTCGACTGGTGCTACGCCACCGCGACCGGCACCACGGCGCCGGTCCTCATCGAGCGGCACCGCGAGCGGTACCCGCCCGAGATCCCCGGCCGGCGGCCCGTCACCGAAGCCACCGACCTCCACCTCGCGGCGCGCTGCATGGAGCAGCTGATGGGGGAGCGCATCCCCAAGCCGCTCGCCGCCTTCGTCCGGGGCTGCACGCTCCCCGGCGAGGCGGGCCGGCCGCACGACGCCTGGCGGCTGCTGGCCGAACTCGACGAGCTGCTGGACCGGCTCTACGGGCCGCGCACGTTCCGCCCGTTCACCATGCCGGTCGCCTGACCGGCACCTGACACCACACCCGCACACCACACCCGCACACCTCACCGAGGGGGAACACCATGGGCAGCGGAAGCTGGTCCACCAACGTCTACGATGCCGCCGCGCGCTACCGCGCCGCGTCCGGCGCCGGCGCCTTCGCCTACAGCGACCACGTCACCTCGTCCGCCCCGCGCGGCTCCTGGACGGCACACCCGTCCCTGGACCCCAAGGGCCTCAGCGTCCGCGAGAGCCGCGACTCGGACGAGCACCCCGCGTCGGTCGCCGTCTCGGTGCTCTTCGACGTGACCGGCTCGATGCGGTCCGTCCCGCAGACCCTGCAGACCAAACTGCCCGAGCTGTTCGGGCTGCTGCTGCGCAAGGGCTACGTCGAGCACCCGCAGATCCTCTTCGGCGCGGTGGGCGACGCCACCTGCGACCGGGTCCCGCTGCAGCTCGGCCAGTTCGAGTCCGACAACCGGATGGACGCCGACCTCGGCAACATCCTGCTGGAGGGCGGCGGGGGCGGGCAGATGACCGAGTCGTACGAGCTCGCCATGTACGCGATGGCCCGGCACACCTCCATCGACTGCCACGAGAAGCGCGGCCGGCGCGGCTACCTGTTCCTCATCGGCGACGAGATGCCGTACGGGAAGGTCAAGGCGCGCGAGGTGCGCGACGTCCTCGGCGACGACCTGCGCGAGGACATCCCGATCACCGCGATCATCGCCGAGCTGCGCCGGAAGTTCGACGTGTACTACATCCTGCCGGCCGGCTCCTCGTACGTCGGCAACACCGAGGTCCTGGGCCTGTGGCGCAAGCTGCTCGGCCAGAACGTCATCGAACTCGACGACCTGGACGCGGTCTGCGAGACGATCGCGCTCACCATCGGCCTCGGCGAGGAGGCCATCGACCTCGCGGAGGGACTCGCCGACCTCGACGACGTCGGCTCGGACGCGGGCGCCTCGGTCGGCAAGGCCCTGGCCGCGCTCGGCCGGGACCGCGCGTCGGGCCCGGCGGCCGGCGCCCCGCTGGTCGGCGGTCCGGCGGGACCGGCCGCCACGACGAGGCTGTAGTGCACACGATCGTCGTGGACCTCGGCTACGGGGACGCGGGCAAGGGCGCCGTCGTGGACCGGCTCTGCTCGGCGGAGCCGGTCCGGGCGGTGGTCCGCTTCAACGGCGGCGCCCAGGCCGCGCACAACGTCGTCACGCCCGACGGACGCCACCACACCTTCGCCCAGTTCGGCTCCGGCACCCTGCACGGGACGCCCACCTACCTGTCCCGCTTCATGCTGGTCGACCCGCTCGCGCTGTCCGCCGAGGCGGACCACCTCACCGCGCTCGGCGTCCGCGAGCCGCTGGCGCTGCTGACCGTCGACCGGGACGCCGCGCTCACCACCCCGTACCACGCGGCCGCCAACCGGCTGCGCGAACAGGCCCGCGGCGGCGAGCGGCACGGCTCGTGCGGCATGGGCATCGGCGAGACGGCGGCGTACGCCCTCGCCCACCCCGAGGACGCGCCCCGGGTGGGCGACTGCGTCTCGCGCCCCCGCCTGCTGCGCAAGCTCGCGCTGCTGCGCGACCGGTTGTCCGACGAGCTGGGGCGGCTGCCGGCGCCGCCCGTCGAGCACTGCGCGGACGCCTTCGCGGCCTTCGCGCGGGCGGTGACCCTGGCCGGCGAGGGACATCTCGCGCGGCTGCTGGCCGAGGGCCCGGTGGTCTTCGAGGGCGCCCAGGGCGTGCTGCTCGACGAGTGGCACGGCTTCCACCCGTACACGACGTGGTCGACGACCACCTTCGCCAACGCCGAGACGCTGCTGGCCGAGGCGGGCGGCGCGGGCACCGCGCTGCGGCTCGGCGTGGTGCGCACCTACACCACCCGGCACGGGCCCGGCCCGCTGGTCACCGAGGACCCGGAGCTGGCCCGGGAGCTGCCGGAACCGCACAACGGGCACGGCCGCTGGCAGGGCGCGTTCCGGCGGGGCCACTTCGACGCGGTGGCGCACGCCTACGCCGTCGAGGCCTGCGGGGGAGTGGACGCGCTGGCCGTCACCCACCTCGACGCCCCCGCCCGCTGCCCGGGACTGCGGATCGCCCGCGCCTACGGCATGGACGGCCGGCTGGTCGAACGCCTGCCGGCCGGCGCCCCCGGCGACCTGGACCGGCAGGCCGCGCTGACGGCCCGTCTGGCGCGCGCCAGGCCGGCCGTCTGGGAGACCCCCGGCGCCGACCCGCAGGAGTGGTCGGCCGCCGTCGGCGAGGCGCTGGCCGCGCCCGTCGCGCTGGAGTCCTACGGGCCGACGTGCGAGGACGTCAGGGACCGCCGGGAGACCGGGAAGTCGAAGTACGTGTCGGGGAAGCGCTCCGGCTTGTACGTGTAGTGCCACCACTCCTCGGCGAGGTTGACGAAGCCGAGCCCTTCGAGGGTGTTCTTGAGCAGGAGGCGGTTCTCCCGCTGCACACCCTGGATCCGCGGGTCCAGGGTGTGGGAGAGCGTGTCGAAGTAGTCGAACGGAGTCCCCATGTCGACACTGGCGCCCGAGCGCCGCACGATGGTCACGTCCAGGGTGCTGCCCCGGCTGTGCCCGGACTTCTCCGCGATGTAACCGTCCTCGAAGAGCCGCGACTTGTCGACATGCGGATAGAACTCGTCCTTCATCCGCTGGTCGTCGAGGTCCTTCGCCCAGGCCACGAAGTGGTCGACGGCGCGCTGCGGCCGGTAGCAGTCGTAGACCCGGAGCGAGTACCCGCGGCGCAGCAGCCGCACCTGGGCCGCGTGCAGCGCCTTCGCCGCCGTCCGGGTCAGCAGGCAGATCGGCTGCCGGTAGCCGTCGATGGGCACCCCGACGAAGTTGTGCGCCGTGAAGTAGCGGATCTCCTGCTGGATCGTCGGGTCGATGTCCCGCAGTGCCACGAAGTCCCCGGGCGCCTTGGGGCCGCCCCCTCCGCCGTGCCCGGAGCTCGCCTGCGCCGGGGCGGCGGCGCCGCCCGCGGTCACGGCGATCAGCGTGGCGACGGAGACGGCCAGGGTGCGGAGCACGGTCGTGAGGCGTGGCATGGGTCCTCCAGCGGTCGGACGGGGTCGGGGGGCGGGTCGCGCGGGGCGCGGTCGCCGACGCGCAACACTGTCGCGGATCGCGGGCGCGGACAAGTGCTCCCCGGGTGCGGTGATCGGATACAGTCCCGGCGTGCACCGTCGCGAGAAGGACTCCAACTGCTCCTACTGCGGTACGGCGTTCGGCCCCGCCGCCGGCTGGCCGCGCACCTGCGCCGCCTGCGGGGCCACCGCCTACCGCAACCCGCTCCCGGTGGCGATCGCGCTGCTGCCGGTCCGCGACGGCGCGGGCACCGGGCTGGCCGTCATCCGCCGCACCATCGAGCCGGGACGCGGGCTGCTCGCCCTGCCCGGCGGCTTCATCGACCACGGGGAGACGTGGGAGCGGGCCGTGGTGCGCGAACTGGCCGAGGAGACCGGGATCGCGGCGGACGCCGACCCGGTGCTCGCCGACACCCTCACCGACCCGGAGGGCGGGTTCCTGCTCGTCTTCGGGCTGCTGCCGCTGCGGGACGCGGCCGACCTGCCGGCGTCGGTGCCCACCGACGAGACCGAGGGCTGGCAGGTGCTGCGCGCGCCCGCCGAGCTGGCGTTCCCGCTGCACACCCTGGCGGTCCGGCGCTGGTTCGCCGGCGCGTACGGCGAGCACGGCGCCCGCCCGCACCCCTCCTGACCCGCACCGGCCGTCCCCTCACTCCGGAAGCCCGCGCACCCGCACCGGGTGCCCCACCCCGTCCTCCCCGACGCGCTCCACCACCACCCGCCCGTCGACCAGCCGTGACGTGAACCGCTCCACCAGCGGCTCGGCCCAGCCGTCCCCCTCGCCGGTGAAGACGATGCCGCCGCCGGTGCGCCCGGCCGCCGGGGCCCACACCTCCAGCTCCACGGCCCCGTCGTCGCCCGCCACGGGCAGGACGGCGCCGGCCCGCGCCAGCACCGGGGTCCGGCCGAGCGGCGCGTCCAGCAGGATCTGCCCCGGCCCCTCGTACGCGGTGCCGGTCGCCGTGTCGTACCAGCAGCCGCGCGGCAGCCGGATCGCCCGGGTGACCGAGCCGGGCTCCATGACCGGCGCCACCAGCAGGGCGTCGCCCAGCAGGAAGGCGTCCCCGCAGCCGCGCAGCGCGCGGTCCTCCGGGTCGTTCCACCACAGCGGCCGCACGTACGGCGCGCCGGTGCGCCGCGCCAGGTGGGCGAGCGTGTCGAAGTACGGCAGCAGCCGCCGCCGCTCCCGCAGCGCGGCCGCCGCGTGCTCCTCGACCTCGGGACCGAACCCCCACGGCTCGCGCCGGCCCGCCGCGATCGCCGAGTGGGTGCGGAAGAACGGCAGGTAGGCGCCGAGCTGGAACCAGCGCAGGTACAGCTCGGGGGAGGGCGACCCGGTGAACCCGCCGACGTCGGGCCCCGAGTACGGCACCCCGCACAGGCCCAGGCCGATCATCAGGGAGAGCGAGGCCCGCAGCCCCGCCCAGCCGGTGGCCACGTCGCCCGACCACGTCCCGCCGTACCGCTGCATCCCCACCCAGCCGGAGCGGGAGAACAGGAACGGCCGGGCCTCGGGCGCCAGTTCCCGCAGCGCCTCGTAGCCGGCCCGGGCCATGCCCAGCGCGTAGACGTTGTGCGCCTCGCGGTGGTCGCCGCCGCGGCCCTCCAGGGCGTGCCGTGCCGAGCGCGGCAGCGTCGGCTCGCCGAACGCGCTGAACGACACCGGTTCGTTCATGTCGTGCCAGACCCCGGAGAAGCCCTGCGCCAGCCGCTCCGCGTACAAGGTGCCCCACCACTTGCGCGCCCGCGGGTCGGTGAAGTCCGGGAAGACCGCCTCGCCCGGCCACACCACGCCGCGCACCTCCTGGCCCCGGGCGTCCCGGACGAAGGCCCCGGCGGCCGTTCCGCCGTCGTACACCGGGTTGCCCGGCTCCGCCTTCACCCCCGGATCGACGATCGACACCAGCCGCACCCCGTCGCGCCGCAGCTCCGCGGCGAGCCCGGGCAGGTCGGGGAAGCGCTCGCGGTCCACGGTGAAGACCCGGTGCCCGTCGAAGTGGTCGATGTCCAGGTGCAGGGCCGACAGCGGCAGCCCCCGCTCCCGGTAGCCGGCCGCGATCCGGCGGACCTCCCGCTCGTCGTTGAACCCCCAGCGCGAGTGCTGGTAGCCCAGGGCCCAGCGCGGCGGCAGCGCCGGCCGTCCGGTCAGCGCCGTCCAGCCCGCCAGGATCCGGGCCGGCGGGCCGGTCAGCACCCAGTAGCGCAGTGGTCCGCCGTCGACCCGCAGCTCGCAGCCGCCCGGCCGGTCGTGCCCGGAGCCCGCGCCCTCCTCGCCGTCGCGCAGCGTCACCCGGCCGTCCCACGTGGTGTCGTGGAAGACCAGATGGCAGCCGGCGTCCGCGACCACCAGCTGCACCGGCATGGTGATGTAGAGCGGGTCGTCGCCGGGGCCGAAGGAACCGCCCGGGTCGGTGTTCCACAGCCGGTACGACCCCTCCCGCAGCCGGGGCCCCGATGACCGGCCGCCCAGGCCGAACACGCACGCGTCCGCGGCGGTCTCGGAACGCTGCACCCAGCGGGTGCGGTCACCCGGCTGCCGCCCTGCCGGATCCCACCAGCGGGGCGGCAGATCACGCCGCAGCAGCACCCCGCCCGGGGTGCGGAACTCCACCGTGCCGTGCCGCGAGACCAAAACCGTCACCCGCTCCGACACCACCCGCCAGCCGTCCCCGGTCCGGTCGCGCTCCAGCTCGACCCGGGTGTCCACCGGCGGGGTGTCCCCGGCCAGCGCGTACGACGGCTCCGCCTCGGCCCCGTCCCACCCGCAGAAGACCGCGCCGCCCACCGCGACCCGCACCCGCAGGGACGAGCGGGTGAAACGCACCACCCCGCCGCCCGGCAGCGGCTCCACCCCCAGCGCCGGTCCGGGCACCCGGGCCCGCTCCGTCCCCTGCCTCGGCAGGTCCCGCCCGTCCGTGCGCCGCCGCCGCCACGCGGACCGCAGCGTCAGCAGGCCGTTCGCGGACCCGACCATCCGTAGCGACCGCACCAGGTCCCGAGCATCCATGGGGCCCACCCTTCCACTGCTCCGCGCCGCCGTACCGGGCGTTCAGCCGGTGTTCACCTGTAGGTGCACCACACCGCGGCATACCCCGTTGTGGGGGCCCCGCCCTGGCGTCGGGGACGATCACGTGGCATCGTCCTGCCCAGCCCTGCCGCGGGACATTCCGCCCGCCCAGGGTCCAGCCGCACACAAAGCGACGTCGCCGTACCGTCCGGGAGCCGCCCCATGAGCACCACGACCGAGCCCGCCCACGCCCCGGAGCCCTTGTGGACCCCCGGCCCCGAGCGGGTCGCCGGCGCGCGCGTGACGCACTTCCAGACCTGGGCCGCGGAGCGGCACGGCGCCCCGGCCGGCGACCCCGCGGACCCGGCCGCGAGCTACCGGGCACTGCACGCCTGGTCGGTGCGGGAGCCGGCGGTGTTCTGGGGGGCCGTCGCGGAGTGGTTCCAGGTGCGGTTCTCCACCCCCTACGAGGCCGTGCTCGCCGACGCCTCCATGCCGGGCGCCCAGTGGTTCACCGGCTCGGCCCTCAACTACGCCGAGCACGCGCTGCGCCCGGCCCTGGACCCCGAGCGCGCCGGCACCCCCGCCCTGGTCCACCTGGACGAGCGCCCGGAGATCGCGGAGACCAGCTGGGCCGAGCTGAGCCGGCAGGTCGCCTCCGTGGCGGGCCGGCTGCGCGCCCTCGGCGTCACCCCCGGCGACCGCGTCAGCGGCTATCTGCCCAACATCCCGCAGGCCGTCGTCGCGCTGCTCGCGACCGCCGCGGTGGGCGGCGTGTGGACCTCCTGCGCCCCGGACTTCGGCGCCCGCAGCGTCCTGGACCGCTTCCAGCAGGTCGAGCCCGTCGTCCTGTTCGCCGTCGACGGCTACCGCTACGGCGGCAAGGAGCACGACCGGACGGAGAGCGTCGCCGAACTGCGGGACGAGCTGCCCTCGCTGCGCGCCGTGGTCCACATCCCGCTGCTGGGCACCAAGGCGCCGGCCGGCGCCCTGGAGTGGGACGACGTCGTGTCGGACGACACCGCGCCCGTGTACGAGCAGGTGCCCTTCGACCACCCGCTGTGGGTGCTGTACTCCTCGGGCACCACCGGCCTGCCCAAGGCGATCGTGCAGTCCCAGGGCGGCATCCTGCTGGAGCACCTCAAGCAGACCGGCCTGCACATGGACCTCGGGCCCGGCGACCGCTTCTTCTGGTACACCTCCACCGGCTGGATGATGTGGAACTTCCTGGTGTCGGGCCTGCTGACCGGCGCCACCGTCGTGCTCTACGACGGCAGCCCCGGCTACCCCGACACCGGTGCGCAGTGGCGGATCGCCGAGCGCACCGGCGCCACCGTCTTCGGCACCTCCGCCGCCTACGTCATGGCCTGCCGCAAGGCCGGGGTCCGGCCGGGCCGCGACTTCGACCTCTCCGCGGTCACGTGCGTCGCCTCGACCGGCTCGCCGCTGCCGCCCGACGGGTTCCGCTGGATCCACGAGGAGGTCAAGGAGGACGTCTGGATCGCGTCCGTCAGCGGCGGCACCGACGTGTGCAGCTGCTTCGCGGGCGGCGTGCCCACCCTCCCGGTGCACATCGGGGAGCTGCAGGCGGCGAGCCTGGGCACCGACCTGCAGGCCTGGGACGTGGCGGGCCGGCCGGTGACCGGCGAGGTCGGGGAGCTGGTCGTCACCAACCCGATGCCGTCGATGCCGGTGCGGTTCTGGAACGACCCGGACGACGCCCGCTACCGGGAGAGCTACTTCGAGATGTTCCCCGGGGTGTGGCGGCACGGGGACTGGATCACCATCACCGAGCGCGGCACCGTCGTCATCCACGGCCGCTCCGACTCCACCCTCAACCGGCAGGGCGTCCGGATGGGCTCCGCGGACATCTACGAGGCCGTCGAACGCCTCCCGGAGATCCGCGAGTCGCTCGTCATCGGCGTCGAGCTGCCGGACGGAGGCTACTGGATGCCGCTCTTCGTCCACCTGGCGCCGGGCGCCGGGCTCGACGACGCGCTGCGCGGCCGGATCAAGGACGTGATCCGCGCCGAACTCTCGCCCCGCCACGTCCCGGACGAGGTCATCGCCGTCCCCGCCGTGCCGCACACGCTGACCGGCAAGCGCCTGGAGGTCCCCGTCAAGCGCCTGATGCAGGGCGCGGCGCTGGACCGGACGGTCAACCCCGGCTCCGTCGACGACATCGACGCGCTGCGCTTCTACGAGCGGCTCGCCCAGGAGCGCCGCGCCTGACCGGGCGGTGGCGAGTGCCGTGCTGACGCGGCCGACCGCGTCAGCACGGCGCCGCCCTCACCCGGTGTACTGGGCGAAGATCTTCGAGAACTCGTAGGGCGACTGCGGGACGTTGGTGCACCTGTACAACGCCCCGGTGCAGGCGTTGCGGTCGCGGGTCTCCTCCCAGAAGCCGAGCATGTTCAGGTGCCGGGACCGGGCGAACGCCACGAGCTGGCGGGAGTCGGCCTGGTCGAAGACGTGCCCGTCGTCGTTCTGGCCGAGCATCGGGGTGACTCCGGTCATGGCCCACAGCTGGGCGTCGGTCCTGGCCGGGTACAGGGTCTTGAGCTGCGCCTGGGTGCTCTGCGCCGCCTGGACGGCCGCATCACCGTAGTCCGTGGCGCGGTAGTAGTCCATGGCCATGACATTGACGGCGTCGAGGGTGACGCCCGCGTCACGGGCGGACTTCACGATGTTGAGGCCGTCCGCCGTCAGCCCCTCGGGGAGCACCGGCAGGGTGAGGGAGATCCGCAGCCCGGGGTGCGCCTGCTGGAGCCGGGCCAGCGCCTGCGAGCGGCGGCTGATGGAGGCGGGTTCCGCGGTGGCGGACCCCTCGATGTCGAAGTCGGCGTAGGTCAGGCCGTAGGCCGTGACGACGGCGTCGTACTCGGCGTACAGCGAGTCGACGGTGGAGCAGGCCTGGGCGAGCTCCGCCCCGGAGGCGCCGCCGAAGGAGATCTTCACGTCGCCGCCGCCCGCCCGGATGGCGTCGACCTGGTCCTTGGCCCAGCCGTCGCGCGGGTCGTAGGCGTTGAACCACATGGCCTTGCAGGCGGAGGCGGTGATGAAGGCCATGGTGAAGCTCTTCAGGCCGCTCGCCGCGGCCATGTCGGGCATGCTCGGCGTGGGCCAGGCACCCATGTCGACATAGGGGGCGGTGTGCACGCTGCCGGGACCGGGGCCGCCGCCCGTGGTCGTGGTGCCGCTGACCGGTGCGCTGTAGGGGGAGGTGTTGCCCGCGGCGTCCCTGGCCCGGACCCGGAAGCCGTAGCTCGTGGTGGGTTGCAGTCCGGTGGCGGTGAACGAGGTGCCGCTCACGGCCACGGGCGCGGCGTTGTCGCGGGAGACCTCGTAGCCGGCGACCGTGCCGGAGTCGTCGGTGGAGGCCGTCCATCGCACGGTGAGGGAGGAGCCGGTGGCCGAGCCGACGGTGACGCCGCCGGGCACCGAGGGGGCGGTGGTGTCGGCGGGGCCCGCGTCGCAGGAGCCGCCGTTCAGCAGACAGTTGGCCGGGGTGCCGGAACCTGCGGCGACCCAGCCGAGTACGGCCGAGGCGCCGGGGGCCAGGGTGCCGTTGTATTCGCGGTTGGTGAAGGTGTAGTGGGAGGCGGTCCGGGTGAGCAGCGCGTCCCAGTAGCTGCCGACACTGCTGTCCGGGGGCAGGTCGAACTCGACCTTCCAGCCGGTCAGGGTGGAGGTGGAGCCGTTGGTGATCCGGTACTGGGCCTGGTAGCCCGAGCCCCAGTCCGAGGTCTTGGAGAACGCCGCCGAGACGCCGCCGGCCGCGGCGGCGGGCGGCGTGAGGAACAGGACGAGCGTCCCGAGCAGGGCCAGGACGAGCGTGAGGGATCTTCGCATACTGGACTCCCATAGGTCTGTACCAATGCCGCCCAGTATGTGGATACTTGACCGTCAGGGGCACGTCAAGGCTCACGCCAGGAGTCACTGATGACCCGTCACTCCCGTCAGCCCCCGTAGGTGCTCTCCGACTCGCCCAGCACCGCCGCGAAGTCCGCCGCCAGCCGGGCCGCGTCCTCCACCGCCAGATCCGCCGTGGTGACCCGCACCCCGGGGGCCGACGCGGTGCGGAACCGGGCCCCGCCCGCCACCCACCACCCGTGCGACCTGAGCCCGTTGACCACCGCCGACTCGTCCCTGACCGGCACCCAGACATTGAGCCCGCTGCGGCCGAGCGCGGGGATGCCGTGCCGCGCCAGCTCGCCGATCAGCGCCTCGCGGCGGGCGGTGTACGCGGCCTCGGCCCGCGCCACCAGCGCGGCCGTCGCCGGATCGGCCAGCAGCCGCAGCACCGTCTCCTGCAGTACGTGGCTCACCCACCCCGAGGTGAGCAGCAGCAGGCCGTCGTGCCGGGCCAGCGACGTCTCGTCGCAGGCGAGCGCGGCCCACCGCAGGTCGCTGCCCAGGTGCTTGGACACGGTGCGGACCTGCGCCCAGCGCGGCAGCCCGCCGGTGGTGAGGGAGTGCAGCGGGACCCCCGAGGTGTCCGCCGTGTAGTCGTCCTCGACGACCAGTACCTCGGGGGCCGCCGCCAGCACCGCCAGCAGCTCGTCCCGGCGCCGCGCGGAGAAGCACGCGCCCATCGGGCTCTGCGAACGCGGCATGCACACCACCGCCCTGGCCCCCGCGCGCAGCGCGGCCCGCAGCGCCTCCGGGCGCATCCCCTCCTCGTCCACCGCGACCGGGACGATGCGCAGCCCCAGCGCCGGGGCGAGGTCCAGCAGCCGGTGGAAGCCCGGGTCCTCCATCGCCACGGCGTCGCCCGGCCGCAGTTCCGCCGAGAGCAGCCGGCCCACGCAGTCCAGCGCGCCATGGGCGAACGTCACGTGCTGCGCCGGTACGCCGTCGCGCTCGAACCAGCGCCGGGCCACCGCCTCCAGCTCCGGCAGCCGGGGCGAGGTCCGGTGCGACCCGGGCCCCGGCACCACCCGGGCCGGCGGCACCAGGTCGGGCAGGAACGCGGGGTCGGGGTGGCCGCCGGCCAGACTCCGCACCCCGGCCGGGGTTTTCGGGGGGCGGCGCGAGCCGCTGGTGCCGACGGCCGGGGCCTCGGCGATCACCGTCCCGCCGCGCCCGCGGGTCAGCACGATGCCGCGCTGCCGCAACTCCCGGTAGGCCGTGGCCACGGTGCCGGGACTCACCCCGAGCTCCTCGGCGAGCCGGCGCACCGGGGGCATGGCGCTGCCGGGCGGCAGCGACCCGTCCGCGACCGCGCGCTCGACGGACGCGGCAATGCCCTTGGCGGTCGTACCCGTGATCGCATATTGTGTTGCCACATTGGTCAGTATGTATTGATACAAAGACGGCGTCAAGGGGGAACGGATGCGGATGCGGCCGGAGTCGGGGACAGGAGCCGGGACGGGGACGGGCGCAGGGGTGGCGGCGCGGATACCGGGAGGACCCGACGGCCGCCGGATGCTCTGGATCAACTTCGTGGACAAGACCGGCTCCGGCCTCTGGCTGAGCGTCACCGCGCTGTACTTCCTCGTCGTCGCGGACCTCAGCGCGAGCCGGATCGGCCTGCTGATGGGCCTGGCCGGCGCGGTCGGCATCGCCGGCTCACCCGTCGCCGGGCGGCTCGCCGACCGCTTCCCCCTCACCCGGCTGCTGCTCGCCGTGCAACTGGTGCGCGCCGCCTCGGGGCTGCTGATGCTCGCCGCCGACGGCTTCTGGCAACTCCTGCCCCTGGTGGCCCTCGGCAGCTTCGGCGAACGCTCCGCCTCCGTCCTCACCAAGCTCTACGCCGCCCGCGTCGCCGGCCCCGACCGGTCCCGCTACCAGGCGGTGCAGCGCACGGTCGTCAACGTCGGCTACACGCTCGGCGGCCTGGGCGCCTCCGTCGGCCTCGCCTTCGGCAGCGCCGGCGTCTACCGCGGCCTCCTGATCGCCGACGGCCTCTCCTTCTGCGTCGTCGCCGTCCTCGTCGCCCGCTGCGCCGAACCCCCGTCGGCGAGCAGGGCGGTGGCCTCGTCCGCCACGAAGGCGCCGGCCGGGCCCGCCGCCGTCCGCCCGGCGCCGCCCCGCAGCCCCTGGCGCGACCGCGGCTACCTCGGCTACGCCGCCACCGACGCCCTGCTCTTCCTCGACGGCTCCGTCCTGCGCGTCGGCATGCCGCTGTGGATCATCAGCGCCACCACCGCCCCGCACGGGCTCGCCGCCCTGCTCTTCGTCATCAACACCGTGGTGGTGGTGCTCTTCCAGGTCCGGCTCTCCCGCCACGGCCGCACACCGCACCTGGCCGCCGGCACCCTGCGGCACGTCGCCGCCTGCTACTTCCTCGGCGGAGCGGCCGTGGCCGCCTCCGTCGTCGACGCCCGCTGGGCGGCCACCGCCGCGCTGCTGGTCGCCGCGGTCGCCTTCACCTTCGTGGAGATGTACCAGGCCACGGTCTCGTGGGAACTGTCCGTGGCCCTCGCGCCCGACGACGCGCAGGGCGCGTACGTCGGCGTGCACGGCCTGGCCCAGTCCGCCGAACGCGCGGCGGGCCCGCTGATCATGACGGCCGCGGTCATCGCGGCCGGGCCGCTCGGCTGGCTCGGCCTCGGCACCGCCCTCGCCGGCACCGCGTTCCTGCAGAAGCGCATGGTGCTGCGACGCCTCGCATCACCACGCAAGGTGACGGATCCGGCGGAGCCGTCCGGATTGTCAGTGCCTCCGATTACGGTGAGTGAGAACTGATCGACGCGCCGAGGGGGAGACATGGCACGCACCAAGCACGGGAACCGGATCCGGGACCACCGGGGGAAGAGCGGCCGGACGGGGGGCCGTTCGCGGCCCCGGGCACCACGCGGGACGAGCGTGCGCCGCGCCCTGCGCAGGGAGGCGCCGAGCATCGTCGCGCTGCTCGCCGACGAACGGGACTTCACCGCCATGCGCCCCCACCGCGGCCTGCCCTGCGCGGACCACCGCGCGTACCTGCGGCAGATGGACGGCCTGCTGCGTTCGCTGCTCTCCCAGGGGCTGTTCGTCACCGTGACCCTCTTCGACCCCGCGCAGTACGCGGAGTACTGCGCCGACACCGGCCGGGACCCGGGCACCGCCGCCAGCCGCGCCCGCTACACCGCCGCCGTCACCGCGACCGGGCCCGGCGTCCCGTACAGCGGGCAGCCCGTCCGCCGACTCCTCGCCCAACTGCGCCACGAGACCGACCGGCAGGCCGCCTGGGACCGTGCCACCGACGTCCTCACCGCCGCCGAGGCCCGCACCGGCGGCGGCCGCGAACTCGCCCGCCGCGCCTTCGAACGGGCCTCCCGGGCCCTGGTGGCACTCATCGAAACCGCCGGCACCGGCACCCACCACGTGGTCTGCAGCGTGCAACAGCCCCACGGCGCGCCGCTGCTCGCCGTCCTCACCACGGAGCGCACCGCCTCCGGCCGCATCCACCTCGCCGAGGCCGACGCCCTGGTGTTCTGCACGGTCCTCGCCGCGGCCGCCGTCAGCGGCGGTTCCGCGGGCATCGTCGTCCGCTCCACCGTCACGGGGGGACGGGACGAGGTGCGCGGCTGGTCCCTGCGCGACGGCTGGCCGCAGCCGCTCACCGAGGCGGAGGTCTTCAACGCCTACTGCACCGACGCCGCAACGGGCGAACCGGTACCGCCGGAGCCCGGCGTCACCTACCGGTCCGGCCGGCCGCTCGGCCCGCCCCCGCACGGCTGACGCCCCGACGGGAAAGGGGCGCCCCACCGGAACCCGGTGGAACGCCCCTCCGAGCTGCTGCCCGCACGCCTGACGGCGCGGGCAGCGGCAGTCACTCGCCCGACAGCACCGCCTGCGCGGCGCGGCGCGCCTCGTCGGCGGTGTCGGTCGCCCGGGCGGCGACCGCCGCACGCTCGCACTGCGCGAGCGTGTACTTCGCCAGCGTGGCGCGCACGTACGGAATGGAGGCCGCGCCCATGGACAGGCTCGTCACTCCCAGACCCGTCAGCACACAGGCCAGCAGCGGGTCGGCCGCCGCCTCGCCGCAGACACCACAGCTCCTGCCCTCGGCCTTGGCCGCGTCGGCCGACGCGGCCACCAGGTCGAGCAGCGCGGGCTGCCAGGGGTCCTGCAGACGGGAGACCGCGCCGACCTGCCGGTCGGCCGCGAAGGTGTACTGCGCCAGGTCGTTGGTGCCCAGCGACAGGAACTCGACCTCCTGGAGGATCGACCGGGCCCGCAGCGCCGCCGAGGGAATCTCGACCATCGCCCCGAACTTCGCCCGCAGACCGGCCTCGCGGCACGCGTCGGCGAACGCCTTGGCGTCGATACGGTCGGCCACCATGGGCGCCATGACCTCGAGGTGCACCGGCAGTCCCTGGGCGGCCGTGGCCAGCGCCCGCAGCTGGGTCCGCAGCACATCGGGGTGCTCCAGCAGCGACCGCAGACCCCGCACACCCAGCGCCGGGTTGGGCTCGTCGGCGGGCGTGAGGAAGTCCAGTGGCTTGTCGGCGCCCGCGTCGAGCACGCGCACGACGACCCGGCCCTCGGGGAACGCCTCCAGGACCTTGCGGTACGCCTCGACCTGCTTCTCCTCCGACGGCGCCTTCGCGGAGTCGTCGAGGAAGAGGAACTCGGTGCGGAACAGGCCCACGCCCTCGGCGCCCGCCTCCAGCGCCGCGGGCACGTCACCGGGACCGCCCACGTTGGCGAGCAGCGGCACCTTGTGTCCGTCGGAGGTGGCACCGGGACCGGAGGTCGCCGACAGCGCGGCGCGGCGCGCGGCCGCGGCCTCCTCCAGCTCCGCACGCTTCTCGGCGCTCGGGTTGACGAACAGCTCGCCGCTGCTGCCGTCCACCGCGATGACGGTGCCCTCGGCGATCTCGCCCGCACCGGGCATCGCGACCACGGCCGGGACCCCCAGCGCCCGCGCCAGGATCGCGCTGTGGCTGGTCGGACCGCCCTCCTCGGTGACGAAACCGAGCACGAGGGTGGGGTCGAGCAGCGCGGTGTCCGCGGGCGCCAGGTCCCGGGCGATCAGCACGTACGGCTCGTCGCTGTCCGGCACCCCCGGCATCGGGACGCCGAGCAGCCGGGCCACGATGCGGTTGCGCACGTCGTCCAGGTCGGCCACCCGGCCGGCCAGGTACTCACCCGCGTTGGCCAGCAGCGCACGGTAGGAGGCGAAGGCGTCGTAGACGGCGCGCTCGGCGGAACTGCCGACCGCGATCCGGCGCTCGACATCGGCCTGCAGCTCGGGGTCCTGGGCCATCATGGCCTGGGCCTCCAGCACGTGCTGGGCCTCACCGCCGGCCAGGTTCCCACGCGCGATCAGGTCGGCTGCCACGGCCTCGACGGCCTGCCGGGCACGGCCCTGCTCACGCGGAGCCTCGTCCGACGGGATCTGCTTGGCCGGGGGCTCCAGAACTGCGGTACCCATGTGCCGTACCTCGCCGATCGCCACACCGTGGCTGACACCGACGCCTCGCAGCGTTGTCTCCATCTCACCTGTCTCCGGTCACTGCGACGGTCGGTGCCGTCGCTCAGATTCTTCCGACGTCCTCGTTGACGCCCCCTGGGGTACTGCGGGTACAGCAGGTACAGCGGGGGGTGCTACTTCCAGGAGAAGAGCTGGGCGCCGGCCTCGACGTCTCCCTCGGCCACCACATCGCCCAGCGCCTCGGCGGTGGCCTCCAGGGCCACGACGGGGCAGATCGGCGACTTGCCGGCGGCCTCGACCGCGGCGGGGTCCCAGCGGATGACCTCTTGTCCGCGCCGGACCGTGTCGCCCTTGGCGACGAGCAATTCGAATCCGTCGCCGTTGAGCTGAACGGTGTCGATACCCAGGTGCGTCAGTACACCGTGCCCCTCGTCGTCCACGACGACGAACGCGTGCGGGTGCAGGGAGACGATGACGCCGTCGACGGGGGAGACCGCGGCCGAGGGCTCGCGCACGGGGTCGATGGCGGTGCCGGGGCCCACCATCGCGCCGGAGAACACCGGGTCGGGCACAGCCGCGAGCCCGATGGCCCGTCCGGCGAGGGGGGACGAAACGATCGTCATGGGGAAGCCTCCTAGATGCGGAGCTCAAAGACGCCGTCACTACCTGTCACCGGACGGCGATGCCGCTTGAGCAGCCTAAGTCATGTGAAGTAAGGATTCCGCCCGAGCGGATCCGACCGTCGGGTGACCGGTCCCGACCACTCAGTGTCGCATCGCCGCAGGACCCGGTCGGGGGGCCGCAGGACCCCCGGAGCCGATTTGCACGGGGCGGAGGCGTCCAGTACCTTGGCACAACCGCCTCGACGAGTGCCCTGGAAACGTATGTCTCCAAAGGCAGACTCGAATTGGCCGGGAAATCCGACGGAAAGCTTCTGCTAAAGTCGGGTGCAGCGGAAAGCCGAAAGGCGGAAACGCTGGAGCAGGAAATGCAGAACTCCCGCTGACTGGGAATCGGACGCGAAAGCGTCTGATAGAGTCGGAAACACGAAGGGAAGCCCGGAGGGCGCCGGTGAAACGGCACCGAAGG